>DASPVJ010000458.1:0-17406 GCA_035622435.1 Xanthobacteraceae bacterium | reverse complement strand
GTCGTGACGCGCCGCATTGCCAGCGTCTTGAAGAACACAATGGCCGGCGCCGACCGCAAGCACACGGGTATCCCGGCCGCGGTGACACTCGCAACATTGAAGCCGACCGACAATGTCGACTCGCTCATTGCCCGGGTGATCAACCAGGCGGCGGGCTGAACCTTCTCGGCTCGGCGCCCTCTGGCGCGCATCGCCACCTTTCCCGATATAGAGTAGGCTCCGCGGCAGCCCATCGGGGTCGATTGGGGCCGGTTTCCAAAGGACGGTATTCATGAGTGACTCATCGAACGGTTCCCCACGCGTTCATGTCGATATCGTCTCCGATGTCGTGTGTCCCTGGTGCTATATCGGCAAACATCGTTTCGAAGGCGCGATCGCGCGCACACCCGAGATCGCGGTCGATGTCGATTGGCGTCCCTATTTCCTCAATCCATGGATTCCGCGCGAAGGCATCGACCGGAAAACCTATCTCGAAACCAAATTCGGCTCGGTGCAGCGCTATAACGCTATCGCCGGACGCGTCGCTGAGGCCGCGGCGGCGGAAGGCCTCGTATACGCGCCGGACAAGATCGGCTGGCAGCCCAACACGCTCGATTGTCACCGTCTCATCCTGTGGTCGCGCACCGCCACCGATCCAGCGCGCATGAAGCAAAGATTGATGGAGCTCTACTTCGCCGAGGGCGCCAATCTCAGCGACCCCGAAGTCTTGATCCGGGCCGCGGTAGATTGCGGCATGGACGGCGAACTCGTCCGGCGGCTTCTCGCGGGCGATGACGATGTCGAGCGCATCGAAACCGACGCCAAAGCGGCAAAGGATGCGGGTATCGACGGCGTGCCGTGCTTCGTGTTCGATTCGGCTTTTGTCGTCAGCGGCGCGCAATCGCCCGACTACCTCGCGCAAGCGATCGAGCGCACCGCGGAAGCGCAAACGACGGCGTAATTTTTTGCTCAATAAAGCGGACGGCCTTCCGAGCCCAAAGTGCAGCCGATCGACAAGAGCTTCGCCAGCGGTTCGACGACTATGCCGCCTTGGCGCCCTTCTCCGCGATCGAAACAAGCGCCTGCAAAATTCCCGCCGCGCCTTTAAGGCGCGCCTTTGGCGCGTCCCATTCGTCGAACAACACGACCTTCATGTCCGGGCGCACCCGCGCGCCTTCGGGATGTTTGGCGATGTAAGAAATCAACCCATCCGGATTGCTGAAAACATTGTCGCGGAAGGCGAGCACCGCGCCCTTGGGGCCGACTTCGATGCGCTCGACATTAGCTCGCCGGCACAGCGCCTTGATGCCGACGACCTGCAACAGATAATCGACCTCCTCCGGCAGCGGGCCGAAGCGATCGACGAGCTCGGCCGCGAAGGTTTCGATGGTGCGCTCGTCCTCGATCTCGGCGAGCCGGCGGTAAAGTCCGAGCCGCACCGACAGGTCGGTGACATAGTCCCCCGGAATAAGAACCGCGGTGCCGATCGTGATCTGCGGCGACCACTTGTCGGCGACCGGCGCGGAAATGCCGGCCTTCATCGACAGCACCGCCTCTTCGAGCATTTGCTGATAAAGCTCGTAGCCGACTTCCTTGATGTGGCCTGACTGCTCGTCGCCCAGGAGATTGCCGGCGCCGCGAATATCGAGGTCGTGCGAGGCGAGCTGGAAGCCGGCGCCGAGCGTGTCGAGCGATTGCAGCACTTTGAGCCGGCGTTCCGCTTGTGGGGTGATCCGCCGCCCGCTCGGCAGCGTCAGCAGCGCATAGGCTCGAAGCTTCGAGCGCCCGACCCGGCCGCGCAGCTGATAGATCTGCGCTAGGCCGAACATATCGGCGCGATGCACGATGAGCGTGTTCGCGGTCGGAATGTCGAGGCCGGACTCGACGATGGTCGTCGAAAGCAGCACATCGAATTTGCCGTCGTAAAACGCCGCCATGATGTCTTCGAGCATGCGCGCGGGCATTTGGCCGTGCGCCACCGCGACGCGTACCTCCGGCACGGTCTTGTCAAGAAAGTCCTTGGTCTCGGCGAGGTCTTCGATCCGCGGGCAGACATAGAACGATTGGCCGCCGCGATAGCGCTCGCGCAACAGCGTTTCGCGCACCATCAGCGCATCGAACGGCGAGACGAAAGTCCGCACGACGAGCCGGTCGACCGGCGGCGTGGCGATGATCGACATTTCGCGCACGCCGGACAAAGCGAGCTGCAAGGTGCGCGGGATGGGCGTCGCCGTTAGTGTGAGAACATGGACTTCGGCGCGCAGTTGCTTGAGACGTTCCTTGTGCGCAACGCCGAAATGCTGCTCCTCGTCGACGACGATCAGGCCGAGATCTTTAAACGCGATGCTTTTGGCGAGAAGCGCATGCGTGCCGATGACGATATCGACACTGCCGTCGGCGAGCCCTTTCTTCACCTTGGCGAGTTCGCCCGATGTCACAAGCCGCGAGGCCTGCGCGACATGAACAGGATAGCCGCGCAGCCGGTCTGAGAAGGTCTTAAAATGCTGGCGCGCGAGTAGCGTGGTCGGCACGACCACGGCGACCTGCTTGCCGTTCATCGCGGCAGTGAAAGCGGCGCGGAGCGCGACTTCCGTTTTTCCAAAGCCGACATCGCCGCAGACGAGCCGGTCCATCGGCCGGCCGGAGGAGAGATCGTTGAGGACGGCTGCGATCGAGGCGTCCTGATCGTCGGTCTCTTCGTAGGGAAAGCCCGCGCAGAATTCGTCGTAAAGGCCGGCGGCGACGGTCAGACGCGGCGCTTCCCGCAATTGCCGTTCGGCGGCGACCTTGATCAATTCGCCGGCGATTTCGCGGATGCGGTTCTTCATCCGCGCTTTGCGCGCCTGCCAGGCCGTGCCGCCGAGCCGGTCGAGCTCGACGCCCGCCCCTTCCGAGCCGTAGCGCGAGAGGAGTTCGATATTCTCGACCGGCAGGAAGAGTTTATCGCCGCCGGCATAGTGGATTTCGAGGCAGTCGTGCGGCGCGCCGGCGGCTTCGATCGCGCGGAGCCCCGAGAAGCGGCCGATCCCGTGATCGACATGCACGACAAGATCGCCTGCCGATAGGCTCGTCACTTCGGCGATGAAATTCTCGGTGTGCTTGGCATGCCGGCGCGGGCGAACGAGCCGTTCGCCCAAAATGTCCTGCTCGGTGATGAGCGCGACGTCCGCGGTCTCGAAACCGGAATCGAGCCCAAGCACCGCGAGCCCGACTTGCGTCTTCGGCAGCGCGAGCGCCTGCGGCCAGGACGCAACAAGCGCCAAATTGACGAGGCCGTGCTCGGCGAGAACGTGCGACATGCGCTCACGGGAGCCTTCGGTCCACAGCGCGATCAGCGCGCGCTTGCCTTTGCCCTGCAGCGCCGCGACGCGTCTAACCACGGCCTCGAAGACATTGGCGCCGGGCGTGTTGCGTTCGGCGGTGAAATTGTGCCCGGCATGCGCGCCGACATCGATCGCGTCGGCCGCGGTCTCGGGCGCCGCAAAGGGTGTCATATGGACCAGCGCCGCGCCATGCAGCCGAGTGCGCCATTCGTCTTCGAAGAGATAAAGCCGGTCCGGCGACAGCGGCTTATAGGGCGCGCCCGCGCCGTCCTTGCCGAGCGCATCCTTGCGCGCCTGATAGTAATCCGCAATCTGCGCGAGCCGTTCGTGCGCGGCCTCTTCCGCGAGCGGCTCGGTAAGGATGGGGCTCGCCGGAACGTAGTCGAACAACGTCTCCATCTGTTTGTGAAACAGCGGCAGCCAGTGCTCGATACCGGCATGGCGGCGGCCTTCGCTCACCGCCTCGTAGAGCGCGTCGTCGGGGCCGGCGGCGCCGAACGCCTTGACGTAGCCGGTGCGGAACAGCCGGATGGTGTCGGAGGTGAGCTGAAACTCCGCCATCGGCACCAGATCGAGCGCACGCAATTCGTCGGTCGTGCGCTGCGTCTCCGGATCGTAGCTGCGGATCGATTCCAGCGTGTCGCCGAAGAAATCGAGGCGCACCGGCAGGTCCATGCCGGGCGGATAAAGGTCGATGATGCCGCCGCGCACCGCGTATTCGCCGGCGTCGCGCACGGTCGAGGTGCGCAGGAAGCCGTTGAGTTCGAGCCAACCGACGACGCCGTCCATGGGCAGCATGTTGCCGGGCGCAGCCGAGAGCGCCTGGCCGGCGACGAGGTCGCGCGCCGGCACCCGCTGGAGGCTCGCGTTCACCGTGGTGAGCAGCACGGTCGGGCGGTCGCGCCCCGCGATTCGCGCAAGACGCGACAGCGCGATCATCCGTTGCGCGACAATCGCCGCGTGCGGCGATACGCGGTCGTAAGGCAGACAGTCCCAGGCGGGAAACTGCTCGACCTCGACGTCGGGCGCAAAGAACGCGAGACCGCGCGCAAGCTGCGCCAGGCGTTGGCTGTCCCGGCAAATGACGAGGAGGCTCGTGGCAGGAGCATCGGCTTTGGCGGCGACCGCACGGGCGAAGTCGGCGGCCACCAGGCCCTCAGCACCGTCGGCGACGCCGGCAAGGGTCAGCGGTCGGTCGAGAGTAAGGACGTCGGCCGGCGAGCGCGTCATGCCTCTAGCTCCGGCGCGGCTCGTGATGGAACGCGCGCAGGCGCTGCAACATCGCGTCATGGGCGGCGGGCGGGGGCTTTAGGCCGGTGACCCATCCCAGCAACTCGGGGTCCGGCACCTCCATCAGCCGCTCGTAGTCGTCGAGTTCGTCGGGCGCCATGCGGTCGACGAAAGCATCGGCAAAGCGGCCCATGATCAGATCCATTTCGCGCATGCCGCGATGCCACGAGCGGAACTTGAGCTTGCGCCGGCGGGCGGCGAGGTCTTCGGGTCGGATCGTCTCGGTCAATCGAGCCTCCGCAACGCCAAAAGCCCGGACGCGGCCAGGCGTGGGTTATATAGAGGCCCCCGCTTGCGCTGTCAGGGGGCGCGACTGGCGCCACGCGCAAGGCTGCCCGCCTTTGCCGAACGAAGCCGATGCGACCAAACCTGCTCAATCCCCTGTTCGCGTCGATCGCGAGCCTGCCGGGCATCGGCCCGAAGGTCGAGAAGCTTTACCGGCGCCTGCTCGGCCGCGACGGCGGATCTCCGCGCCTCCTCGACCTCCTGTTCCACCTTCCGAGCGGCACCATCGATCGGCGCGCCCGCCCCAAGCTCCGCGACGTCGTGCCCGGCACCGTCGTCACCATTGAAGTCACGATCGACCGCCATCGGCCGCCGCCGCCCGGCCGCAGCCGCGCCCCCTACCTGATTTACGCCAGCGACGAAACCAACGACATCGTGCTGACCTATTTCAATGCGCGGCGGGACTATCTGCAGCGGCTCTTTCCCATCGGCGAAAAACGCTACGTCTCCGGCACCGCCGCGCTCTATGACGGCATGCTGCAAATGGTGCATCCCGACCGGGTCGTCGACGAGGCGGGCTTCAAGCAGCTTCCCTTGGTCGAGCCGGTCTACCCGCTCACCGAAGGCCTCGGGCTCGGCCAAGTCCGTCGGGCGATCGATGCCGCGCTTCCCAAGGTGCCGCAGCTGCCGGAATGGCAGGATCCGCCTTGGCTCGCCGCGCGCCGTTGGCCCGCCTTCGATGCAGCGCTGCGCACGCTCCACCGGCCCCATACGCCCGACGACGTGCGGCCCGACGGCCCCGCCTGGTCGCGGCTCGCGTTCGACGAATTCCTCGCCGGGCAACTGGCGCTCGCGCTGGTGCGCACCCATGCCCGGCGGCCGGGCGGCCACCGCAACGTCGGCGACGGGTCGAAACGCGCCAAGATAACGGACGCGCTGCCCTACTCCCTCACCCCCTCGCAACGGCGCGCCGTTGCCGACATCGCCGCCGACCTGGGCAAGCCGCAGCGCATGCTGCGCCTGCTGCAGGGCGACGTGGGCTCGGGCAAGACGGTGGTGGCGCTGCTGGCGGCCGCAGCCGTCATCGAGGCCGGCCGGCAATCGGCCCTGATGGCGCCGACTGAAGTCCTGGCGCGCCAGCACCTCAACACCATGGCGCCGCTGGCGCAAGCCGCCGGCATCCGGCTCGCGATCCTCACCGGGCGCGAGCGCGGCCGCGAGCGCAGCGAGATGCTCGAGCGCCTGGCGCAAGGCGACCTTGATCTTCTGGTCGGCACCCACGCGCTGTTTCAGGAAGAGGTTTTGTTCAAGGACCTCGCGCTGGCGATCGTCGACGAGCAGCACCGGTTCGGGGTGCATCAACGCCTGGCGCTCGCGCGCAAGGGCGAGGCGGTCGACGTGCTGGTGCTGACCGCGACCCCGATCCCACGCACCCTCGTGCTCACCTATTTTGGCGACATGGACGTGTCGGAACTGCGCGAGAAGCCGGCCGGCCGAAAACCGGTCGACACCCGCACGGTGCCGCTCGGCAGGATCAACGAGGTGGTGGCGGCCGTCGGGCGCGCACTCGAGCATGGCGAACGGGTCTACTGGGTCTGTCCGCTGGTCGAGGAATCGGAGGCGACCGACCTTGCCGCCGCCGAAGAGCGCTTTGCCGCGCTCAGCGAGCGCTTCGGGCAGGCCGCGGACATCATCCATGGGCGCCTCAAGGGCGCCGAGAAGGATGCCGCCATGGCGCGATTCGCGGCCGGCGAGACCCGTCTCCTCGTCGCCACCACCGTGATCGAAGTCGGCGTCGACGTGCCCGAGGCGACCGTCATGGTGATCGAGCATGCCGAGCGGTTCGGGCTGGCGCAGCTGCATCAGTTGCGCGGGCGCATCGGCCGCGGCACCTCCCGCTCCGCATGCCTGCTCCTCTACAAGGCGCCGCTCGGGGAAACCGCCAAGGCGCGGCTCGCGATCATGCGCGAAACCGAGGACGGCTTTCGCATCGCCGAGGAGGATCTGCGGCTGCGCGGCGAAGGCGACCTGTTAGGGACGCGGCAAAGCGGCGTGCCGGGATTTCGCGTCGCCCGCATCGAGGTTCACGCCGCCCTGCTCGAGCCCGCGCGCCAGGACGCGGCGCTCATTCTGGCGCGCGACCCCGGCCTCACCGCGCCGCGCGGCGAGGCGCTGCGCCATCTGCTTTATCTGTTCGAGCGCGACGAGGCGATCAGGCTGTTGCGCGCGGGGTGAATACCGTCACTCGACGCACCCGCCGATCGGCTGCTTGCAGCTCAGTCCTTGCCCCTCGCACCTGCGGACCGCCTCCGCAATCGTATCGCCGGAGCCCCAACCGGCTCTGCTCCTTGAGCTGCCGGTCGTGATGTAGACGCAGCCGGAATCCCATACCCCCTTCGATTGGCAGTCGCGACCTCCCGCGTCCCGGCAAGCGTCGATGGCGCGCTGCCTTGCGTCCCAATCCGATGACCTGGCCCCCGAGTAACCGACGGCAACGTGCACCCGCCCGCGGACTCTCCAAATTGCGGCAGCCACCGAGTTCCAAAGCTTGGCCCGCGGAGGCGGCGGGGTCGAAGTCGGGGGTTGCGGGGGCCGCACCGGCGCGGACTCCGGCTGGGTCGACTTGGCGAGCTGGTCCATGATCAGTGCCAGCGCGGCCGGCGACGGCGGCGATGTGCGTGCCGTCGCGGCGACCGCTTCGACGTCGGGATTCCCGGCGGCCATCTGGGCGACCCCAATGGGGTCGATCTTCTCGGCGATGGCATAGTCAAGGACGGCGTGGTCCCGATCGCCGTCGCGCAGATAGGCGATCGCCCGTCGCACATAGGCGGTGGCATTTCGCGGCGTCAGCTTGATGGCTTCGCCGTAGTCAGCGATGGCCCGGGTGGTATTGCCCTGCGCCAGGTATGCTGCGGCCCGAAGGAGGTATGCGCCGGACCGGTTCTGAATGGATTCGTCTTGATCGGCAATGACGCGGCTGCAGGCCGGAATGGCGCGGCTCGGATCCTGTGCCGCACAATCGGTCCGATCCTGCTGGCTTGCGGCCAACACCGGACTCGTAAGAAGGACGACCAAACCAACCGCGACGACAAGTCTGCGAGCGCGCACGACGATTCCCCAAGTCCCGCGACGCAGGCGAGATTAGCACGACGTACGGGCGTTGGGCTACCGGGTCAGGGTGTCTAATCGGCGGGCGCGACGGTGCGCACGACTTGGGCAGCGCGGGCAGTTTCAGCCAGCGCCGCCAGCTTGCTTTGCTCACTGCCTCCCGGCTGGATCATGCCCGCGGTCATGATCAGCTTCGCTGCCGCCTCCACCGGGATATCAAGCTCGATCACCTCGCGCCGCGGCACGTAGAAGAAGAAGCCGGTGGTCGGGTTGGGCGTGCATGGCATGAACACCGACACGTGCTCCTCCTGGCTCGGCAAGCGCGCGGTGATGTCCGATCCGGGCGGCGTGGACAGGAACACCAGGGACCACATGCCGGGCGCCGGAAACTCCACCAACCCGACCGTTCGAAAGGTCGAGCCGGATTTCGAAAACAGCGTCTCGAACACCTGCTTGAGGCCGCGATAGAGCGGCCGCACGACCGGCATGCGGCCGAGGATGCGCTCGCCGAAGTCGACCAGTTTACGCCCGACGAAGTTGGCGGTCAGGAAGCCGAGCAGCGTGAGCGCGACAAATGCGATGATCAGGCCGACGCCGGGAACCTGCACCGGGAGATAGCTGCGGACCGGGGACGGTATGAACGGCCGTACGAAGCCGTCTACCCAGGTGACGAACGACCAGACGAGGTAGATGGTGATCGCCAGCGGCCCGGCGACGATCAGCCCGGTGAGGAAGTAATTGCGGATCCGGCCCCTGGCGCTTGCGTGCGCCGTGGTCTCGACCGGCGCGCTCGGGACGATCGAATCCGGCACGTCGCTCGGCACGCTGGGTATTTCCGGACTGGTCATGCGGCAATCTCGGCGAATGTCGCGCCATTATAGCCGGGACGCCGCGGCCTGCGCCATCGCCGCCCGCCGCCACCCCCCGTGGCCCGCGTCGTTCATTCGACCGTGACCGATTTTGCCAAGTTGCGCGGCTGATCGACGTCGGTCCCCATGACGACCGCCGTGTGATAGGCGATGAGCTGCACCGGGATCGCGTAAACGAGCGGCGTCGCCGTCGACGGCATGTCCGGCATGATCAATGTGGCAAGGGTATCGACCGCTGCCGCAGCGGCGCCTTTCGCGTCCGTGACCAGGATGATGCGCCCGGCGCGCGCGGCGACTTCCTGCATGTTCGAAACGGTCTTTTCGAACACCCGGTCGTGGGGCGCGATGACGATGACCGGTATGGTTTCGTCGATGAGCGCGATCGGGCCGTGCTTGAGCTCGCCCGCCGCGTAGCCTTCCGCGTGAATGTAGGAGATTTCCTTGAGCTTGAGCGCGCCTTCGAGCGCGATCGGGAAGCTGGTGCCGCGGCCGAGATAGAGCACGTCGCGGCTCTTGGCGAGGTCGCGCGCCAGATGCTCGATCGCCGGCTCGATCGCCAGCGCCTCGGTCATGTGGCGCGGCACTTCGATGAGGGCGCGCGCCAGCTTTTGCTCGTCGTCCGCCGACAGGACCCCGCGGGCGCGGCCGGCGGCTATCGCGAGGCACGCCAACGCGGCAAGCTGGCAGGTGAAGGCCTTGGTTGAGGCGACGCCGATTTCCGGTCCGGCGAGGGTCGGCAGCACCACGTCGCTTTCGCGGGCGATGGTCGAGGTCGCCACGTTGACGATCGAGAGCACGTGCTGCTTGTGCTCGCGCGCGTAACGCAGCGAGGCGAGGGTGTCGGCGGTTTCGCCCGATTGCGACACGAAGATCGACAAATCGCCCGGACGCAACGGCGCCTCGCGATAGCGGAACTCCGAGGCAATATCGACCTCGACCGGCAGGCGGGCGAAGCGCTCGAACCAGTATTTGGCGACGAGCGCGGCGTAATAGGCGGTGCCGCAGGCGGAAATCGCCACGCGCTCGAGGCTGCGCAAATCGAACGGCAGCGCAATCGGCAGCGCGACGCGTTCCGCCGCCATGTCGAGGCAATTGGCCAGCGTGTGGCCGACGACTTCCGGCTGCTCGTGGATTTCCTTGGCCATGAAATGGCGGTGGTTGCCCTTGTCGACCAGGAATGCGGACGCCGCGGACTTGATGATCGCGCGCTTCACTGGATGGCCGGCGGCATCGCGCACCTGCGCGCCGTCGCGCCGCACCACCACCCAGTCGCCGTCGTCGAGATAGCTCACCGCGTCGGTGAACGGCGCGAGCGCGATCGCGTCCGAGCCGAGATACATTTCCCCCTCGCCATATCCGACGGCCAGCGGCGGACCGTTGCGGGCGCCGATGAGAAGATTCTCTTCGCCTTCGAACAGAAACACGAGCGCGAACGCCCCGCGCAGGCGCGGCAGCGCGGCTGCGACCGCGGCGGCCGGCGCGCGCCCCTTCTTCATCTCCGCCGTGACCAGGTGGGCGACGACCTCCGTGTCGGTCTCGGTGCTGAACTTCGCGCCCTTGGCCTCGAGTTCCTCGCGCAGTTCGCGAAAGTTTTCGATGATGCCGTTGTGCACCACGGCCACGCGGTCGCTGGCGTGCGGATGGGCGTTGGTTTCGTTGACCCTGCCGTGCGTGGCCCAGCGCGTATGTCCGATGCCGCTGGTGCCGGCGAGCGGCTCGCGCGCCAAGCGCTGTTCCAGGTTCTTGAGCTTGCCCTCGGCGCGCCGGCGCGTCAGGTGTCCGTTCTCGAGCGTCGCCAAGCCGGCGGAGTCATAGCCGCGATATTCGAGGCGTTTGAGCGCGTCGACCATCTGGTTGGCGACCGGCTCGCTGCCGAGAATTCCGATGATCCCACACATGAGAGCAGCCCCCCGCGTGTACCCCGTTATTGTCCCTCGCACCGGTTTAAACGGCCCTAACAAGCCACGGAAATCACAATCCGTTTCGCCATGTGACAGAGTGCGGGTCCCTCGCCATGGTTAATCCGCTGCGTGGGCGCGCCTCTTGCCCGACGATTTCTTGGCTTTCAGCCGGGTTGCCCAGCCCTCCTTGACCACCTGTTGGCCGCGGCCGATCGCCAGCGCCCCCGCCGGAACGTCGCGGGTGATCACCGAGCCGGAGCCGACATAGGCGCCGTTCCCGATTTCGACCGGCGCAACCAACGCGGAGTTCGAGCCGATGAACGCATCCTTGCCGATCTTGGTGCGGTGCTTGTCGGCCCCGTCGAAATTACAGGTGATGGTGCCGGCGCCGATGTTCGCGTTCTCGCCCACCCGGGCATCGCCGATATAGGCCAAGTGGTTGGCCTTGGCGCCGGCCTCGATGGCGGCGGCCTTCACCTCGACGAAATTGCCGACCCGCGCCTTTTCGCCCAACCGGGTGCCGGGGCGCAGCCTGGCAAACGGGCCGACCGTCGCCCCCTTGCCTACAAGGGCGCCTTCCAGATGCGAGAAGGAGCGGATGACGGCTCCCTCCTCGACCACGACGCCGGGGCCGAACACCACGTGCGGCTCGACGACGACATCGCGGCCGAGTTTGGTGTCGGCGGCGAGGAACACCGTGTCCGGTGCCACCAAAGTGGCGCCCCTCTCCAGGGCTTTCGCGCGCAGCCGCTGCTGGAGCACGCCTTCCGCTTCCGCAAGCTGCGCCCGCGTGTTGATGCCGCGCACCTCGTCCTCCTCGGTTTCCAGCGCGACCGCGTCGAGGCCCCGGCTACGGGCGATCTCCACGGCGTCGCTCAGGTAGTACTCGCTTTTGCTGTTGCTGTCGCCGATCCGCCGCAGGATGTCGAGGGCGCCGCGGCCGTCGAGCGCCATCAGCCCGCCGTTGCAAAGCGCGATGGCGCGTTCCTGCGGCGTTGCGTCCTTTTCCTCGCGAATTGCCAGAAGTTTCTTGCCCTCGACGATCAGCCGCCCGTAGCCGGCTGGGTCCGCCGGCCGGAAGCCCAGCACCGCAACCGCCGCCCCGTGCGCGACGGCCGCGCGCAGGCGGGCGAGGGTCGCATCCCGCACCAACGGCGTGTCCGCGAATATAACCAACACATCGTCCCAACCGCGCGCAATGGCCGCCGCCGCCGCAAGCACCGCGTGGGCGGTTCCGCGTCGTTCAGCCTGAACATAGACGGCCGCGCCCGCCACAAGGGCGTGCGCCTCGGCGGCGACAGCATCATGGCCAGGCCCGACCACGACCGCGACGGCATTTGCCTCTTTCGCCGCGGCGAGCACGTGCGCCAACAGCGATTGCCCGGCGAGCGCGTGCAAAACCTTGGGCCGCAGCGAGCGCATGCGGGTGCCTTCGCCGGCGGCAAGCACGATCGCTAGGCAAGTCCGTGCGGGCATCGGTCTCTCGGGCGCGCGGAAAACCGAAGCGTCATAACCGCAGACGCGTCGCGGGGGAAGTCGGGGCGGTCAGTCACCGCCTCCCGCGCCTGGGCCAGAATTGCCGGATTCTGCTAACGTTTTCAAAATGATTCGCCGACCGAGGTGACCGATATGGCAAGACCCGGGCGCGACGCCCGCATCCGCGCAGTGATCGCGCGCAAGGCGTGGCGAATGTCGCTCTGGGGCGGGCTGACGGTCCTGTCGCTCGCCGCGGCCATCCTGGCCGCCTACAGCGACCCAGGTGCACGCCGGTTGGCGCTCGGCAATGCGGCGACCGCCTCGGAGCCCGCTGGCGGCATGGAGGAGCGGCGCCTAGCGGAAACGGTGCGCTTGCTGGCGGCCGACCGCGATCGTTTGGCGGCCCGGGTCGGCGCGCTCGAGCGCAATTTCGACGACGTGACGGGATCGATCCCGAACCGGCCCGCGGCTGAGCGTTCGGCGGCAGCCAATCCGGGGGCGTCCCCGCTGCCGCCCGCCCTTGCGCCGGGCGCTGCCGTCAATGCCGAAGCCACGCGGGCATCGGCACCGCCGCCGATAGTGTCCCCGCCTGCCGTGGTTCCGGCGCAACTTCAGGGTCAGACGCCAGTCGCGGGCGCCCCCACTCGCGCCGCAGCCCTGGCGCCGCTTGCGGCGGATACCGGCGCCGCCGCATCGACGGCGACCAAAACCGAGTTCGGCATCGACCTCGGCACCGCTGCCACGGTCGATGGACTGCGCAATCTCTGGGCCTCGCTCAAAGAAAGCCACGCGCCCTTGCTCGAGGGACTGCGCCCGCTCGTGACCGTGCGCGACGGCGCCAAGCCGGGGGCGGTGGAATTGCGGCTCGTGGTCGGTCCGCTCGCCAATGCCGGGGTTGCGGCGCGGCTATGTGCTGCGCTGGCTGCTGCGGGCCTGACCTGTGCGCCCGCGGTGTTCGACGGCCAGCGCTTGGCGCTGAATTAGAGCACGATGCCGAAAAGCGGGTACCGGTTTTCGGAAAAACATCACGCTCCAACAATAAGTCAAAGCGGGATGGCGATTGGAAGAAAAGCCATCACGCTTTAGCCTCCTGCAACGGCCCGAGCCGCCGCGCCATTGCGGGCATCGGCGGGCGTGGCATAGTTTCTGCCATGGGCTCGCGCCGCCTCTTTCGCCCGACGGTACCCCAGCTGAGCGCAGCGATTCTCCTCGGTCTACTGGCGCTCGGATACGGGTTCTACATGCGTTACGGCGTGATCCAGCACACCCCGACCGGACTTGCCTGCGATCGCGGTCTTGCAACCGTCCTGTGCGCGACCCGCGGCGCGGCGATCGTGCTGCATGAGCACTCGGCGTTCGGCGCAGTCGCGATCGCCATCGCGCTCGTCAACTTGCTGCGCCCCGGGTTTGTTCTGTTCGTTCTCGGCCTGGTGGCGGCAGCGCTCGGCATCGTGCTTTACAACGTCGTGCTCTCGGGCCTGGCGGTCGCGCTCCTCATTCTGAGCTTGGCGCGCCCGGCGATCGAAGCAGAGCAAAGGTGACGGCGGCGAGCACGATGCACAGCGAGAGGGCCTGCCAGTTGGCGAACCCCTCATGCCAGACGACGTAGCCGGTCGATGCCCCCAGCACGGCGGCCATCGCCGCCTCGGCCACCTCCAGGCGGCGCGGCGCGTGCCCGCCGAGCAGCGCAAGAACGAGAAACGGCGCTGCGCCGGCGCCCAGCGGGGCGAACGGGAAGTCGCGATAGCGCGGATCGAACGCGAGGCCGAGCGCCACCTCGGTCGCGATAGCGGAGAGGACGATCCACGCCACGCCAAGCATCAAGACGACCCGGTCGGTCGGCCGGCCCTCTCGGCTCGCAAGAAGGCGCGAGAACGCCGGAATCGGAATGTTGCGCACGAGCGCCGCCGCGCCGGCCGGCGGAGCGACGACGGCGACCGCAATCATCGCCAGCGAATGGGCCCAGCCGCCGATGCCGAGGCTCTCAAGGGGCGCGCTCGCGAGTGCCCAGCCGATCAGGATGCCGGGAGCGAGTGCCATGACAACAACCCCGAACCATTGGGTCGCGGTCGGCGGCGCCGCGGTCCTGCTGGCTAGACGGGCGGCCAGGAATACGGCGGCGGCCAGCGCAAGCCCGACGGCGGCTTGCCAAGGCCAACCCGGGTGGTTCGACAACGGCGCCCCCCAGACGAATTTGCGCTCGCGGGTAGCGCCGTCGAGAAGCCCCCAGTGGCCACCGACCGTTCCTTCGAGCTTGCGCTTCCATGGCTGATCGAATGCCTCGATCAGGCTGGCGCGAAAGCCGTCGCGTTTGGCGATCGCAAGCACCCCCTCCAGGACGCGGGCCTGATTGGCCGGCGAAGGAAGCGCGCCTTCGCGCATGCGTCCGGCGCTCGGCCATCCGACCTCCCCAAGCAGGATTTCCTTCCCGGGAAACGCCGCGGCGACCATGCGGTGGATGTCAGCGACGTGGGCGGCCGCTGCCGCGGCGGAAATCGGGATGTCCTCCCAGTAAGGTAGGATATGGACGGTGACGAAATCGACCGCGTCGGCGACGGGGCGATTGCGCAGCCAGAACTCCCAGACCTCCGCGTAGGTTACCGGCACCACGACCCGCGCTCGGACCTCGGCAATCAGCGCGGCGAGGTCATCGGCCGACAGTTCGCCGCGCAGCAGGGCCTCGTTGCCCGCAACGACGGCGCGGACCGTGCCGGGATGGCGCCGGACGATCGCGACCGCGGTTTCAATTTCCGTCCGATTGCCCGCCCGCTCGCGGCCGAGCCATACGCCTTGAATAACCTTGAGCCCGCGGCGTTCGGCGATCTCGGCGACGCGGTCGAGGCCAAGCTCGGTCGAATAGGTGCGCACGCAATCGGTCAGCGGCGCGAGCCGGGCGAGATCGTCTTCGATTTGGCGAGGGTCGATCCAGGAACGGTCGAACGGCGTCTGCTGGCCGCGGAAAGGCGCGTAGGATACGCAGTAGAGCTTCTCGTCGGGAGCAAGCGGCGAAGGCGGGATGGCGAACGGCGCGCCGAGCCACCACCATGTCCCGACAATCGCGGCGGCGACCAGGGCCGAAAGACCGACGAGGCGCATTGAAACCTGCGAAGCGCGGTATTATTCGCTGCTGCGCTTAGCGCGGCGCGCCGCCCATGCCAAGGTTCGGGCGGGAGAGCAGAATTGCAGCGGGACTGGACAAGGCCGGAAGCTTGCGCCATGGCAACAACCGACGCCACACGCGCCGCAATGATGACCTATTCGGGTGTTGCAGTCCCTTCGCGCCAAGTCGGTCGCGCTCGCGTCTGGTCTTGCATGTTCGTAGCTCGCTCGTCTTTCCTCGGCCTCTGCATCGGTGCCGCGTTGGCGTTTGCTCCAGTGACGGGGGCATCGGCGCAAAACGCCGAGCAGAGGCCGCCGGAGCAGGCGCAAAAACCGCCGGCAGCGCCACCGGCCGATGCAAGCAAGGAAGACAAGAAAAGGGTCGACGAATACGCCGAGGCGGCCCGCATCCTCTCCGGTCCCGCCGGCTATCCGGAGTGCGTGTGGCTCGGGCGGCGGGTGGTGAACTGGTTGTTTCGGGACGATCTCGATACGGCTCTGCGACAGCTCGAACTTTACGACCGCTTCGGATGCCCGGCCGACCATCTGCAGCAGGCCTTCCGTTGCGTCGTGCGCCAAGGGGAAATCGACAAAAAGTCGCCCGAGAGCATCGGCATCCGGGTCACCGCCTGCTGGCTGACCTCCACCACGCCTCCGGTGCTCGCGACACCGGCCACCGGGACGCCACTGCCACCTTCCAGTGAGTAGTTCTGAACTTTTTTCTGCCGGTCGCGCTGCGCGCCCCAAAAGGGTCATCACTGCTTGCTCACTGACGTTGAACACCGGCGCAATCCGGTGTACGCTGCAGTGCATCAATCGTCAGACGAGCCCAGGGGACGGGTTCGGGCTTCCTGACTTCCGCCCCATCCGGTTGCGTCAATGCGCACCCCCGTCGTCGCCCTCGCACTGGTTGCGTGCGCGCACGCGGGCCTATGGGCGCTTGGCCGCAACGTAACTCCGGCTCCGGGATTCAGCGGCACGCTCGCCAGCGTTTCCTATACGCCGTTCGCCCATTTATGCCCGTCCGACGAGGATCATCCGGCCAGCGACGCGCAAATTCGCGCTTACCTCAAGGTCATTGCGGAGCAAATCCGCGCTGATCTCAAGGTCATTGCCCCCTACACCCACGCGATCCGGACCTACTCATCGGCCTGTGGCGTGGAGCTCGTGCCGGCCATCGCCAACGAATTCGATTTGAAGGTTACGGTCGGTGCGTGGATCAAGGATGAAACCGCATCGAAAGACGAGAAAAAAAACAAAGAAGCTGAGGAGCGAAACCAGGCCGAGATCAAGGAAGCGATCGAGCTCGCTAAGAAAAATCGCAACGTCGTCGGCATAGTGGTCGGCAACGAGACGATCTTCACTGGCGTCTTTCTCGACCAAGAGAAGATCGAGCAACTCAAGAGAGAGGGGAATTACCGTGGCCAAAAAACCATCGACGACCTTGTCGAGCTAATCAAGCGCGTGAAACGAGAGGCACAAGTGCCTGTCACAACAGGAGAAATATTTTCAGAGTGGGAGAGACATCCGGACCTTGTCGCCGCCGTCGACTACATCGGTGCACACATCCTGCCGTACTGGAATAAGGTTGCCGACCGCGAAGCGGTCGATGACGCGATTCAGCACTATGGCGATCTGCGTCGGATGTATCCCGGCAAGCGGGTCGTCATTGCCGAGTTCGGCTGGCCGAGCGCCGGCTACAACCGCGGCGATGCCAACCCGGGCGGCGCCGAGCAAGCCATGGTGCTGCGCGATTTCGCAACCCGGGCGGATGCGCTAGGGATCGACTACAACATCATCGAAGCGTTCGACCAGCCGTGGAAGACCAAGGAGGGTGGTGTCGGCCCATACTGGGGCCTGTTCAATACGGCCCGGCAAGCCAAATTCCCGTGGACCGGACCGATTGCGTTCGCTGACCATTGGAAGATCGCCGCGATCGCGGTGCTGGTCGGCCTGCTGCTGTCGCTTCCCATCCTGACGATCGCGGGAGCGACGTTCGGCCAAGCTCTTCTGCTCGCCATGGCGGTGAACGCGGTCGGCGCCTGGGCGGCGACCCTATTCGCCTACTGGAACGGCCATTACTTCGTTCCCGGGGCCGCCTTCGCGCTTGCGCTCGGCGTCGTGCTGCTGGTGCCG
>DASPVJ010000457.1:0-2976 GCA_035622435.1 Xanthobacteraceae bacterium | reverse complement strand
TGGCGACCCGAACATAATCGGCGCCTGGATTGCTGCCGTCGGCCTGCTCGCGCGCCAGATAACGGCCGGGCACGACGCGCACGCCAGCCTCGCGCCAGAGCGCAAGCGTCGCCGCTTCGCTGCCGCCTTGCGCGGACACGTCGAGCCACAGAAAGAAACCGCCCGCCGGACGGCGATAGCCGTAACGATCGCCGATGATCTGATCGGCGAGATCGAATTTTGCCGTGTAGAGCCGGCGGTTCTCGTCCACATGCGCTTCGTCGCCGTAGGCGACGACCGCGACCTCCTGCACGGGCTCCGGCACTTGCGCCGAGGACACGTTACGCAAGTCCAGAAACTTGGCGATGAAGCGTCGGTCGCCGGCGGCGAAGCCGATGCGCAGGCCCGGCAGGCTCGAGCGTTTCGACAGCGAGTGGAACACGACGACGTTGGCGAAGTCGGGCCCGGCCGCCTCGAGCATGCCGTGGGGTGCCTGACGCGTATAAATCTCCGAGTAGCATTCGTCGGTGAAGACGAGAAAGCCGTGGCGCCGCGCCAGCGCCGCGAGCCGCGTCAGATAAGGAAGATCGGCGACCGCGCCCTGGGGATTGGACGGGGAGGCGAGATACATCGCCACCGTGCGCGCCAGGAGCGCTTCATCCAGGCGGTCGAGGTCGGGCATGAACGCGCTCGCGGCGGTCGCCGCGAGATAGACCGGTTCGCAGTCGGCGGCTTCTGCCGCGGCCGCGTAAGGAACGTAGAACGGATTGGGGATCAGGATCGCTGGCTTGCCGGCGCGTGGGGCGACCCAGCGCTTCGCCGCGATGGCGGCGAGGAACAGGCCCTCGCGCGTGCCGCTGAGCACGATGATTTCGTTTTCCGGATCGAGCGGGCGTTTGAGCCCGTAGCGGCGGCCGAGCCAGTCGACCGCCGCGCGGCGGAACGGCTCGATGCCTTTGCCGAGCGGATAGCGGCCGAAGCGGGGGAGATGCGCCGCGAGCACCGGCCCGACGAACGACGGAATCGGATGTTGCGGCTCGCCCACCGAGAGGTTGATGACCGGCTTGCCGGGTTTGAGATCGCCGAGCAGCTCGGCGAGGCGCACGAATGGCGAGCGCGCGTCGGCGGACCGAGCGGTCGACGCGGCAGTCTCGCGTTCGGCGTTCGTCATGGACATGGACAAGACGGGCGACCCCCGCCGCATGGGAAGCACCTTAGAAGCGGCAAGGTTAAGGCGCGATTAACCATCGCGGAAAGCAGATGACGGAGGACGGATGACAGAGGACGGATCGCTGAGGCGCAGTTCGCGCCTATTCCGTCCTCTGTCCTCCGTCCTCTGTCCTCCGAAAAGCGAGAGGCCTCGGTGGTGCCGAGGCCTCCCTACGTCAGGTGCGGTGCCGGGTATCCGCCCCCGCCGTAATGGGTTAGCAGACTCAAGATGCGTGCCACGACCGGCATCATCGTTAAACTATTGGTAAATCAGGCAACTTTCGTCGGTGCCGCAAGAACGGCGGTGGCCGCGGCGCTCAAAGAGGGGGCAATTTTGCCCAACAATTAATCAAGCACGAATAACGGTCAGTGGCCTACAGGGCGTTACTGTCGGTTTCGCCGGTGCGGATGCGGACCACGTGGTCGACGTCGAAGACGAAGATCTTGCCGTCGCCGATTTGCCCGGTCTTGGCGCTCGTGGTGATGGCCTCGACGATCTGATCGGCCTGGTCGGCCGGAACCGCGACTTCGATCTTGAGCTTGGGCAGGAACGTCACGGTATATTCGGCGCCGCGGTAAATCTCGGTGTGGCCGCGCTGGCGGCCGTAGCCCTTGACCTCGGTCACGGTCATGCCGGAAACGCCCAGCTGGCCGAGCGCGTTGCGAACGGCGTCGAGCTTGAACGGCTTGATGATGGCGGTGACGAGTTTCATGGGTCCGGCCTCGCGGTCGCCGAGCGCTCTCCGATTCAACTGAATCGGAAAGTGCTCCAGCTTTTGATCTTGTCGCATTTTCTACGGAAAACCGGTACCCACTTTTCCGGAAAATGCTCTAAGGGCGCGCGGCGACACTATGAGCCAAGATCGTTCCGTCACCAACAGGCGCAAGCCGCGTCAGCGCGCCGTGCGCTCGCGCAGCAGCCCTTCTTGGGCGACGGAAGCCACCAAGGTGCCGTCGCGGGCGAAGATGAGGCCGCGCGAATAGCCGCGCGAGCCCGACAGGTTCGGACTGTCTTGCGCGTAGAGCAGCCATTCGTCGGCGCGGAACGGGCGGTGGAACCACAGGGCGTGGTCGAGGCTTGCGGCGATGATTCGCCGGTCGAACACCGAGCGTCCGTGCGGAACCAGGGCGACGTCGAGCAACGTCAGATCGGACGCGTAGGCGAGCAGGCATTGATGGACGGCGGGATCGTCCGGCAACCGGCCGGTCGCGCGAATCCACACGTGGAAGCGGGCGCTCTCGATCTTCTCGCCGAGATAGCGGCGGAACTCGACCGGCCGCAGCTCGAGCGGACGCTCGCGCTCGTAATAGCGCCGTACCGCATCGGGCATCGAGGCCATCACCTGGTTCTTGAGGTCGGTCTCGCTCGGCAACGCCTCCGGGCCGGGAACCGCGGGCATCGGCGCCTGATGGGCGAGGCCGGGCTCGTCGATGTGGAACGACACGGCCATGGTGAAGATGGCGTGGCCGTGCTGGATCGCGACCACGCGGCGGGTGGTGAAGCTCTTGCCGTCGCGGATGCGGTCGACTTCGTAGATGATCGGCACGGCCGGATCGCCCGGCAGCAGGAAATAGGCGTGCATCGAATGGGGCGGCCGGCCGTCGACGGTGCGGCAGGCGGCGACCAGGGACTGGCCGATCACCTGCCCGCCGAACACGCGCTGCCAGCCGACCTGCGGGCTGCGACCGCGGAACAGGTTCACTTCCAGCGGCTCGAGGTCGAGAATGGCCAGGACTTCGTCGAGGGCGGACGACATGCATCGGCTCCGGTTGGGCAAGTTCGCCAGG
>DASPVJ010000456.1:0-2435 GCA_035622435.1 Xanthobacteraceae bacterium | reverse complement strand
GTAATCGCCGAGCGTCAGGTAGAAGCTTTTGATGTCGCCGCCCATGTCGCGCAGCATCTTCTTGGCCGCGTCGAAGCGCTTGGGCGAATCCTTGACCTGCTGGGCGCCCCTGTCGGTCCAGTTGCAGAGCGCGATGTAAGTGGCCATGGCGTACCTCCCTGATGATTAGCGTTGGTTCTTTTCCCGGATGCGGTGCAGCGCGCAGCGCAGCGGAGCGGTGCACCGCTGATCCGGGACCCAGCGTGCCTCGATCCCGGGTCTGCAGCGCACCACTTCGTGCTGCGCTGCGCCCGGGAAACAGCAGATTTGAGCGCCATCGGCCTGGACGCGCAATGCAAATTGGACTGCAATGGGGTCAGGATCGACCCAACCGGGAGCACCCCCATGGACGCCAAGACCGAGCCCAGCCGAGCCGCGAACCCGATGGCCTCCCATCACGTACGCCCCGCCGACCTGCCGTGGGACATGGCGCGCTTTCCCGGCTGCTCCACCAAGACCCTGTTCTTCGACAAGGACACCGGCGTGCTGACCGCGCTGTTCCGCATGGAGCCGGGCGCCGTGCTGCCCGACCACGAGCACACGCTGATCGAGCAGACCTACGTGCTCGAGGGCTCGCTGGTCGACAAGGAAGGCCCGGATGCCGGCCTCACCATCGGCCCGGGCGAGTTCGTGTGGCGCCCGGCCGGCAGCCGCCATTCCGCCTGGTCGCCCACCGGCGGGCTGTTCCTGGCGATCTTCCAGATGCCGAACAAGTTCTTCGAGAAGGACGGCAAGGTGCTCGACCCCACCGGCCAGGACTGGGACGCCAAGTGGGGCGAGGCCATGGCGCGGCGCACCGCGCACGGCAAGGCCTGACCCGCGCGCATGCGCATCCACGTCGAGACGTGCGCCGGCCACGGCGGCGCGCCGATGCCGGCGCGCTTTCGCCTCGGCCGCGCGCGCGTGCGCGTGGTCGAGACGCTCGACCAGTGGTACGGGCCGGATTATCGCTACATCAAGGTCAAGGGCGACGACCGCTGCCTCTACATCCTGCGCTTCCACGATGCGCACGAGAACTGGGAGCTGACGATGTATAAGAGCGTCCGCGCCCAGGCGATGACTTGGCCGCGCCCGGTGACGCGCCGGGTGATGTAGTCGCGTAGGGCGCAATAGCGTAGGGCGCATTAGGCCAAAGGCCGTAATGCGCCGCTTTGCGATCCGTCCCCGCCTCCGCGGGGACCTCGCGTAGTCCGCGGCGGATCGCCAGAAACGGCGCAATACGCTGCGCTATTGCGCCCTACGAAGTAGATCCGCCCTGCAATTGCCGGAAACGTAAACGGCGGCGGGCGCGCGAATTGTCACGAAAGCTCCCCATCGCCGCCGCAAACGAAACTTACCAAACCGACGCCGGGCGCCGCGCCCGGCAGGGGGGCCTCGAGCGCCGGCTGCGGCCGGGCGGAGGGGACCATGGTTCGCGTGTTGTACCGCGTGATTGCTGCACTCATCCTCGCTCCGGCGCTGCTGGCGCCCGCGGCGGCCCTGGCGCCGCCTCCGCCGCGCGGCGATTTCATGTCGGTCACCGACGTGCAGAAGTTCATGTACGAATACCGGGCGAAACCCAACCTCGCCCGCGTGCCGGCGGCGGTCAAGACGCTCAGCCGTCTCGGTACCCTGAAGGATCCGGAAGGCTCCGGCATCTATGTCGGCTTCATCGCCGGCATCATCGGCGCCAACCCGCGCAAGGCCGACGACCTCATCGCCCGGACGCTGCCGCTTACGCCCCAGGACCAGTGGGTGCTGGTGCGCGCGATCGCCTATTCCGGCAATCCGGACTGGAAAGTCCTGATGGAGAAATTCGTCGCCCGCATGCCGGCGCGCGCGGTCATGGCGCACGAATATCTGTCCGGCACCTTGCCGAGCCTCGACGACATGGCGCTCGAGGAGCCGGACAAGACCTTCTTCCAGAAGGTCAACGGCTTTTTCCACAAGCCGCCGCCCGGCAAGCCGACCATCGACAAGAACCCGGAGCTGCTCGACGTGCTGTGGGGCTACTACTTCGCGACCGGCAGCTACAAGCCGATCCTGCGCATCATCGCCATGCTGCCGTGGTCGAAGGAGCGCGACAGCGTCGAGAAGCTCACGCTGGGCAGCACCGCCAAGTACACGCTCGCCAATTACGCGGCGCGCGAGCCCGACCTGCTCGAGATGCTCAAGCGCACCGCCGACGAGCAGCCGAAGAACGTCGAGCCGATCCTGCGCGAGGTGATCCACGCGGCCGAGACCGTCAACGTCGCCGCGCTCCACCGCGAGCAGACCGCGGCGGTCGACAAGCTCAAGCGCGAGGGGCCGGAATACAAGAAGGACCTGTCCACCTGGGGCCAGGTCGGGGTCGGCGCGCTCGCGGTCGGCTGCGTCGCCGCCGCCGCGCTCGGCCAGATCGAGGTCGGCATCCCGTG
>DASPVJ010000455.1:0-8536 GCA_035622435.1 Xanthobacteraceae bacterium | reverse complement strand
GTCGCCGCGTATCAGCGCAAGGATTATGCATCCGCGTTGTCTCTTCTTCGATCCCTGGCGGAAAAAGGCGACACCAGAGCGCAGAGCAATCTCGGCGTCATGTACTCGCACGGGGAAGGGGTGCCGCAGGATTATGCCGAGGCCTTGAAATGGTATCGGCGCGCGGCCGACCAAGGCGACCGTCACGCGGAGTACAATCTCGGGGTCATGTACGAGCGCGGTAGAGGTGTCGCCCAAAGCTATCCCGAGGCGCTCAAATGGTATCGGCTCGCGGCGGCCAAAGGCGATGTCCAGGCGCACTGCAATCTCGGCGTTATGTACCTGAATGGGAATGGCGTGCCGCAGGACTTCGTCGAGGCCTTGGCGCAATTCCGCTTCGCGGCCGAGCACGGCAATGTCATGGCGCAAGACAATCTCGGCGTTATGTACGCGAATGGGAATGGCGTGACGCAAGACTTCGTCGAGGCCTTGAAGCAATTCCGCTTCGCTGCCGAACGCGGCGAGGCCCAAGCGCAGAGCCATCTCGCCATCATGTACGCTACCGGACGTGGCGTGCCGCAGGACGAGGCCGAGGCGATAAAATGGTTCACCCTCGCAGCGCGTCAGGGCAATGCTCAAGCCCAATACAATCTTGGCGTCAGATACGCCCAGGGGGAAGGCGTAGAGCAGGATTACGACGAAGCCATGAAATGGTATCGGCTGGCTGCCGATCAGGGGTATCCCGACGCTGAGAATAATCTCGGTGCCATGTACGAATCCGGGCTCGGCATCACGCAGGATTACGTGGTCGCCGTCAGGTGGTTCCGCCTTGCGGCGCTTCACAAGAGCGTCAACGCGCAAACTAATCTCGGCATCATGTACGCCAACGGGAGGGGCGTGGCACAGGACTTCGCCGAGGCGCGGAAATGGTTCCGCCTCGCGGCGGATCGTGGCGAGGTCAAAGCACAGAGAAATCTCGGTGCGCTTTACGCCACTGGCAGGGGCGTGCCGCAAAGCTATGCGGAAGCCGCCAAATGGTACGGTCTCGCCGCCAAACGCGGCGACGCAGCCGCCGGATCCATCCTCGAGAAAATTCGGTCGGTGCAGGCACGGGAAAACGCACAGTCTCAGAAGCCGCAAGAGCGCAACGCGAGAGCTCAGATCCCGTCAGCGCCGCCACAAACGCTCTCGCGCATCGAGCCGAGCGTGTTCCGGTTCTCGTCCCCGGCAATGGAGACGCGCACCGTCCACATTGGATCGCCCCCCTCGGCTGGCTTCCACATGATGCCCGCACGTTTTGGACGGCGGTAGCAAACGCCGGCGCCGCGAAGCCGCGCTCGCTTCATTTAAAATTGAGCATTTGGAGAGCGAAAGGTTGACGGCACTTTCGGCTTAACTGCCTAGTGATACTCGGATGGCCAATACTCGGCGGGTGGCGGGCAGGCCGCCGCCTACGCATTCGGTCCTCGGCGCGGAACGAAGCGACGTGTCAGCTGAAACGGTTGCTTCGAGTCAACTCAATGCGCGGCCATTTATGTCGCGCGGGGTCGCAATTTATTTCGGCGTCTTATTTGCGCTGACGTTCATAGCGCTTGTTCCCAGTGCAATTACCATCGCGCTTTTGCTGTTCATTTTTCCCGGCCTGATACTCATTGCGTCTCCTACGCTGCTCTACTATTCGATTGCCGGTCTGCCGGCCTATTTTATCGCTCGATTTCTTGGAAGGAGACTGCTCGCAGCTGCCGTGGCAGCTATCAGCGTAGCCGCCGCCGCCTTGCTGCCCCACTACATCGATGGATATCTGCTTGGCCGTCTCGTTGCCTCGGACCACTCGGATCCGCCGACTCCGTTTCAGCCGCGATCCTTCGAGCTGCCATATCCGGAAATGGACAACTACTGGACGAACTGGCAGCGACCAGAGAGCCGCCGCAGACCTCCGCTGGCTCCATGCGCAGATCTTTGTCAGCAATTGCTGTTCAAGGGAAACGTCGATCGGGTCGTCATCCCCGAAAGTCCGGGTCCAGATCCGTTGGCAGATGGCACCCTGGTTATCACAAGGATGCGGGCCTATCGAATAAGCCGCGACGGTTCGATGCAAGTCCTAGGCCCGGCTGGAACGGCGCCAAATCCGACGGAGTTCTTCAAGCCGAAGTGGCGGCGGTTTCGGCTCGAGCAACGTGAGGTGTGTCCCGATACTCTGAGCCTTGTTCGCGAGGTGGCTGGCGGGCGGTGCCTCATCGAAGATAACATCGACGGCGACGATGCCGACGTCGTTTTGTCCATAGTCAGGCCTCGCCCCCAGAGTAATCCCCGTCGGAACGCCGAGTTGAGCAGAATTCAAACTGGCCCGACGACCGTCACGATCACGGAGCGGCGCGACCACCAAGCGATCCCGGTCGAAGTCAAGACGACGCTGGTGGCGCGTTACGCGACGGTTCCGTTCTACTTCGGCACGCGCCGGTGCGGCGGAGGTGAAATTCCCATCTTATGTTTAGCTATTGCGACCGATCCGTTTCCGAGCAGCTTTGCAGACCCCTTTGAAATGATCGGTCGACGTTATCGTTTGCCAATCGCACGGACACGGAGTTGGCCATAGCGGCTTCGCATCGCGGCTGAGCCGATTGCTTGCCCGAAGCACGTGACTTCTGCCACGGCCCGGCGCAGACTTAGGCTCTTCCGGCTATGAGGCGCCAATGCTTGGTCGTTCAATTTCTGCCGCGCTTATCCTTGCCGTCGGGGTGTCTGGCGCGTCGGGCTTGGAGGCGTTGATCGGGGACGCATTCGTGACGCTGCCGCCGCCGGCGGGCTTCTGCGAACTCACCCCGAGGTACGAGTTCGACGGCCGCACGGTCGCGATCGCCTCGGCCTACTTGAAAGGCGATGGCATCAGGCTCCTCGCCATGTCCGCTGATTGCGACCAGCTTGCCGAGGCGCGGAAGGGTAGGCGGCGGCAGGTCGACGACGTGGCCCAGTATCAGGTGCAAACTTTAGACGAGAAGACGCCACCCGTGTTCTCGATCGCGCGGATGTGCTCGATCCTGCGCCTCCAAAGCAAAAGCCCCGTCGGGACCGATATCAACGCCCGCCTCGCGGGCACCCTCGAAAAGATCAAGGTAAACGAAATCGGCTTCATCGGTGTGATCGCCGAGGATGAGAACGCCTGCTACTCCGCGACGGTCCACAAGGCCTGGACCGAGGCCGGCACGGAAAAGGTGCTGGCGGGGTTGCACGCGGCCACCATTATCAGCAACAGGGCAATCGGCGTCCGCCGCTACGCCGTCTATCAGAATCCGGATACCATCGGTGCCATACTGGCAAAGCTCAAAGGCGATGTCGCTGCCTTGATCGCGGCGAACCGTTGAGCGCGTTCCGGGTGGCCGAAAATGAGAGCCAGCACCGCGCCGCCCTACGGCTTGCGCAACCGTGGTCCCGGCCGGTTGGGATTGTCCTCGACCGGGAAGAAATAGGAATCCGGCCGCGCGGCGACGCCGTTGGGCGGCGGCAGCGGGCGCTCCGGGACGCGCGGGCCGGGCTGGCGCACGAGCGAAAATTCCTCGGTCGCCAGCGTGTCGAATTCCGCCGTCGGGTCTTCCGGCTTGCCGCGGCTGCTGACCATGGCGCCGCGCCAGCGCTCGACCACCGAGGCGATGAAGTCGGCGTCCATCGCCTGCGCGGATTCCATGGGCGCGCGGCCGACCGCTTCGCTCCGGGGAATGCGGTCGGGCGGCAGCTCCTTGAACCGCAGCCGGGTCGGTACCGGCACGCCCTCGCCGAACGCGAACACCTCGCGGGCGCCGAGCGAGGGCAGGAAGCCCAGCAGGCTTCCGGCCGCGTCGGAGACGGCCGCGCGCACGATGTTCTGGTCGCGGTCGCTCGCCATGCGCATGGCGAACAGCGTGCTGCACTGGGAAATGATGGTGGCGTCGAGGTCGGCCGGCCGCTGCGTCATCAGGCCGAGGTAGATGCCGTACTTGCGGCCCTCCTTGGCGATGCGCGAGATCGCCTTGCGGGTGGGGCCGAACCCGATGGTGCGGTCGGCCGGCGCGTAGCGATGCGCCTCTTCGCAGGCGATCAGCAGCGGGGAGGCGCCGTCGCTCCACAGGCCGAACTCGAACGCCATGCGGCAGACGACCGAGACGACGCAATCGACCACTTCGGCCGGGAAGCCGGCAAGCTGCATGATCGTCATCGGACGGCCGTTGGCAGGGAGCCGGAACAGCTGGCTGAGAACCTCCACCATGGTGTCGCCGCCGATGTTGGCGTTCTCGAACATGAAGGCGTAGCGCGGGTCGTTGCGCGCGGTCTCGATGCGGGTGAGGAGGCGGTGATATTTGCTCCACGCCGAGCGGTTCTCGAGCTTGCCCATGCGCTCGTCGATCAGGCCGATGAGGTCGTCGAACCGGTAGGGCACCGGCGTGTCGAGGGTGTAGCCGTTGCTCCTGGGATTGAGCTTGCGGATGCTCGGCCGGTCGGCGGTGCCGCGGCTGTGCGCGACGTTGCCTTTGGCGAGCGGGATCAGCTCGGAGAGAATCTCGACCTCTTCCTCGACGCCCGGCCGGCCGCGGAAGAACACGTCGATCGTTTCCTCGAAGTTGAACAGCCAGAACGGCAGTTTCAGGTTCTTAGGGTTGAGAATCTGCGCGCGGTTGCCGAAGCAGCGGCTGTATTCGTTGTGCGGATCGATCAGGAAGATGCGCAGGTGCGGGCGCGCCTCGAGGATCTGCTGCAGGATGAGGGCGACGCCGCTCGACTTGCCGACGCCGGTGGTGCCGAACACGGCGAAGTGCTTGCGCACCATGTCGTCGATCTTCACGTAGGCGCCGATCGAGCGGTCCTGCTGCAGGTGGCCGATGTCGATGGTGTCGGGGCCGCAGCCGCCGAACACGGCCTCGAGTTCCTCGTGGCCGATCAGGTCGGCCGGGTCGCCGATCGTCGGGTATTCCTTGACGCCGCGGTCGAAGCGGGCGACGCCGCTATCGTCGGTGCGGATTTCGCCGAGAAGATCGAGCTGGCCGGTGGCGTGTTCGCCGTGCGGCACGCCCATGGCGTCGGTCTCGGCGGCGATTTTGGTCAGCACGCCGATCGCGAGCGACTGCTGGGTGCGAATGCCGAGGAATTTTCCGACGGTGACGCGGGCGCCGTCGCTGCGCTGCGCCCGCTCGGGCGCCTGCAGGCGGACGGTCGCTTGCGAGCCGTTGACCGAGAGCACCCATCCGAGCGGTTCGGCGGGCACGAGGGACGGCCGATCGGCGTCGGGCAACAACTCAGTCGGCAAGGTCGTCTCCGCGACGGGGACCACGGTGCACCGCGCCGTCCTTAACCCGAGGGTGCCGACTGCCGCGTTAATTCGGCGCGGCACTGCATGCGGAATCGCGGGCCCCGGGCGCCCAGACGCGAATCGTCGTTGAAGACTGGTTAAGAAAGGGCGGCGCTGGAGCCGGCTGACGTATCGTCATCCCAGCCGAACGGGAACCCGCCGCGGGCCGCGCACGGCGCCTTCCGACCAGGTGACCGCCGCGTCCGGCGCCAGGCGGAACTCAGGGATGCGGGCGAGCCATTCTTCCAGCGCGGTCCTTATTTCCATGCGCGCCAGGTTCGAGCCGATGCAGCGGTGAATGCCGAGGCCGAAGGCGGCGTGGCGGTTGGCGCCGCGGTCGATGACGACGCGGTCGGCGTCGGGGAACACGGCCGGGTCGCGGTTGGCGGCGGGAAACGACAGCAGCACCATTTCGCCGGCCTTGAAGGTGGTGCCGTCGATGCGGGTTTCCTTGACGACTTCGCGCGCCATGGTCACCGGCGAATAGGCGCGCAGGAACTCTTCGACCGCGACCGGCAACAGGTCGGGCTCGGCGACGAGGCGGCGCCGGTCGTCGTCGTGGGTGGCGAGATGCCACAGGCAGGCGCCGATCGCGCTCCAGGTGGTGTCGATGCCGGCGACCAGCAGCAGCCGCAACGAGCCGAAGAAGTGGTTGTCGCTGAGCGGATTGCCGTTGATGCGCGCCGCCAGCAGCTGGCTGATCAGGTCGTCGCCCGGCGCGGCGCGGCGCTTGTCGGCCTCGGCGCGGAAATACGCGGTCATCTCCTCGGTCGCGCGCTGCAGGATGTCGTCGTCGGTGATGCCAAGTTCCAAAAGCGCGCGGATCCAGGCGCGGAAGCGTTCGCCGTCCTGCGCCGGGATGCCGAGCATGTGCGCCATCAGCCGCACCGGAATCTCCTGGGCGTAATCGACCGCGGCGTCGCAGGCCGGCTTGCCGGCGACTCGGTCGACCAGTTCGCGGCAGATCTCCCGCGTCTTCGGCGCGTGGCGCTCGATCGCCTCGGGCGTGAAGGCGGGCAGCAGCACCGCCTTGGCGCCGGCGTGCTTGGGCGGGTCGGTGGTGATGGGCGGCGCGCCGCCCTCGGGCGGCATGCCCTCGCGCACGACCACCCGGTGCGAAGAGAAGTGCTCGGTGTCGTAGGCGATCGCCCGCACGTCCTGATAGCGGGTCGGCAGATAGACCCCCATGAAGCGCTCGGTGTGGGCGATCGGGCATTTCTGCCGCAGCTCGTCCCAGATCGGGAACGGGTTTTCCACCCAGCTCGGGTCCAGGTGATCGAAGTCGGTGGTCCAATCGGCGACGGGCGGGCGGCGGCTCATGGAATTGGGTTTCCAGTTTCTACGATCGTGACGGCATGTGCGTTACCCGCCGCGTTGCGCGCCCCGGTAGGGCCATCCGGACCGCGCGCGCATTCTACGCCGCGATCACCGCAATAGATATATCGCGGCCGCGAGACGTCATGCGCATCACGGTGCGCCGGGCTCGTTGCGCCGGCCGAAGGCCGCCTCCATCTCGCGCCGGACTTTGACCGCCGAATCGCGGGGATCGTACGCTACGTCGTCCCAGGTGAGCGGCGCGCCCAGCGCCACGTCGCGGGTGAGCCGGACATTGTGGGCGAGCCCGAGGGGCAAGAGGCCGCGCTCGAGCGAACGTTCGGCCGGCGTCTGCCGGCCCCACACGCAAAAGCCGCCCTCGCCGTCCAGCGTCTCGCCGGCCTTGAGATCGCGCTTGGCGGTCGCCACCACGTCGGAACGAAAGCCGGTCGGTGCCCCGGTCGCCTCCTTGCGCAGGGCCGCCGACGCGACCGAAATGCCGAGTTCGAGCCCGATCATATGCGTCGGCCGATAGAGCGCCGCGTAGCGTCCGCTCGCGTCCGGCAACAGGTGATATTCGCGAAAGCAGCGCTGCGCGTACTCGTTCTCCCCCTCGAACACCACGTAGGTGCCGAGCGCGAGATGATGGGGAACGTCGCTGCCGTCGCGGTAGACCGAGGACACAACTTCGGTCACCCCGGCCGCTTCGAGCTTGCCGCCGGCGCTCTTCGGCTTGCACACGTCGGCGAGTTCGAAGCGCGTCGCCGGCGGGAAGCCGAGGCCCGCGCTCTGCGGCCGCAGGCCGGTGGCGTTGCACACCGCGCTCATCTCGATCGCCGATTTGGTGCCGTCGACGAAGCTATTGAACATTTTCGGATTGATCGAGCCGCGATCCTTGATCTGCAGGTATTTGTCGAGAATGTCCCACACGGTGTCGGGGGTCGATTGATGGTAGCTCGGGTGGTAGCGCGTGCCCTTGCCGGCCGCGACCACGGTGAAACCGCAGGCGCGCGCCCAATCGACGTGCTCGCAGATCAGCGCCGGCTGGTCGCCCCAGGCGAGGCTGTAGACGACGCCCGCCTGTTTGGCCTTGCGGGCGAGCAAAGGGCCGGCGAGCGCATCGGCCTCCACATTGACCATGACGATGTGCTTGCCGTGCTCGATCGCCTGCAGCGCGAAGCGGATGCCGGTCCTGGGATCGCCGGTCGCCTCGACGATCACGTCGATGTCGGGAAAGCCGATGAGCGCGTCGGCGTCGGCGGTGACGTGGGTGCGGCGCGAGCGCAACGCGTCGGCAAGCGACGGTGCGGCGAAGGCCGCGGCATCCCAGCCCGCCGCACCCAGCTGGCTGTGCGCCCGCGCGACGTTAAGGTCGGCGAGCCCGACGAGGTGCATGCCGCGCGTGCGGTAGACCTGAGAAAGAAACATGGTGCCGAACTTCCCGGCGCCGATCAGACCGATGGTCACCGGCCGGCCGGCGGCCTCCCGCTCGAGCAGCATGGCGTGAAGGTTCACCGCGCAGTCCTATCGTCAGCTTGGGATGCGTTGACATCCCACGGTCGCGGCGCGGTGACAAGCAGCCTATCGGCACAGCGCCCGGATGACGTAGGACTCCAGCCAGCATTCGCTCTCGTCAGTCGGCGGCGATGCCGGCCCCGGCTGGGTCACGGTCGGGGGACATTTCTCCTCGGTCTGCATGTCGACGCTGCTGCCGGATTCAAATCCGTTGGCGCGGCACAGGGCGAGGGTGGCGGCGACGCAATCGGGGGCGCCGTTGGGGGCTTTGGGGCAATGCTCGCGGCCGGCCACGACCCCCGGCCGGCGCAGGCCTTTGACGGTTCCCGCCGCGTCCGTGGCCGCATTGCCGGCCCGGCCGGTGAGGTCGTCGACCTGGTCGCGCGCGCCCTTGAATCCCTGGCTCAGGCC
>DASPVJ010000454.1:0-3051 GCA_035622435.1 Xanthobacteraceae bacterium | reverse complement strand
GCCTTCACCAACTCCAATCCCGACCACGAGCGCGTGTGGTCGCAGCGCTTCGCCGGCATTCTCGGCCACTTCAAGGAGGTGTTCGTGTCCTCGACGATCGGGCTGCGCAAACCCGACGCCGCCGCGTACGACTACGCGGTCGAGGCGATCGGCGTTCCGGCCGGGCGCATCGTATTTTTCGACGATGCCGTCGCCAACGTCGAGGGCGCGCGCACCCGCGGCCTTAAGGCCGTTCACGTCAGGTCGAGCGCCGACGTGGCCGACGCGCTGGCGGCGCTGGGGCTGTGAAGGTGTAGGGTGGGCAAAGCCGCGGAACGCGATAGCCGACGCTTCGCGTCGGCGTTCTTCGACACCAAGAACGGCGGCCGAAGGCCGCCTATGCCCACGCGGTGGCGGCCCTGGAACGCGTGGGCACGGCGGCCCTAGCGCGTCGAAGACGCGCGTAACCGCGCTTATGGCCGCCTTTGCCCACCCTACGCGTGCGTGTACACTTCACCCCTTCCCATCGCGTTCGCCAACGGAGCATCCGATGACCAAGGTCCAGGCTGCGCGGGCGGCGCGCGTTGCCGCGCTGATCGCGGCGCTTGTCGGCTTCGCGCAAGCGGCTTCGGCGCAGCGGCCGAGCGAAGAACAGATCGCCGCCATTCGCCAGGCGTGCCGGTCCGACTTCATCGCCCATTGCGTGGGCGTGACGCCGGGCGGGCCGCAGGCGCTCGCCTGTCTGCGCGAGCACCTTTCGGATCTATCGGCGACGTGCCAGCAGGCGATCAACGCGGCCGCGCCGGCTGTCGCGCCGCCGGCCCCTGCCCCCGCAGCGGCTCCTGCTGCACCGGCGCCTGCGCCCGCGCCGGCCGCTGCCGCCGCGCCCTCGCCGGCCGCCGCGGCGCTGGTGCGCATGCGGCCGACGGTGGAGCAACTCGGCGTCATCTTCCAGGCGTGCGCGGCGGACATCGGCGGCCGTTGCGCCAACGCGGATCGCGGTCCCGGATGGGAACTCAAATGCCTGCGCGACAACGCCGCCGATTTGTCGCAAGGCTGCGAGCAGGTTCTCACCGCCGTGGCGGCCGGCACTCCGCCCGCACCCACTGCCGCGCCGCCTCCGCCGGCGCCCGCCGCCGCAGCGCCGCCACCGCCCGCTGCCGCGGCGCCCGCACCGGCCGCCGCCCCGCCGGCAGCGCCCCCGCCTGCCGCCGCGCAACCGGGGCGGCCGACCCGGGCGCAGCTGCGCGCGATCATCCTCGCCTGCGGCGGCGACGTCCGCGAACACTGCGCCGACGTTGAGCCTCGCGCCGCATCGCGGATCGAGTGTCTCAAGGACAACCGCGCGGCCCTATCCTCCGGCTGCCAGGCGGCGCTCGCGGCGGTGGTTTCCGGCGCTCCCGCCGAACCGATCGCCGGCCCCGCGGCGCCGTCGACGGCGCCGCCCGCGGCCGCGCCGCGGCCGGAGCGACGGGTGTCGCCGCGCGAAGTCCTCGTCCTGCTGCGCACGGCGTGCAACGCCGACTTCCGCAATTATTGCGGTGGCGTCGATTTGGGCGGCGGCCGCGTCATTCGCTGCCTGCGCGAGAATGCCGCCAACCTGTCGCCGCGCTGCCGGGAAGCGTTCACGGCGCTGATCGGTGGGCAATAGACGTTGGAGCATTTTCCGGGAAAGCGGATACCGGTTTTCGAAAAACGCCTGTCCCCGCGAAGGCGGGGATCATGCTCCAACAAAGGAACCGTCATGAAGGCGATGGTGGTGCGCGCGCCGGGCGGCACCGACGTGATGCAGATCGAGCGGATGCCCGACCCGACGCCCGGGCCGAAGGACGTGGTCATCAAGGTCGACGCCTGCGGCGTGTGCTTTCACGACATCGTCACCCGCAACGGCACCCTGAAAGCCGGCGTGCACATGCCGTTGATCCTCGGCCACGAGATTTCCGGCACCGTGGTGGCGGTCGGCCGCGACGTGCGCGGCTTTCGTAAGGACGACCGCGTCGCCACCGCCCAGCGCTATCACATTTGCGGCGCCTGCCGGTATTGCCGCAGCGGCCGCGAGCCGTTGTGCCCGGAGCGCAGGTTCACCGGCGACTGGGGCCTGGTCGGCGGCTACGCCGAATACGTCGCCATCGAGGACGACAACGTCGCGCTGGTGCCCGACGGGGTCGAGCTGCAGGACGCGTCCATCGTCGCCTGCGCCATCGGCACCATCCTCAACGCCATCCGCGAAGTGGGACGGCTTGCGCCGGGCGAAAGCGCGCTCGTCACCGGGGCCGGCGGCGGGCTCGGCATGCACGCGGTGCAGCTGGCGCGATTGGCCGGCGCCACCGTGCTGGCGCAGACCACTTCGCCCGACAAGGCCGAGCGCATCCGCGCGCTCGGCGCCCACCACGTGATCGTGCACGGGCGCGGCGAGGATTTCTCCGCCGCGGTGAAAAAGGCGACCGGCGGCTACGGCGTCGATGTCGCGATCGACAACGTCGGCAGCCAATTGTTCGAGCCGATCCGCCGCAGCATGGCGGTCGGCGGGCGGTGGATCATGATCGGCCAGTTGACCGGCCAGTTCGTGCCGTTCAACCCGGCGCAGCTCTTTCTCAAGAGCGTGTCCATGCTCAGCGCGACGAGCGCCACGCGCAAGCAGCTCGAGGACTGCCTGGCGATGGTCGCGCGCGGCGCGGTCAAGCCGATCGTGTCGCTCGCGCTCCCGCTCGAACGCGCGGCCGAGGCGCATGCGCTGGTCGAGAGCGGCAAGGCCGTGGGGCGGATCGTCTTGAGGCCGAACGGGTGAGTTTATCCCTCACCGCGTAGCGGGGAGGGTGGCTGCGCGCGCTGCGCGCGGCCGGGTGGGGCGGCGGATGCCGCACGCAGTGTTAGGACAAAGTCCCCCACCCGGCCCGCGTCGCTTCGCTCAGCGGGCCACCCTCCCCCTTCGTACCTGTTTAGCGCCTTTAGACGAGCGCTGGCTTGAGGGTGAGCCGTGGGACGAGGAAGTCGACGAAGGAAACGTGGGTTTGGCGGCACGTCGCGGTGAGCGAGGCGAGAACCTGGAAGGTCCGGGCTCCACGCTCGGTC
>DASPVJ010000453.1:0-7835 GCA_035622435.1 Xanthobacteraceae bacterium | reverse complement strand
GCAAGCTGCCCGTCCTTGAAGGCGAAGACCTTGAGCGCGCCCGGGTCCTCGGGCTTGCCGCCTTCGGCATCGTTGCCGCGGGTCACCAGGATGGCGGCGTTGTTGGCGGGCGTCACGCGAACCTGGTGGGCGAAGATGCCGCAATCGAGCGACGCCGCCTGCTTCACCTCGGCGCCGACGGTGCCGTCCGCGTTGATGCGATGCACGGTGACGCCGCTCGGGTTGTTGTAGGCGGTGAGCACGTAGGCGCCGGTGCGGTCGAGCGACGTGTGGATCGGGCGCGACGCCAGCGCCGCCGACGGGCCGTGCGCCGCAAGCGCGCCGGTCGCGGGATCGATGCGCAGCGCCGTGAGGTAATGCTCCTTGGCCGCGGCCCCGGACGACCCGGGCCCGCCGGTGCTCGACGCCACGTAGAGGAAATGGGCGGACGGATGCGGCCAAGCGTACTGCACATTGGCCGGCAGCTGCACGGTGCCCTGGCGGGCGAGCGCGGCGTTCTCGACGTCGAGGTGGTAGAGGATCAGCGCGGGCCCGACGCTGGCATAGAACACGACGTTGTCTGGCTGCAACTGGCTCCAGGCGGTGCGCGGCGCGGCAACCGTGCCGGCGAGCAGCGCAGTGAAAGTGCGGCGATCGATCATGGTGCATCCTCTGGCTGATCTCACATGATCCATTGAGCCGGCAAGCTTCCTCCCCCATGCGCGCGGGCGCAAGGGCCGGCCGGCCATGACGAGGCAGAGACTTCAGTCGGCCTTCATTTCGCCCAGGTAGGCGCTGCGCACCAGCGCGTTGTCGCGCAGGCTTTGCGCGCTGCCGGCGACCGCAACCTCGCCGGTTTGCAGCACGTAGCCGTAAGTGGCGATCGACAGCGCCATGGCGGCGTTCTGCTCGACCATGAAGATGCTGGTGCCCTGGCGGTTGATGGCCTGGATGATGTCGAACACCTGCTCGACGATCAGCGGCGAGAGGCCCATGGACGGTTCGTCCATGCAAAGGAGCTTCGGCCGCGCCATCAGCGCGCGCGCGATCGCCACCATCTGCTGCTCGCCGCCCGACAGCGTGCCGGCGGTCTGGCCGAGCCGCTGCTTGATGTGCGGGAACAGGTCGAACACCCGCTCGAGGTCGGCCGCAATCTCCTGTTTGTCGTCGCGGGTGAAGGCGCCCATTTCGAGGTTTTCGAGGATGGTCATGCGCGGGAACAGCCGGCGCGCCTCGGGCACCGGCGCAATGCCGCGGCGGACCCGGTCGGCGGTGGAGAGGCCGTTGATGTTCTCGCCGGCGTAGAACACGGTCCCGCTCGCCGGCCGCACCAGGCCGAGGATCGTCTTCATGGTCGTCGACTTGCCGGACGCGTTGCCGCCGAGCAGGCAGACGATGTCGCCTTCGTCGACCCGGTAGTTGACGCGCTTCAGGACGTGAAGCTCGCCGTAGTAGGTGTCGACGTCCTTGAACTCAAGAATGGGCGGCCGCGACTGCGGCGACCTTGCGTCCGAGATAGGCACGCAGGACTTCCTCGTTGCGGTGGACCTCCTCGGGCCGGCCCTCGGCGATCTTCTCGCCGTGGTCGAGCACGATGACGTGGTCGGCGATTTCGTTGACGACGCCGAGCTTGTGCTCGATCAGGAGGATGGTGATCCCGGCGTCGCGCAGGCTGCGGATCTGGTCGGTCAGCTCCAGGGTCTCGGTCGGGTTCATGCCGGCGGTGGGCTCGTCGAGCAGCAGCAGCGTCGGCTCGGACACCAGCGCGCGGGCGATCTCCAGGCGGCGGCGGTTGGCGTACGAGAGGGTGCGGGCGAGATGCGCGGCGCGCGGCACCAGGCGGTTGCCGAAAATCCCGAGCACGCGCAGCGCCCGCGCGCGCGCCGCTTCCTCCTCGCGCTTGACGCCGGGCGGACGGATGACGGCGCCGAGCGCGCCGGTCGCGGTGCGCACATGGGTGCCGACGAGCACGTTGTCGGTCACCGTCATGTTGGCGAACAGGCGCAGGTTCTGGAAGGTGCGGGCGATGCCGCGCTCGACGATCACGTGGGGGGCGAGGCCGGTCACGTCCTCGCCGGCGAACAGCACGCGGCCGGCGTCCGGCTTGGTGAGCCCGGTCACCAGGTTGAAGAAGGTGGTCTTGCCCGAGCCGTTGGGGCCGATGACGGCGACGATCGAGCCGGGCATCACGGTGAGGTCGAGGCCGGCGACCGCGCGGATGCCGCCGAATGCCTTGGTCAGGCCGGTGATTTCCAACAGCGGCTTTGCCGGATCGGCGGACTTGCGGCTCGGCGCAAGGGCGCCGGTGAAGCCGCCGCGCGACGGCATCGCCGTCTGCTGCTCGAGCGACAGCGCCGTCACCGCCCGCTGGGCCGGGATCAAGCCCTCGCGGCGATAGAGCATCATGAAGACCAGGATGATGCCGAAGATCAGCTCGATCGACTGCACCAGGTCGATCTGCTGGAAGAACTCGATGCCGGTGAGCTCGCCGAACGCGTGCACCCACTGGGTCAGATCCTGCAGGAACCACGATTGCAGCAATTGCAGGATCAACGCGCCCAGCACCACGCCCGGGATGCTGCCCATGCCGCCGAACACGATCATCACCAACAGCATGACCGAGACCGGGAACATGAACATTTCCGGCGTGGCCGTCTGCAGCTTCGCCACGTAGAAGGTGCCGGTCATGCCGGCGAAGGCGGCGCCGACCCCGAACGCGAGCAGCTTCAGGCGGACGCGGTCGATGCCCATGGCCTCGGCGGCGATTTCGTCCTCGCGGATCGCCATCCAGGCGCGCCCGATGCGCGAAGCCTTGAGGCGCGCGCTGACGAAAATGAGAAAGACGATGAGCGCCAGCCCCAAATAATAATAGGGCGTCGACTTCACGCCGAACACGTAGCCGAACAGATTGGGCGTGGCGACCCCGTTGAGCCCGGCGGCGCCGTTGGTGAGCGAAGGCGTGTTGCGCGCCACGATCGGCACGATCTCGCCGAACCCCAAGGTGACGATGGCGAGATAGTCGCCCTTGAGCCGCAGGGTCGGCGCTCCGAACAGGACGCCGAAGAACGCCGCCACCAGGGCGGACACCGGCAGCATCAGCCAGAACGACACGGTGAAATGCACGTGGTCGGGGCCCGAGCCGGTCGACAGCCGCTCGACCAACCCGAGCCATCGCAGCGGCTCCCAGAAGGCGCTCCAATCGGGCTGCACCTGGTAGGAAGCGAAAATGCCGTAGGTATAGGCGCCGATCGCGAAGAACGCCGCGTAGCCGAGATCGAGCAAGCCGGCGAAGCCGACGACGATGTTGAGGCCGAGCGCCAAGGTCGCGAACGCGAGCGCGTTGGCGACGGCGTCGATGTTGCCCTCGTTGCCGCTGACGAGCGGGAAGGCCAGCGCCGCGGCGGCGACCGCCAGGGCGCCGCCCCGCCGCCAGCCGGCAAGCTGCAGACGCTCCGTGAGCGGAGCGACCAGGCTTCGCGCCGTCTTCGGCAGGAGCGTCGTCATGCGCGGCGCATCACGACCTGGTGGGCGCGGCGCGCCCGAGCAGCCCGGTCGGACGGAACACCAGCACCAAAACGAGAATCGAAAAGATGATGACGTCGGTCCAGCGCACGGCGAGGAACTGGCCGCCCAGGGATTCGATCAGGCCGATGATCAGCCCGCCCAGCATGGCGCCCGGGATGTTGCCGATGCCGCCGAGCACCGCCGCCGTGAAGGCGCGCAGGCCCGCCGTGTAGCCGATGATGAAGCTCGTGTAGTTGTAATAGAGGCCGAAGATCAGGCCGGCGGCGCCGGCGAGCGCCGAGCCGAGGAAGAACGCGATGGCGACGACGCGGTCGACGTCGACCCCCATCATGCGCGCCGCCTCCTGGTCCTGGGCGGTCGCCTGCATGGCCTTGCCCATCTTGGTGCGGTGGACGAACAGGTGGAGCCCCGCCATCAAGGCGAGCGCCACGCCCCAGACCAGCAGCTCGCGCAGGCGCAACGTCGCTTCGCCGATGTCCCAGCGCACCGACGGCAGCGGGTTCGCGTAGTTCTTCGAATCGGCTCCGGCGCCGAGGAGAATGACGTTGAACAGGATGTACGAGACCCCGATGGTCGTGATCATCGCCGCCGTCCCCGGCACGTTGCGCAGGGGCCGCAGCGCCAGCCGCTCGATCACCACGCCGAGCGCGCCCGCCGTCGCCATGGTGGCGACGAACGCGGCGCCGAGCACGCCGACGAGCGCGAGGCCGTAGAGCGGATGGCTCTGCCCGACCACGCCCATGGCCTGGAGCAGCCATAGCGCGATGAACGAGCCGACCATGAACACGTTGAAGTGGGCGAAATTGATCAGCTCGATGATGCCGTAGACCATGGTGAACCCGAGCGCGAGCAGCGCGTACATCGCGCCCAGGCTCACCCCGTTGATGACCTGCTGCAGCAGGACGTCCCAAAAAGTCACCGCGGACCTCCGTCCGGCCCGTCAAAACAATAGAGCGGGATGACCTTTGTTCGAAGCGTCATCCCGCTCTTGTCACTGTCGGAACATGATCCCTTACGTATCCCCTCTTCGGGATCATGCTCTGGAACGGAATGACTTTTCTTCGAAGCGTCATCCCGTTCCAGTTTATTGCTGGAGCATGATCTTTGCCGAAAACCGGTACCCACTTTTCGGGATCATGCTCTGGCGTCACGATCCCGCCGGCGCCACGCCTTCGTACTTCTGCTGATGGATGATGTCGTCGTCCGGGTACTTCGAATCGTGCCTGTACTGGAAGACGCTGACGACCTTCGACACCATGTCGCCGTTCGCGTCGAAGGAGACCTCGCCCTGCAGCGTATTGAGCTTGGTCGCCTGCATGGCGTCGCGCACGTTGGTGCGATTGAGCTCCTTGCCGCTCTCGACGACGCGCTTGATGGCGTCGAGGATGACGAGGGTGCCGTCATAGGCGGTGATCGAGTAGTCGTCGGGGAGCAGCTTGAAGCGCTCCTGGAACTTCTTCACCCAACCCGCGACCGCCGGGTCTTCGAGCATGTGCGGAGAGGCGTTGGTCGCGTACCAGCCCTCGACCGCCGGGAAGCCGGCGCCCTTGAGGAAGCTCGCGCCCTGCACGCCGTCGCCGCCCGCCTTGATCATGTCGGGAATGATATCGTTCGCCTGCTTGGCAAGCTTGACGCCCGCTTGCGCCACGCCGCCGTAGTAGAGCGCGTCGGGCTTGAGCGCTTTGATCTTGGTCAAGATGGTCGTGTAGTCGGCCTCCTTGGGATTGAGCTGATCGCGGCCGAGCACTTTGATGCCGAGCTTCTCCGCCTGTTTCTGATAGGCGTCCGCGATGCCGACGCCGTAGGCGCCGGAATCGTCGAGCACGTACACCGACTTCACCTTGAGCACCTGGGCCATGTAGTTCGCCATGTTCGGGCCCTGGAACGCGTCGGTGGTGACGGTGCGAAAGTAGATCGCGCGGCCCTTGGGCTTGAACTGGGCGGCGAAGGCCGGATTGGTGATGTCCGGGTTGGTCGAGCTGGGCGTGATCGTGGCGAGGTCCGCCTCGCTCAGGATCGGCGTCATCGCCTTGCCCTCGCCGCTCATCTGCGGGCCGACATTGGCGACCACCAGCGGATCGGAGACGAGCTTCTTGGTGTTGGTGGCCGCCTGCGCCGGATCGTACTGCCCGGCGGTGGCGGTGCCGCTGTCGTAGATCACCGTCTCGATCTTGTAGCCGGCGACGCCGCCCTTGGCGTTCGCCTCCTCGATCGCCAGCAGCGCCCCGTTTTTGATCAACGTGGCGTCGTCGGCGTCGGCGCCGGTCAACGGCAGGGTGATGCCGATCTTGACGACCTTGTCGGCGGCAACGCTCCCGGTCGCGACGGCGAGACCGGCGAACGCCGCAAGCCCCGCGACCGCGACCGTCTTGGTCCAGCCGTGCATTCTGTTCGCAATCATGATCACCTCTCCCAGATCGGATTGTCCCGTGCCGCGCTTGGCGGCGGCGTTATTTCCTCATGCTAGCAGCCTCTCGCGCGGGATGCACCGGCGAAAGCGCCCGATCGTGCAAAATCGGCCTTGCCGGCAAAAGGTGCAAACTGCCGCAGCCGCAGGCAGCGATCCGGTCAGAAGGCCTCCGGCGCCGTTCCCTCGTAGCGGTGCTGATGGATGATGTCGTCGTCGGGATACCGGGTGTCGTGAATGTATTGGAACACGCTCACGACCTTCGACATCATGTCGCCGTTCGCGTCGAAGGAGATCTCGCCCTGCAGGGTCTTGAGCCTGGTCGACTGCATGGCGTCGCGCACGTTCGAGCGATTGATCTCCTTGCCGCTCTCGGCAACGCGCCGGATGGCATCGAGGACGACGAGGGTACCGTCATAGGCGGTGACCGAGTAGTCGTCGGGCAACGTCTTGAAGCGCTCGCTGAACCGCTTCACCCAATCGACCGCCGTCGGGTCTTCGACCATGTGCGGCGAGGCCGTCGTCGCGTACCAACGGTCCACCGCCGGGAAGCCCACGCCCTTGAGGAAGCTCGCGCCGTGGACGCCGTCCCCGCCCGCTTTGATCATATCGGGAACGATGTCGTGCGCCTGCTTGGCGAGCTTGACGCCCGCTTGCGCCACGCCGCCGTAGTAGAGCGCGCCGGGCTTGAGCGCTTTGATCTTGGTCAGGATGGCGGTGTAGTCGGCCTCCTTGGGATTGAGCTGGTCGCGGCCCAGCACCTTCACGCCGATCTTCTCGGCCTGGTGCTGGAAGGAGTCGGCGATGCCGACCCCGTAGGCGCCGGAATCGTCGAGCACGTACACCGACTTCACCTTGAGCACCTGGGCCATGTAGTTCGCCATGTTCGGGCCCTGGAAGGCGTCGGTGGTGACGGTGCGGAAGTAGATCGCCCGGCCCTTGGGCTTGAACTGGGCGGCAAAAGCCGGGTTGGTGATGTCGGTATTGGTCGAGCTGGGGGTGATCGTGGCGAGGTCCGCCTCGCTCAGGATCGGCGCCATGGCCTTGCCCTCGCCGCTCATCTCCGGGCCGATGTTGGCGACCACCAGCGGGTCGGCGACGAGCTTCCTGGTGTTGGTGGCCGCCTGCGCCGGATCGTATTGCCCGGCGGTAGCGGTGCCGCTGTCGTAGATCACCGGTTCGATCCTGTAGCCGGCGACGCCGCCCTTGGCGTTCGCCTCCTCGATCGCCAGCAGCGCCCCGTTCTTGATGAGGATCGCGCCCTCGGCGTCGGCGCCGGTCAACGGCAGGGTGACGCCGATCTTGACGACCTTGTCGGCGGCAACGCTTCCCACCACGCCGGCGAGCGCGGCCATCGCCGCAAGCGCTACGACCGCAACGGCCTTGATCCAGCCGTCCCGCATTCCGTTCGCAATCATGACGACCTCTCCCAGATCGAATTGTTTCGCGCCACGCCTTGCGGCTGCATCATTTTGTTTCATGGTAGCAGCCTCTCGCCCGGGATGCACGGGCGAAGGGAGCCTCATTATCGCGCAGCCGCCAGGCCGCGCGCTGTATCGGCCGCGGTCTCTTCCGCCGACAGATAATCCCGCCAGATCGCGGTGGGGCCGAGGGTCGCGACGAACGCCGCGTGCGCCGCCCGGTCGTCGGCCGAGAGGCGCGGGACCAGGGCGACCGGGCGCACGGAAACGACCGCGACGCGCTCGCCCTCGCCGGCGCGCTCGGCCGCGATGATTTCCAGGCCGAGGGCCGCCTGGCGCGCCCCGATCAGCTCGATGTAGACCTCGGCCAGAAGCTCGGCGTCGAGCAGCGCGCCGTGCTTGGTGCGGCGCGAATTGTCGATGCCGTAGCGCGCGCACAAATCGTCGAGGCGGTTCGATCCGCCCGGATGCCGGCGGCGCGCCAACAGCAGCGTGTCGACCAG
>DASPVJ010000452.1:0-3973 GCA_035622435.1 Xanthobacteraceae bacterium | reverse complement strand
CCTCTACCAGTACCTGCTGCTGACCTCGGCGCGCCATTGGACCGTGGCGGTGGCGCTCGAGCAGTTCTGGGACAGCGACGAGGCGCCGTGGAATTACATGATGGCGCTATCCATGATCTACGCGCTGCCGCCGATCGCGGCATTCTTCGCGCTGCGCCGGTTCCTGGCGGCGGGAATGGGGCTGGGCGCGAGGAGATGAAATCCCTCCCCCCCGCAGGGCCGCAGGGGGAGGCGACGCCCGCGGAAGCGGGCGGAGCCGGGTGGGGGAATCAGGAATCAGGAATCAGAAATCAGATATCAGAAATCAGATAGATTATGCGCTGCAATTCTGATTGCTGACCACTGATTCCTGATTCCTGGTCACCCCACCCGGCCGCGCGCCAAGCGCGCGTCCACCCTCCCCCTTCGGGGGAGGGATAAGCGTCAGCCCTTCACGCCGCCCATGGTGAGGCCGGCGGTCATGCGGCGGCGGAAGGCGTAATAGATGGCGACCGGGGGAAGCGCGTAGACGATGGCGGTCGCCATCATGTAGTTCCACGGCGCCTCGTCGCTGTTGAGAAATTGCGCCAAGGCGACCGGCACCGTCATGCTCCGCTTCGAGGACAGCAGCAGGAACTGGTAGAGATATTCGTTCCAGGCGAGCAGCAGCGCGTAGGTGCCGACGGCGACGAGCGCCGGCGCCATCAGCGGCAGGTAGATTTTGAAATAGACCTGCGCCGGCGAGGCGCCGTCGATGCGCGCGGCCTCGTCGAGTTCGATCGGAATGCTCACCGCGTACTGCTGGAAGATGAAGATGGCGTAGGGCGTGGCGAACGTCACCTCCGCGGCGATCACCGACCACAGGTTATTGGACAGGCCGTAGAAGCCCATGATCCGGTAGAACGGGATCGCCAGGAACGACGCCGGGATCACGTAGGTCAGGAGCGCCGCGTTGCTCACCAGCCAGCCGTAGCGGATGCGCATGCGGCCGATGGCGAAGCTCGCGAGCGAGCCGATCGACAGGGTGAAGAACACCGTCGCCACGCCGATGTAGAGGCTGTTGCCGAACTGGTGCCAGAAGTACTCGAGGTACCAGTAGCCCTGGGTGACGACGATCCAGAAGCTTTCGAACGACGGCTTGGCCGGGAACACCTCGTTGGTGAACACGTCGCCGTGCGGCTCGAGCGCCACCTGCACGATGTTGTAGATGGGCGTGAGCGTCCAGATCAAAACGACGACGCTGAAGGCGAGCGCCGCCGCCTCGCCGAGCCGGCGCCGCCGCCGGTAGTTGGGACGCCGGTCCGGCCGGCCGGCCGCCGCCGCCACGCTCACAACGTCACCTCGGTGGTGTGCAGCTTGCGCATCAGCAGGATCACCAGCGGGATCATCAGCGGCAACGCCGACATCACCACCGCCACGCCGAGGTCCGGCCGCGCGATCTCGAAAGCGTCGCGGATGCCGAGCGTCGCCAGCACGTGGGTCGACAAGGCCGGCCCGCCGCCGGAGACGAAGTAGACCGAGTTGAAGTCGCCGAGCGTGAACAGGGTCGAGAGCAAGGTGCAGACGAGGTAGAGGTTGGCGAGCAGCGGGAAGCTGACGTAGGTGAAGCGCTTGACCCCGGTGGCGCCGTCCATCTCCGCGGCCTCGTAAAGCTCCTGCGGGATCGCCATGCGTCCGGCCAACAGGATCACCGTCCAGAACGGCATCCACTTCCAGATGTGCGAGGCGATGACCGAGCCAAGCGCCAGCCAGCGCGAGGTCTCGAGCCAGCCCGGGCCGTCGACGCCGAAGAAACTCCACAGCGCGTTGTTGATGAGGCCCCACTGGCCGTTGAGCATCCAATGGATGGAGATGAACGAGGGCAACGCCGGCACCGCCCACGGCAGCACGTAGATCAGCAGCAGGCCCTTCACCCACCAGCCGCGGCGCATGAAAAAGCCGGACATCAGCAGCGCCCCGAACATTTTCAGGTTCACGCCGATGCCGAGGTAGAGGATGGTGTTGACGACGGTGCGCTGGTAGATCGGCTCGGACGCGAGCTCGGAGTAGAGCGCCGGGCTGCGGCCGAGCCACAGCCCGTAGAACACCGGATAGGCGACGAAGGCGAGGAACAGCGCCGCGTAAGGGATGACGAAGGCGATCGCCCAGGTGAACTCCGAGCCTTGCAGGCCAAAGCGCCATGCGCGCCGGCGCGGTTTCGCGGCCGCATCCGACGGGAACGTCAATGCCTCGGCAGTCGTGAGAGCTTGGACGTCGGCCATGGTCGCCTCTCAACCTTCCGCGATCGGGTATTTCGCCAGGATCTCGCCGATCCGCTTGAGCGCCTTGTCGGCCGCCGCCTCCGGCGTCATCCCTTCGCGGATGATGTCGGCCTCGGCGATGCCCCAGATCTGCTGGGCGTTGGCCTCGGCGTAGCCGGGGTTGAAGCAGGGATAATTCGGCACCGTCGGATCGATCATGCCCTCGCGCGAGTAGGCCGCGCGGTGCGGGTCCGCGGGGTCGAGCCAGAACGGGTCGTTCTTGACGAGGTCGGGCATCGGCGGCAGCCAGCGGCCGAGCCCCTGCTTGAGATATTCGTTCACCACCTTCGGCTGGATCAGGTACTTGAGGAAGTCCTTGGCCACTTCGACGTTCTTCGCGCCCTTCGCGACCAGGGCGCCGCTGGCGCCAAGCTCCGCCGGCATCTGCTTGCCGGCGTTGTCGAGCGGCAGGCCCAAGGTGACGATGTCGTCGTACTCCTCCTTCTTATGGAAGAGCGCGACTTCGGTCGAGATCGTTCCGTCGAAGTCCATGATCATCTGTTTGGCGTGGAACGCGTTGTTGTCGTCGGCGTCGTTCCAGCTCAAGGCGCCGGGCGGCACGTAGCCTTCCTTGTAGGCGGTGGTGATGTAGACGAGCGACTTGATCACCGCCTCCTTGATCACGGGGTCGTCGAGGTGCGCCTTGCCGTCCGGCGTGACGATGCCGTTGCCGCCGTTGGCGATCAGGAAGTGGTGGAACAGGTTGTTGCCGTCGGCCGGCCCGGTGGTGGTCGGCTGCAGCCCGAGCGCGTAGAGGCCGCGCCGCCCCTGGTCGCGCAGATTCTTCTGCATCGGCTTGAAGAAGTCCCACAACGCGTCCCAGGTCTTGGGCGCGTCCGCCATTTTGTAGCCGGCCTTTTCGACCATCGAGTTCCAGACGTGGAACGGAATCACCGCGGTCTTGCAGGGCACGTAGTAGAAGGCGCGCTGTTTGGTGACGTTGTTGTAGTAGCGCGAGGCGAGCAGCGCGGTCGGGTGGAATTGCGACTGCTGGGTCGCCACCACGTCGGAGAGGTCGACGAGCTTGTCGTTCCAGGCGTTCTGCGGGACCACCGCCTGGTCGGCGATGTCGTGGTGCATCACGTCCGGGACGTCGCCGCTGGTGAGCGAGGAGACGATCTTCTGCATCAGCGGGGCGAACGGGACGTAGCTCACGTCGATGATGTTGCCGGTCGCCTTCTCGTAGTCGGCCACCAGGGCCTGGAAGGCGGCGTCCTCCTCGCGCACGAAACCCTGGGTCCACCATACGGTCGCCGTGGAGGCGGCCGCGTTGGCGACGTAGGGGCGGCCGAGCGTCGCCGCCGCAGCGAGACTGACGGACCCGCGCAGCAGCGAACGCCTGCTAAGCCTGCTCATGCCGATCTCCTCAAGCTTTCCCCTCGTGCCGCCGGCGGCGCCGCGGTGCGATTTTTGTTTTTGTGAGAACCTCGGGCGCCGGGCGACCTCCGTTGCGATCGCGGCGCGTCGGTGCGAGCGAGCCGCCGGTTCGGCAGCATCCTACAGCAAATTGCCCTCTATGCAATGCAGCCATGCGCGCGCGCCGCTTGCCAATCGGCGCCATCCGTGCCGCGCGGCGGCGATCGGAACGCATTGATTCCGCAAGGTTTTCCCCGCGAGCGCGCAGGCGGTGCCGGCAAGCACAGCGCCGCCCGCGTACACCATAAGGCCACGCGCCGCGCAGTCGCGGCGCGGCG
>DASPVJ010000451.1:0-2813 GCA_035622435.1 Xanthobacteraceae bacterium | reverse complement strand
GCGGAAGGTGAGCGTGGAATCCGACTTTTCCACCAGCTCTAACCCGACCAAGCGGGTGGCGAACGTTTTCCAGTCGTCGAGGTTGCGGGCACGGATGCCGAAATAGCCGAGCGCTTGGAGTTCCATGGGGCCGCTCCGTTTTGAGAACGTGACCCAGCATAGCGCTTTCGCGAGGAACCTTGTAGCCCGCATGACGCCCGCGAAAGCGGGCGGATATGCGGGGAACCCCGGATGTCGCGCTGCGCGCTCATCCGGGCTACTTTGTGAACGCGATGCGTAAGCTCGAATACCCCATCACGTTGCGACCCCTCGCCAACGACGAGGGCGGCGGCTGGCTCGCCGAATTTCCCGATCTTCCCGGCTGCATGGCCGACGGCGCCATGCCGGAGGAGGCAATGCGAGAGGCGGCCGACGCGGCGCGCTCCTGGATCAGGACGGCTAAGGTACATGGCGATCCGATTCCTCCACCCTCGCGTGCCGATCGCCCGCAGGGTGGGTGAGAAAACATTTCGGCGTTCGTCTTCTGTGGAGAGGGCCCCTCACCCGACACGCTTCGCGCGTCGACCTCTCCCCGCAAGCGGGGAGAGGTAAGGAAGGCGCATCACCTGATCCGCTCGAGGATGCTCACGTAGTTCGCGACCGCCGCGCCGCCCATGTTGAAAATGCCGCCGAGGCGGGCGCCCGGCACCTGCATGTCGCCGGCGCGGCCGGTCAGCTGCATGGCGGCGAGCGCGTGCATGGACACGCCGGTCGCGCCGATCGGGTGGCCTTTCGCCTTGAGCCCGCCCGAGGGGTTGACCGGCAGCTTGCCGGTCTTCTCGGTCAAGCCCTCGGCGATCGCGGTCGCACCGCGGCCTTCCGGGACCAGCCCCATGGCCTCGTACTCGATCAGCTCGGCGACCGTGAAACAATCGTGGGTCTCGACGAACGACAGGTCGCCGAGCGCGAGCCCGGACCTCGTCAGCGCGCGCTTCCACGCCTGGGCACAGCCCTCGAACTTGAGGATGTCGCGCCGGCTCATGGGCAGGAAGTCCTGCGCGTGTTCGGCGGCGCGGAACACCACGGCCTTGTCCATGGCGAGCGCGGTCTCGACGTCCGCCAGCACGACGGCGGCGGCGCCGTCTGACACCAGCGAGCAGTCGGTGCGCTTGAGCGGGCCGGCCACGAACGGGTTCTTCTCGCTTTCGGTGCGGCAGAAGTCGTAGCCGAGGTCCTTGCGCATCTGGGCGAACGGATTGCCGACGCCGTTCTTGTGGTTCTTGGCGGCGATGCGGGCGAGCGCGTCGGACTGATCGCCGTACTTCTGGAAATAGAGCCCGGCGATCTTGCCGAAAATGCCGGCGAACCCACCGGCGATGTCCGCCTCCTCGCGCACGTAGGAAGCCTTGAGCAGGTTGCGGCCGATCTCGGCCGACGGGGTCGTCGTCATCTGCTCCACGCCGACCACGAGCACGATGCGCGCCGCCTTGGCCTCGATCGCCTTGAGGCCCTGGTGCACCGCCGCCGACCCGGTCGCGCAGGCATTCTCCACCCGGGTGGCGCGCTTGAAGCGCAAATCCGGGTCCGCCTGCAGCACCAGGGCGGCGGTAAAATCCTGCGCCGAGAAACCGGCGTTGAAATGGCCGAGCATGATCTCGTCGACGTCGCGGGCGGCGATCCCGGCGTCCGCCAGCGCCTCGGTCGCCACGCGGACGATCAGGCTTTCCACCGTCTCGGCGTCGAGCTTGCCGAACGGGGTGTGCGCCCATCCGACGATGCAGGCGGTCATGACGATCTCCCTTGCGTTCCTTGCCGAATTTTCGTCGCTTTCGTCGGGCTTTAGGGCCCGGCGGTCGGTCGTTTTGCCTTCGCTCCGCGTTCGGCTTAGATAGCGCGTCGCCGCCGCCGCTCCAAGATGCGCGGCCCACAACCGAAAGCCCGCGACCCGTGCAGCTTTCCTTCAAGCCTTCTGCCTGCGTCCTCGCCGCGGCCGTTGCAGCCGCGGCGCTGACGGCGCAGCCCCGCGCGGCGGGCGCGGAGGCGCTGCTCCTCGTCGAGGCCGACAGCGGCAGGGTGCTCTACGCCGACAACGCGACCCGCCCGTGGTATCCGGCGTCGCTCACCAAGCTGATGACCGCCTACGTGACCTTGCGCGCCATCAAGGAGGGACGCGTCACGCCCGATACGCTGTTGACCGTTTCGGGGAACGCGGTGGCGCAGCAGCCTTCCAAGATGGGCTTCAAGGCCGGCATCCGGATCACCGTCGACAATGCCCTCAAGATGATGATCGTCAAGTCGGCAAACGACATGGCGGTCGTGCTGGCCGAAGGAATCGCCGGGTCGATCGACCGCTTCGCCGCCGAGATGAACCGCTCGGCGCAGCAGCTCGGCATGACGCAAACGAACTTCGTCAATCCCAACGGGCTGCCGGCGGACAACCAGATCACTTCGGCGCGCGACCTCGCGATTCTCACGCGCGCGCTGATCCGCGAGTTCCCCGACTATGATCTCTATTGGCACATTTCGGCGCTCAAGTTCGGCCGGCGGATCATCCGCAATCACAACCCGCTGATCGACCGCTATCCGGGCGCCGACGGCATGAAGACCGGATTCATCTGCGCGGCCGGGTTCAACCTGGTGGCCACCGCCACCCAGAACAACCGGCGGCTGATCGCGGTCGTGCTCGGCGCGCCCTCCTCCGCCGTGCGCACCGAAAAGGTGCTGCTGCTGCTCGACAAGGGCTTCAACGGCGGCGGGCTCTCGTGGTTGGCGCCGCCGCTCGGCACGGTCGACGCGCTGCAGCCGGTCAACGCGCCCCCGCCCGACCTGCACGA
>DASPVJ010000450.1:0-5365 GCA_035622435.1 Xanthobacteraceae bacterium | reverse complement strand
CTCCGCGGCAAACGCCACGGCGGCCGCGATCTCGCTCTCTACCTCCGCCTGCATCGCCTGCCAGTCGGCGGCGGCCAGATGCTGCTGCTCTTGCAGTTGCTTGAGGAGCCGCGCGATCGGGTCTCTTCCCTTCCACGCCGCGATCTCCGCCTTCTCGCGCGGATCGGGCTGCGTCTTGCGCTCGGTGTGCGCGCGCCAGCGGTAGGTCTTGCATTCGATCAACGTCGGCCCGTGGCCCGCGCGCGCCCGCTCGATCGCGCGGTTCGCCGCCTGATAGACATCGAAGACATCGTTGCCGTCGACCACCACGCCGGGAATGCCGTAGCCGGCCGCGCGCGCGGCCACGTCGGAAAGCGCATGGGTGGCGACCGCCGCGGTCTGCGCCGCCCATTGGTTGTTCTCGCACACGTAGAGCATCGGCAGTTTCCAGGCGGCGGCGATGTTGAGACATTCGTGGAACGGTCCCGCGTTCGACGCGCCGTCGCCGAAGAAGGAGACCGCGACACCGCCCTTGCCTTCCATCTGCGCCGCGAGCCCGGCGCCGGTGACGATCGCGATGCCGCCGGCGACGATGCCGTTGGCGCCGAGCATGCCGATGCCGAAATCGGCGATGTGCATCGAGCCGCCCTTGCCTTTGCAGTAGCCGGTCTCCCGTCCGTAAAGCTCGGCCATCATGCGGTTGAGATCGGCGCCTTTGGCGATGCAGTGGCCGTGGCCACGATGGGTCGAGATGATGCGGTCGGACCGCTCGAGCGCGGTGCACACTCCGACCGCCACCGCCTCCTCGCCGATGTAGCAATGCACGACGCCGTAGATGCGGCCGGCGAGGTAGTCGGCCGAAGCGCGCTCCTCGAACCGGCGGATGGTCAGCATCTGGCGCAGCATCTCGCGCTGCTCGTCGGGGGAGAGGTTCATGGGGCGTGGTCCGGGTGGGCGCGGTCGGGCGGCCATGGTGGGCCGGGAAGCGGCGGGTGGCAACCCGCACCCGATGGGCGCTTGCGGCAGAGCGTATCAGTGCAATCCGCTTTCGGTGGCTCGGCCGCGGGGAGGCCCTTGCAATGGGCTCGTCCGGGGCCTATGTTGCAACGTAGAACATAGGTGACTTCATGCGCGAGATGACGGTTCGGGAGGCCAATCAGAATTTCTCCCAGGTGATTGCCGCCGCCGAGCGTGGCGAAACGATCATTATCACCAAGAACGGTACCCCCGTCGCCAGAATCGCCCCGCAAACGGCGGATCGCACGAGCGATCCCGAATGGCGGTCTGCCTTCGCCAAGCTCAAGCGGCGCTTGCGGTCAAAACGTGCGACCGGCTTTCGCGTTGGAACGATCACCGAAGACGACAAGTACGGCGACGGCGCATGACCCGCGTCGCGCTCGACAGCAACATCCTGATTTATGCCGAACTCGAGCCGGAGTCGGAGAAGGGCGGGCGTTCCGCGAATTTGATACTCCGGGCCGCGCGCGACGGCGTCATTCCGGCACAGGTACTCGGGGAGTACCTACGTTTTGTCCAGCGCCGCATGCCGACGGCGTTCGAAGAGGCCGTGCGGCAGGCGTCCATCTACCAGGCTGCTTTCCTGACGCCGCCAACCACCGGCGCCATCCTCGACAAGGCTTGCGAGCTGGCACAGGTACACCGCATGCAGCTGTGGGATTGCGTGGTGTGCGCCGCTGCTGCCCTGGCGGGAGCCAAAGTGCTGTTGACGGAAGACATGCAGGATGGACGCCTCATTGAGGGCGTGCGTTTGATGAATCCGTTCGCCGCAGCAAACAGCGAAGCGATAGCGGCGCTGTTGAGCGTTTAACGTCGGCAGCGCGCATGTCGGCGTGAGGAATGGCTAGCGGCGGCGCGGATAGATGATGATCGACAGATATGTCATCGGCGCTTTGATCAATTGCTCCGGACCATGGCGCGCCGCGGCATCGAAGAACAGCGCGTCGCCCGGCTCCATCACATAGCTTCTGTCGGCGTGGCGGTATCGCACCTTGCCGGTCAGCATGTAGATGAATTCGGTGCCGGCATGGCGGAAGTCGGTGTACGGGACGGCATCGCTTTTCAGGGTGATGAGGTAGGGCTCCACGCAGACCGGTCCGCCGAGCGAGTGCCCCAACAGGTCGTACAGGTGACCGGCCTTGGTGCCGCGCCGCTCGATGCGGACGCCGCGGCCCGCCTTGACGAACGAGCAGTCGCGCTTCTCCTCCCGTTCGCCGAACAGCCGGCTGATCGGAACGTTGAGCGCCCTGGCGAGCGCGTCCAGCGTGGCAAGCGACGGCGAGATCGAGCCGTTCTCGATTTTCGACAGCATGCCGGTGGAAATATCGGCGGCGACGCCGAGCTCCGCCACCGTGAGGTCGAGGTCCTTGCGCAGCTTGCGAACCTCGGCGCCGATTTCGCTCTGCAATGATCGCACGATCTCATCGGGCGCGAGGGAACCGGTACGCAGGTCGTCGGCAGGCGCTGCGGACCGTGCAGGGAGCGTCTTGCTTTTGGTCTTGCCTGGCACGGTCGCGTGGTCCTTTCGGCAACGTGGGCGGGCGGGTAGCGAGCGGCGACGGCGACCTTGCGCATCGGGCGTGTTTCCTGTCAAGAAATTATTTTGCCTGGCAGTTGACAGGCCCCCGGCCCTGCCGCATGGTTCCCTATCGCAGGAGTTCGGAGCCATGTGCGGCATCGTCGGGCTGTTTCTGAAGGATGGCGCGCTCGCGCCGAAGCTCGGCGGCCTGCTTGCCGGCATGCTCGCCACGTTGAGCGACCGGGGCCCGGATTCCGCCGGGTTCGCGGTTTACGGCGAGGCGCAGCCGAACCACTGCAAACTGACGTTGCGAGCGACCGGCGATGGCGATTTCGCCCGCCTTCGGCGGAAACTTGCCGATGCGGTCGCCGCCCATCAGGTTCACGACACGCACATGCTGATCACGGTGCCGCGCGATCGCGAAGCGGCCGTCGTCGCCACGATCGCCGAGACGCCCGAGGTCGACATCGTCGGCACCGGCGAACGCATGGCGATCTTCAAGGAGGTCGGCCGGCCGGACGAGGTCGCGGCGCGCTTCGGCCTTGAGCGCATGGCCGGCACCCATGCGATCGGTCACACCCGGATGGCAACCGAGTCGGCGGTCACCATCGACGGCGCGCATCCGTTCACCACCGGCCCGGACCAATGCCTGGTGCACAATGGGTCGCTATCCAACCACAACGCCGTGCGCCGCGAGCTGATGCATCACGGCCTGTCGTTCCGGACGGAAAACGATTCCGAAGTCGCGGCGGGCTTTCTGACCTGGCAGATGCGTCAGGGCGCCTCGCTCGAACAGGCGATGGACGCCTCGCTCGGGGCGCTGGACGGCTTCTATACGTTCGTGGTCGGCACCGCGTCCGGTTTCGCGGTGCTCCGCGATCCCATCGCCTGCAAGCCTGCGGTCATGGCGGAGACGGACCGTTGGGTCGCCTTCGGCACCGAATATCGCGCCTTGGCGGATCTGCCCGGCATCGACGCCGCCAAGGTCTGGGAGCCCGAGCCCGCCCGGGTGTATTCGTGGGAACGGCGTTGATGCCGACGATCGATCTGGCGCGCACGCCGGTGCGTAAGCTCAACAATGCCTTGCACGAATTGCGCGCCGACACCAACGAGACCCATTGGCGCGTTCTCAACCCGCGCGGCCTGCATGCGGTCGCGGTGGGAATCGACGCGCCGGTTCGCGTCGACATCGAAGGTCACGTCGGCTACTACTGCGCGGGCATGAACAAACGCGCCCACGTGGTCGTGCGCGGCAACGCCGGACCGGGCGTCGCTGAGAACATGATGTCCGGCCACGTCCACGTGCAGGGCGACGCGTCGCAAGCCGCGGGCGCCAGCGGTTGCGGCGGCCTGCTGACGATCGACGGCAATGCATCGGCGCGTTGCGGCATTTCCATGAAGGGCATCGATATCGTCGTCAAAGGCGCGGTCGGCCATCTGTCCGCTTTCATGGCGCAGGGAGGAAATCTCGTCGTCCTCGGCGACGCCGGCGACGCGCTCGGCGACTCCATATACGAGGCGCATCTTTACGTGCGCGGTTGCGTCAAGAGCCTTGGCGCGGACTGCGTCGAAAAGCCCCTGCAGGATCGCCACAAGGCGGAGCTGCGCAAGCTTTTGGCCGGCGCCGGCGTCAACGGCGGCATCGACCTCGGCGGGTTTCGGCGCTACGGCTCCGCGCGCAAGCTCTATCACTTCCACATCGATAACGTCGGATCCTATTGACGATGGCGCAGGACCGCTGGATCCACACTCCGCCGCGCAAGTCGGCGACGTTCGACGATTATTCGATCGCGGAAATTCGCCGCGCCGCCGCGACCGGCATCTACGACATTCGCGGCGCCGGCGCCAAGCGGAAGCTTCCGCATTTCGACGATTTGCTGTTCCTCGGCGCGTCGATCAGCCGCTATCCGCTCGAAGGCTACCGCGAAAAGTGCGCGACCGACGTCGCCATCGGGACGCGATTTGCCAAGAAACCCGTTACCCTGAAGATTCCGATCACGATCGCGGGCATGAGCTTCGGCGCGCTGTCGGGCAGCGCCAAGGAGGCGCTGGGACGCGGGGCGTCGGCGGCCGGCACGTCGACGACGACCGGCGACGGCGGCATGACCGCGGAGGAGCGCGCGCATTCAACGATCCTGGTCTACCAGGTGCTCCCCTCGCGCTACGGCATGAACCCCGACGACCTGCGCAAGGCGGACGCCATCGAGGTCGTGGTCGGGCAGGGCGCCAAGCCGGGCGGCGGCGGCATGCTGCTCGGGCAGAAGATCAGCAAGCGCGTGGCCGAGATGCGGCGGCTGCCGGAAGGCATCGACCAGCGCTCGGCGTGCCGGCATCCCGATTGGACCGGGCCGGACGATCTCGAAATCAAGATCGAGGAATTGCGCGAGATCACCGATTGGGAAAAGCCGATCTATGTGAAGGTCGGCGCCTCGCGGCCCTATTACGACATCGCGCTGGCGGTGAAGGCCGGCGCCGACGTCATCGTGCTCGACGGCATGCAGGGCGGCACGGCGGCGACGCAGGAAGTCTTCATCGAACATGTCGGCATCCCGACGCTCGCGGCGATCCGCCCGGCCGTGAAGGCGCTGCAGGACCTTGGCATGCATCGCAAGGTGCAGCTCATCGTCTCCGGCGGCATCCGCAACGGCGCCGATGTGGCGAAAGCTTTGGCGCTCGGCGCCGATGCGGTCTCGATCGGCACCGCGGCGCTGATCGCGCTCGGCGACAACGATCCGCACTGGCAATCCGATTACGAAACGCTCGGCACTTTGGCCGGCGCCTATGACGACTGGCACGAGGGCCGCGATCCCGCCGGCATCACCACGCAGGACCCGGACCTCGCCAAAAGGC
>DASPVJ010000449.1:0-3464 GCA_035622435.1 Xanthobacteraceae bacterium | reverse complement strand
CGGTCGTAATTCTCACGCACCCCGCTCGTCGAACAGCCGGCTGCGCACCGCGGTGGCGGAGATCGCCTCGACCGCGGTGTCGAGCTCGATCCGCTCGACCTTGTAGCCCACGTCGCGGCCGTAGAACACGTGGCTGACGTTGGGCAGCGGCACCACCATGAACCGGCCCTCGAACTCGCGCAAAGCATGCTCGATGCGCACGCGCACGTGCTCGAAGCCGAACGGGTTCTTGTCGTCGAGCCCGCCGGTGTCGCGCACGCCGATGCACGCCTGGCCGACCCGGTTGAGGCCTTCGACGATCAGGGCGCGGTGGCCGTTGTGGAACGGCTGGTAGCGGCCGATGAAGAGCGCGGTCGGCTTCTTCGGATCGAACACCGGGCGCACCCGTTGCGCGATCTGCTCGATCCAGTATTCGGGCGTGCCTTCCGCCGGAATGCGCAGATCGCAGGGCTCGGGCGGCACGAACAGCCGGTTGGTGTCCTCGAAACGGCTCCTGCGGATGCGGTCGACCCACACGAGGAAGGCCGCGCCGCCCTCGGTGAACGCCGCGCGCGTCTGCGGGGTCGGACAGATGAAATCGGCCACCGCGAACCCGCCGACCTTGACCACCTGGTCGCACAGCCAGCCCATGCGGCGGGCGTGCTCGATCCGGTCGGCGGCGGAGAAGCCGAGGTCCTTGTTGAGGTTCTTGCGCACGTCGTCGGCGTTGAAGTGCACCGCATTGAGCCGCGGCACGAGGCCCGCGGCGAGCGTCGTCTTGCCGGCGCCGGGCAACCCCATGATGAGAATTTTTCGATACACGGTTCAATTCCTTGCGGACGCGTCGTCTCACGTGCGTGGCACGCGGGTTCCGCGTCAGTCCTCCGGATGCCGACGCCGCCCGGGTGGATGGGCCGCGTCGGCGACGTCCTCCGTCGGCTCGCCGTCGGGCGCGGCCGGCGCGATGAACTGCGGGCTGAAGTCGCCGATCCGCATGTCCGCACCCTGCGCCGGTTCCGGCGCCGGCGCGCCAAACGTCTCGGCCGCCGGCGCCGCCGGCGACCGCGCCCACGCCGCCTCCAAACGGGCGCGTGCCGACGCAAACTCCTGGGCGATCGATTGCGCGGCCCGCGCCGCGACGTCAAGGGCGCGCCGCGCATCGTCCTCGACCGCATGCGTGCGATCGTCCGACGGATGCGCATATTCGTCGGGCGCAAAATACTCCGCCTCCGCCTCGTCGAGGCGCATGGGCGCTTGCGCGATCTCGTGCGCCGCCTCCTCGTGCGGCGCAAGCGCGGCGAAGGCGGGCGGCGGCTCCTGCGCGCGCCCTACGGCCGCTTCCGCGGCGCGCCGGCGCGCGGCCTCGCGGCGATGGGACAGGCGCTCCTCGATCGCGTCGCGCACCTGCATCGACCAGTAGAGAACCTGCGCCGCCGCCGGACCCACCTTGCCGCCCGCCCACACCAGTTCGTAGGACGAGAACAGCCGCCAGCGGTCGTCGCGCTCGACGATGGCGCGCGCGATCAGGTCGCCGGCCATGGCGGTGGTGTTGATGCCGTGGCCGCCGAACGCGCCGGCGAGCCACACGCCGGGCGAAAGTTCGCCGATCTGCGGCATCTTGTGCACCGCGTAGCTCATGACTCCGGCCCAGGCGTACGCGATGTCGACGCGGCCGAGCTGCGGATAGACTTGGCCGATGGTGCCGCGCATCAGCGCCGCCAAGCCCCGCGGCAGCGCCAACCGCGTGGTGATGCGCCCGCCCCACATCAGCCGGTCGCCGCCGATCACGCGGTAATAATCGCCCGCCCGCCGCGTGTCGGCGACCGCGCCGGGATACTGGATGGCCTCCGCCAGGCGCCCGCCGAGCGGCACCGTGGTCGCGATGTAACTTGCGACCGGCACCACGGTCCCGGCGATCGGCGGAAAGGTCGCGCCGAGGTGCGCGCCGCCGGCGAGCACGATGTGATTGGCGCGCACGCGCCCGTGCGGCGTTTCGGTGCGCTTGCGCACCCCGAGCGCGTCGAGCCCGGTCGCCGGCGTGTCCTCGTAGATGCGCGCGCCGGCCCGTTCGGCGGCTTCCGCCAGGCCGAGCGCATAGTTGAGCGCGTGGATGTGAAAAGCCGCCGGCAGGTGCACGGCCTGGTAATAGAGCGGCGTGCGCAGCACCTCGCGCACCTGCTCGGTCGGCCAGGCGTCGGCGGCGACGCCGAAGTCGACGCGCAGCATCGCCACCAAGCGCAGCACCGCCTCCTCGTCGTCGGTCCTCCGCACGGTCAGCTTGCCGTGCACCGGCTCGACGCCCGCCATCGCGGTGTCGCGGATGGTCGCGCGCACGTACTCGACCCCGGCGGACGACAGCGCCCACAATTCCTTGGCGCGCTTGAGCCCGACCCGCTCGACGATCGCCTCGAGCCGCTCGGCGAAGCCCGGCGCCACGAAGCCGGCGTTGCGGCCGGACGCGTTCCAGGCGACGCGCTGGGCCTCGAGCACGGCGACCGACCAGCCGCGCCGCGCGAGTTCCCGCGCGGCGGTGAGGCCGGCGAGCCCGCCGCCGATCACGCAGGCGTCGACGTCGATGTCCTGGGCGAGCGCGGCGCGGTGCGGCGCTTGCGCCATCGTGGCGGCGTACCAGGTCGGTCCCCACGGGCTCGGGTCGGTCGGCATCGCCTTTCCTGTCGCGTCGGGCTGCCTGATGCGGCGCGACCGCTGTGCTAACGTGGTGCCAACAGGGCGCGAAAATCAAGTTTGCCGGCATTGACCAAGGAGGGCCGAGACGCCATGCGCCGCCTGATGCTGCTGCGCCACGCCAAGTCGGACTGGACCCGGCCCGGCACCCGCGACCACGAGCGCGCGCTCGCGCCGCGCGGGCGGGAAGCGGCGCCGCGCATCGGCGCCTACATGGTGCACCACGGGCTCACCCCCGACCTCGTGCTGTGTTCGACCGCGACCCGCGCGCGCCAGACCTGGGACCTCGTCGCCGCGGCGTTCGCCGACGCGCCGCCCACCGTCTACGAGGCCAGCCTCTACGAGGCGGGCGCCAATGCGCTTCTGGACGTCGTCAAGCAGACCAAGGGCGGCGTGCACGTGCTGCTGCTGGCCGGCCACAATCCGGGCCTGCACGACCTCGCGCAACGCCTGATCGCCGCGGGCGACACCGACGCGCGCCAGCGGCTGAGCGAGAAGTTTCCCACCGGGGCGCTGGCGGTGATCGACTTTGCCGTCGACGATTGGCGCAAGCTCCACCCGCGCTCCGGCCGCCTCGACCGCTTCGTCGTCCCGCGCGCGCTCGCGACCACGACGGATTGAACTTCAAACCCTTTCGGCAAAATTCTTGTCTCGGACCCAGGCATGTGTCCTCAAATGCTCACTGCTTCCATGACTTCCTTCGGCCTGCGCTTGATGGCCAGCAGATACGCGGCTGCAGGCGCATCGGGATGCCGCCGTCCCTGCTCCCAATTTTTCAGCGTGGGCAACGGAATCCGATA
>DASPVJ010000448.1:0-4012 GCA_035622435.1 Xanthobacteraceae bacterium | reverse complement strand
GGTCTTGACTAAAAATGACGGCAACATCCAGGTCGTCGGACAGGGAAAGGCTTACACAGTCCAGGGCGATTCGAATGTCTATGCCCTTTGATGGTGTGGACATTGCCGCCAATGTTGACTTCCGTTTCGCGGTATCTGAGGCGGCGTGAAAAGACATGCACGCCCTGCCGCTTGATCGCGAGCAGTTTTCTTGCCCAAAATTTATGCCACAACGCATCGTCCGCCAACTCCGGCGTTCCGGTATAGAAACGTGCGGCTTTGAAGAACCATCCTTTCGATTGACAGATCGTTCGAGCTAGCGCGAGTACATCGTAATTCGGGTGAGTAACACCAAAGGCCGCTCTCGCGTGATGGTACAGGTTCTGCCCGTCAATAAAGGCGATCGCGCGCTTTATTTGGGGTTCCGGGAGTTCTATCTTGGGCGCGCCCAACTAGGTCCCCAAAAACGATGACCCCGCCGGGGCCTTGCGGCATGTCCGGCGGGGGGTAATTTCGACTAGAGCATATGGCATGCCTTCTTAACGGGTCAAGAACAAACGCCAAGAATATCGAGGTTTCAGCGATGGTTCCATTCTCGCGGAAAATGGGCAACAACTTATCCGCTTGAAATGGCTTGAATTTTTCGCCGGCCGCCGTGGGCAGTTTTGATCGCCACTGTGAGCTCGGCCGCGGGCCTGCCGCCTTTGCATGTGCCTTTTTGATCTAGCTCAATGTGGGAAGGCGCGCGGCCGCTAAACTGCGCATCGTCCATACCGAACGGCAAGTGCCGCTCAGGTTAGCGACAGCAGGTTCGTTCTTGGAAACTTGGCCCCGGCCGGCAACGGTCGGGGCTGCTTTTGATTTGGATCAATGCCCGCCGGGATTTTTCGGCGTCTGCTCAATTGCCACCGTTGAAGATGGCGTCCGTACAGGGAGGTCATCGCCCATGACCATAGAAGGTGGTAACCAGGGCCATGGATTGGCCAATAACCTGCCGCTGCAATTGGGTTTGGTGGCGGTGTTGGCGGCGATCCTGATCGCCCTCGCGGCACTCTACGTCTGGTGACGCGCGTGCGAGGCCGCCCTTGCGGGCGGCCTCGTCGATCCGCGGAAATTTTGCCGCCGCGGTGCCGGTCACGGCCCGGTGACCGCGAGCAGCGCCTCGCGCAGCTTCGCCACCGCGTAGTGCCCGACGGTCTCGAGCTCGACGTGCGGCAGGTTGGGCATCTCGTCGGCCGCCACCACGCAATCGACGATCGCCGGGCCGTCGACCGCCAGCGCCTCGTTGATCTCGGCGGCAAGCTCGCCGGGCTTGGTCGCCCGGAAGCCGTGGCCGCCGCAGGCGCGCGCCAGCGCGGTGAAGTCGGGATTGGGGAATTCGATGCCCTGCCGGTAGGGCGGCAGGCCGACCGCCTCCGCTTCCAGCGGAATCAGCCCGAACGCGGAATTGTTGTAGACGATCGCCTTCACCGGCAGCTTGTGGTGCACGGCGGTCATGAACTCGCACATCAGCATGTTGAAGCCGCCGTCGCCGCACAGCGCGATCACCTGGCGCGAGCGGTCGAGCGCCTGGATGCCGTTGGCCTGCCCCAGCGCGGTTCCGACCGCGGCGTTGTTGAAGGAGCCGATGATCCGCTGCGCGCCGCTCTGGCGGAGCCAATTGGCCGACCACAGGGTGTTGAGCCCGGTGTCGAGGGTGAAGACCGCGTCGCGCGCGGCGAGGTCGCTGACCGCCCGCGCCACCGCCTGCGGATGGATGCGGTCCGGGCTGCGCGTGGGATCGGCCTGGCGGTCGAGCATCTCGTCCCAGGCGCGGCGCTCGCGCGCCAGGCGCTCCAGGAATTTGCCGTCGCGCTTGGCCGCGACCCGCTCGAGCAAAAGTTCGAGCGTCGGCTTGACCGAGCCGAGCACGCCGAGCGCGGTCGGCGCGCGCCGCCCGAGCACGCCGGCGCGGTCGTCGATCTGGATGACGGCGCCCTTGTGCGGCAGGAATTCCGCGTACGGATAGTCGGTGCCCAGCATCAGCAAGAGGTCGCAGTGCATGACCGCGCGGTAGACCGGCTTGGTGCCGATCATGCCGATGCCGCCCATCCAGCGCGGGTCGTCGTACGGCATGATGTCCTTGCCCTTGACCGAATGGATCAGCGGCGCCTTAAGCCGGTCGGAGAGCGCGCGCAATTCGTCGGCGGCGCCGTGGCAGCCGGCGCCGCACATGATCACGACCGTGCCGGCCGCATCGATCCGCCTGGCGACGTCGGCGACGTCGGCGGCGTTCGCCGCCAGCTCCGGCCGCGGCTTCAAGGTCGCGACGCTGGCGACGCCGCCGTCGGCCGCCGCCGCGATGACGTCCTGGGGCAGCGTCAGGTGGGCGACGCCGCGGCCGGCGTAGGCCGCCGCGATCGCCTGATGGATGACGGCCGGCGCCTGGGCCGGCGCGGAGATGGTTTCGGTGTAGAGCGCGACATCGCGGAACAGGAGGTCGGGCTCGGTCGTCTGGATGAAGTCGGTGCCGTGCATCTTGCGCGGCATGTCGCCGGACAGCGCCAGCACCGGCGCGTGGTCGCGGCTCGCTTCATAGAGGCCGGCGACGAGGTGGGTGCTGCCGGGGCCGGTGGTGCCGGCGCAGACGCCGAGCCGGCCGGTGAGCTTGGCCTGGCCGGCGGCGGCGAGCGCCGCGCCTTCCTCGTGCCGCACGCCGATCCACTCGATGCCGCTGCGGCGCACCGCGTGGGCGAGCGGATTGAGCGAGTCGCCGATCAGGGCGAAGATGTGTTTGACGCCGATCTGTTCGAGGGTGCCGACCAGAATGTCCGCCACGGTCCGGGCCATGGGCTCCTCCTCCTGCCGCAACCATGCGACAAACGACGATTGCAGACGATCCGGCACGAGGCAACCGGACGGGAGGGTCGAGCCATGATCGGCTTACGCTTGCGGCGCCTGCGCGGCTCGCTCGCCAATTCGGCCGGCACCATCGTCTTCGGCATGGAGGACGGGACGGTCTCCATCTTCGGCCTGATCTTCGGCGTCGCCGCCACCACCTCGAACACCGCGACGGTGCTGATCGCCGGCGCCTCCGGGGCGGTGGCGGCGGCGGTGTCGATGATGGCGGGCGCCTATCTCGACGTCGAAACCACCCGCGATGAAGCCAACGCCAAGCGCGCCGCCGTGCAGGCGACGTTGGCGCTCGATGCCGACGCCATGGCGGCCGCGCTTTCGACCCGGCTGGCGGCGGCCGGCCTCACGGCCGGCCAATCCGCCGCGCTCACCGCCGCGGTGAAGCGGGAACCGGCGACGCTCGGGCACCTGCTCTTGGCGCTGGAGGCGGCGCCGGAGACGGCGCCGAGCCCATGGGAGCAGGCGCTATGGATGCTGCTCGCCGACTTCCTCGCCTCGGCGGTGCCGATCCTGCCGTTCGTGTTGCTGCCGATCCGAGAGGCGCGGTTCGTGTCGGGCGCGGTGACCATTGCGCTCCTGGTCGCGCTCGGCGTCGGCCGCGCGCGCATCGCCAACCGCGGCACCTTGCGCACGGTCGTGGAAACCGTCGCGATCGGCATTGCCGCCGCGCTCGCCGGCGTCGGCATCGGCGTGCTGATCAATCACGCCTTCGGCGGGTAGCGCATGATGCCGAAAAGTCGGCACCGGTTTTCGGAAAACACCATGCGCCAACAATAAGCTAAACAGGATGGCGATTCGAAGAAAAGCCGTCACGCTTTAACGGCGCCGGGAGGCGGTAGACTCCTAGTTAGGTTAACGTCAGAATGCGACTTCTTGCCTGTTGCAAACGACGCTCTATTGACTTATAAAACAATACGTGACGCGATCAAGTCCCATGATGGCCGGAATCTGTTCTGCCTACCTCACTTGGTTCTGGGTGAAGAGACGCCAAGAACCCTGTTCATATCCAAGGAGTTAGCGGAAATCGTAATCCCTCCATGGGAGAAAACCTGGGAGGGACGGCGACATGCGCGGCTTAGGGGCTTATTCGACGAGTTTACCGATGGCGGCTTTATCACCGTTGCCGAGGACCCGCACG
>DASPVJ010000447.1:0-33941 GCA_035622435.1 Xanthobacteraceae bacterium | reverse complement strand
CCTTGCCTTTTTCCATCAGAGCATCGACGGCAGTACGCGGTCGGGCGGACGGTGGCCGTCCATGAAAGTCTTGATATTGACGATGACCTTCTCGCCCATGTCGATGCGGCCCTCGATGGTGGCGGAGGCAAGGTGCGGCAGCAGCACCACCTTGCCTGCACGCGCGAGCTTGACCAGTTTCGGGTTGACGGCCGGCTCGTGCTCGAACACGTCAAGGCCGGCGCCGGCGATTTCGCCGGTGCCAATGAGCCGCACCAGGGCGTTCTCGTCGATCACTTCGCCGCGCGCGGTGTTCACGATGTAGGCCTCGGGGCGAACGAGCTTGAGCCGGCGCGCCGAGAGCAGGTGATAGGTCGCCGGCGTGTGCGGGCAGTTGACCGAGATGATGTCCATGCGGGCGAGCATCTGGTCGAGGCTCTCCCAATAGGTCGCCTCCAGCTCCTCCTCGACCTCCGGCGCGGCGCGGCGGCGGTTGTGGTAGTGGATCTGCAAGCCGAAGGCGCGGGCGCGCCGGGCGACCGCCTGGCCGATCCGCCCCATGCCGATGATGCCGAGCCGCTTGCCCCAGATGCGGTGGCCGAGCATCCAGGTCGGGGTCCAGCCGGTCCAATCCTTGTCGCCGCTGAGCACGGCGGCGCCCTCGGCGAGCCGGCGCGGCACCGCCAGGATCAACGCCATGGTCATGTCGGCGGTGTCCTCGGTCAGCACGCCCGGCGTGTTGGTCACGGTGATGCCGCGCTGGAGCGCGGTCGCCACGTCGATGTTGTCGACCCCGTTGCCGAAGTTCGCGATCAGCTTGAGCTTCTCGCCCGACTGGCTGAGCACGGCGGCGTCGATGCGGTCGGTGACGGTGGGCACCAGCACGTCGGCGACCCGCGCGGCCTCGGCGAGTTCCGCGTGACTCATCGGCTTGTCGTCGAGATTGAGCTGCGCGTCGAACAGTTCGCGCATGCGGGTCTCGACCTTGTCGGGCAGCTTGCGGGTCACCACCACCAGCGGCCGCTTGCGGTTCGGCATGTTCACGTCCTCGGCCCGCGCGCGCTCGTGCCCGCGTCGAAGTGCCGCCGGCGCCCGTTCAGGCGCCATTAACCCGGCCGACCGACACTGGCGCGGTCCAGTCGGACGCGGGGTGAGGGAAGGCCGGCCCATCTCTATCAGATGGCCGGGCCAAGACAAAGCCGCCACGCCCGGCTGCGGCGATCGACTGCGATGCCGACGCGCACGGCCGCCCGGTGCGCGCCAACCGCATGCGAACGGAACCCATGACACCAGCGCGGCGCCTCTTCCTCGCTTCGCTTCTCGCCGCCGTGACCGCGTCGGGCGCCGCGTCCGCGGCCGACCCGGCGACGACCGGCTCGATCGCGACCGGCTCGATCAGCGGCCTGCCGGTGCCGCGCTTCGTCAGCCTCAAGCCCGGCAAGGTCAACGTGCGTGCAGGCCCGACCAAGGACAACGACGTGACCTGGGTCTATACGCGCGCGGGGCTGCCGGTCGAGGTCACCGCCGAGTTCGAGAATTGGCGGCGCGTGCGCGACTGGGAAGGGGCCGAGGGCTGGGTCTATCACTCGCTGCTGTCGGGCCGGCGCAGCGCCATCGTGACCCCCCAGGCGAGCGCCAAGGACGCGCCGCTGCCGCTCCACGCGGACGCGGATGGCCACAGCCGCGTGGTCGCCCGGCTGCAGGCCGGTGTGCTCGGCATGGTGAAGCATTGCACCGGCACGTGGTGCCGGATCGCCGGCGACGGCTACGATGGCTGGATCGAGCAGGATCGGCTGTGGGGGGTCTACCCCAACGAGAAAGTCGAGTAGCGCATGATCCCGAAAAAGCCTGCCCCGCACTTGATGCGGGGTGGGTACCGGTTTTCGGAAAAGATCATGCGCCGGTAAACCGGAGCGTCAGGCCTGCTTGCGCCGCAGGCGCACCACCACGTCGACCCGGGCAATCTCATATCCTTCCGGCGCCGTCGGCAGCTTGTCGACCAAAACCTGGGCGCCCGGAATGTCGACCAGCGCGTCCTCGCCCTCGACGAAGAAATGGTGGTGCTCGGACGCGTTGGTGTCGAAATAGCTCTTCGAGCCGTCGACTGCGACCTGACGCAGCAGCCCGACCTCGGTGAACTGGTGCAGCGTGTTGTACACCGTCGCCAGCGACACCGGCACCTTGGCCTTGCTCGCCTCCTCGTAAAGCAACTCGGCGGTGACGTGACGATCGCCCTTGGCGAACAGCATCCAGCCGAGCGACATGCGCTGGCGCGTCGGCCTCAGGCCCACGCGGCGCAGCATGGTGCGCACGTCATGCCAGGGGCAGCCGTTGAGTTCCGCGCGCATGTCGGCTCCCGGCCGCCTGTCGCCGGCCGCCGGCACGGTCGTCGTCGCATGGAGCGTGGCGCGGTGTTGGGCCATCGATGGCAATACCTCTCCCGCCCGGTCCGCCGAGCCGAGATCGTTGCGAACGGGATCATAGGCGAGGCGGGCAGGCAGATGCAACTCCCTCGCAACCCGTTCGCCGCGGCCGATCGCCCGCCCTGCAAAGGGCGTCACCCGTAGCTATGTACGTGTCGGGGCCGCGCCAGGGTACAAACCGCGGTATGGCGTGCGACGCGACGCCGGGGACCCGGCGCATGGAGCGGCTTTTGCCCTCCGGTCGGCTGTGTTAGGACATCCGCAGAGGGAGAGGGTCATGGCCGGATCACCGCTTGAGGCTCAGGCCGGAACGCAAAGCCGGCGCCTGAGCTTCGACTTCGAGGACCTGCTGGCGTGCGGCCGCGGCGAGCTGTTCGGCGAGGGCAATGCCCAGTTGCCGCTGCCGCCGATGCTGATGTTCGACCGCATCTCTCAGATCGCCGAGGAGGGCGGCGAGCACGGCAAGGGCTTGGTGCGCGCCGAGCTCAGCGTGAAGCCCGACCTGTGGTTCTTCCCCTGCCATTTCAAGGGCGATCCGGTCATGCCCGGCTGCCTCGGGCTCGACGCGCTGTGGCAGCTGCTCGGCTTTTTCCTCGGCTGGCTCGGCGCGCCCGGCAAGGGACGCGCGCTTGGCCTCGGCGAGCTGAAGCTGTCCGGCCAGATCCTGCCGACCGTGAAGAAAGTCGTGTATGGCATCGACATCAAGCGGGTGATGCGCTCGAAGCTCGTGCTCGGCATAGCGGACGGCTGGCTTTCCGCGGACGGTTCGGTGATCTACCGGGCGCTCGACCTCAAGGTCGGGCTGTTCCGCCAGGATGCCATCATGCAGGCGAACGGAGCCTGAGCGGCCCCGCGACCGAGGCGGCGACGGGGGGCCGCGGCGCGCGCCGGCGAACATGCGGACGAGGCGAAGATGAGGCGGGTCGTCGTCACCGGGATGGGTATCGTCTCGTCGATCGGCAACAACACCCAGGAAGTGCTGGCGAGCCTGCGCGAGGCCAAGTCGGGCATCGTGCGGGCGGACAAATACGCCGAACTCGGCTTCCGCTGCCAGGTGCACGGCGCGCCCACGCTCGAACCGGAAGGGGCGATCGACCGCCGCGCCATGCGCTTCCTCGGCGGCGGCGCCGCGTGGAACCACGTCGCCATGGAGCAGGCGATCCGCGACGCCGGCCTGTCCGAGCGCGAAGTCTCCAACGAGCGCAGCGGCATCATCATGGGCTCGGGCGGCCCGTCGACCCGCACGATCGTGGAAGCCGCCGACGTGACCCGCGCCAAGGGTCCCAAGCGGGTCGGCCCGTTCGCGGTGCCCAAGGCGATGTCGTCGACCGCGTCGGCGACGCTTGCCACCTGGTTCAAGATCAAGGGCGTCAACTATTCGATCTCCTCCGCCTGCGCCACGTCGAACCATTGCATCGGCAACGCCATGGAGACCATCCGGCTCGGCAAGCAGGATTTGATTTTTGCCGGCGGCTGCGAGGAACTCGACTGGACGCTGGCGGTCCTGTTCGACGCCATGGGGGCGATGTCCTCGAAGTTCAACGCCACGCCCGAGAAGGCCTCGCGCGCCTATGACGCCGATCGCGACGGCTTCGTCATCGCCGGCGGCGCCGGCGTCCTGGTGATGGAGGAGCTGGAGCGCGCCAAGGCGCGCGGTGCGAAAATCTACGCCGAGGTTGCCGGCTACGGCGCGACATCCGACGGCTTCGACATGGTGGCGCCGTCGGGCGAAGGGGCGATGCGCTGCATGCGCATGGCGCTCGACGGCGTGAAGCCCCCGGTCGACTACATCAATCCGCACGCGACCGCGACGCCGATCGGCGACCTCAAGGAAATCGAGGCGATCCGCGACGTGTTCGGCGACAAGTGCCCGCCGATCTCGGCGACGAAGTCGCTCACCGGCCATTCGCTCGGCGCCGCCGGCGTGCACGAGGCGGTCTACTCGATCCTGATGATGAACAGCGGCTTCATTTGCGAGAGCGCCAATATCGACACGCTCGATCCGGCCTTCGCCGACGTTCCGATCGTGCGCGAGCGCCGCGACAACGTCGAACTCGGCTGCGTGCTGTCCAATTCGTTCGGCTTCGGCGGCACCAATGCGTCAATCGTGTTCAAGCGGCTCGATGCCTGACGGCAGGGCCCGCCGAAGCGTAGGAAAGAGCGTCGTCGCATGGCCCCGTTGATGCACGGCAAGCGCGGGCTGATCATGGGGGTCGCCAACGACCACTCGATCGCCTGGGGCATCGCCCGCACGCTCGCCGCGCACGGGGCGATGCTGGCGTTCTCCTACCAGGGCGAGGCGCTCGGCCGCCGCGTGATGCCGCTGGCGCGGTCGCTCGGCTCGGACCTCGTGCTGCCGTGCGACGTGGAGGACATCGCCTCGGTCGACGGCCTGTTCGCGGCGCTGGCGGAGAAATGGGGGTCGCTCGACTTTCTCGTCCACGCCATCGCCTTCTCCGACAAGAACGAGCTCAAGGGCCGTTACGCCGACACCACGCGGGCGAATTTCACCCGCACCATGCTGATTTCCTGCTTCTCCTTCACCGAATGCGCCAAGCGGGCGGCGACCTTGATGCCGGCGGGCGGCGCGATGCTGACCTTGACCTACAACGGCGGCGCGCGGGCGATGCCCAACTACAACGTCATGGGGGTCGCCAAGGCCGCGCTCGAAGCCTCGGTGCGCTATCTCGCCGTCGATTTCGGGCCCTCCGCCATCCGCGTCAACGCGATTTCGGCCGGGCCGATGCGCACGCTCGCCGGCGCCGGCATCAGCGATGCGCGCTCGATGTTCGCCTACCAGCAGCGTCATTCGCCGCTGCGCCGTGGGGTGACGCTCGACGAGATCGGGGGCGCCGCCCTCTACCTGCTCTCGGATCTGTCGACCGGCGTCACCGGCGACATCCACTTCGTCGATTCCGGCTACAACGTCATCACCATGCCGCACCCGGCGGCGCTCAAGGGCGAGGACGCGCCCGAGGCCGCCGAGGAGCGCGCCAACGACGCCGCGCAGTAGTACGGCGCGCGCGCGAAAAAAGGGCAGCCGCGCGGCCGCCCTTTTTGTTTGTTTGAGCGGCGCGAGCCGATCAGTTTACTCCGCGCCCGCCGCCGCCTCCTGCGGAGCCGCCGCCGCAGCGGCGGCCTCGGCCTTCTGCTTGGCCTCGAGGTCCTCGCCGGTCTGCTGGTCGACGATCTTCATCGACAGGCGAACCTTGCCGCGCTCGTCGAAGCCGAGCAGCTTGACCTTGACCTTGTCGCCTTCCTTGACCACGTCGGTGACCTTCTGCACCCGGCGCGGGGCGAGCTGGCTGATGTGGACGAGCCCGTCCTTGGCGCCGAAGAAGTTCACGAAGGCGCCGAAGTCGACGACCTTGACGACGGTGCCGTCGTAGACGTGGCCGACCTCGGGCTCGGACGCGATCGACTTGATCCAGTTGATCGCCGCCTTGATCGATTCGCCGTTGGCGGACGCGATCTTGATCGTGCCGTCGTCGGAAATGTCGATCTTGGCGCCGGTCTTCTCGACGATCTCGCGAATGACCTTGCCGCCGGAGCCGATCACCTCGCGGATCTTGTCGACCGGGATGGTGATCACCTCGATGCGCGGCGCGTGCGCGCCCAGTTCGGCGCGGGCGGAGGCGAGCGCCTTGGCCATCTCGCCGAGGATGTGCAGGCGGCCGTCCTTCGCCTGGGTGAGCGCCACGCGCATGATCTCCTCGGTGATGCCGGAGATCTTGATGTCCATCTGCAGCGCGGTCACGCCCTTGTCGGTGCCGGCCACCTTGAAGTCCATGTCGCCGAGGTGGTCCTCGTCGCCGAGGATGTCGGAGAGCACCGCATAGCGGTCGCCTTCGAGGATCAGCCCCATGGCGATGCCGGCGGTCGGCCGCCGCAGCGGCACGCCCGCGTCCATCAGGGCAAGCGAGGTGCCGCAGACGGTCGCCATCGAGGACGAGCCGTTCGACTCGGTGATCTCCGACACCACGCGGATGGTGTAGGGGAACTCGTGGTGCGGCGGCAGCATCGGGTGGATCGCCCGCCAGGCGAGCTTGCCGTGGCCGACCTCGCGCCGCCCCGGCGCGCCGAGACGGCCGGTCTCGCCGACCGAGAACGGCGGGAAGTTGTAGTGCAGCAGGAACGTCTCCTTGTAGGTCCCCTGCAAGGCGTCGACGAACTGCTCGTCCTCGCCGGTCCCCAAGGTCGCGATCACCATCGCCTGGGTCTCGCCGCGGGTGAACAAAGCCGAGCCGTGGGCGCGCGGCAGGATGCCGACTTCGGACGCGATCGGCCGCACCGTCTTCACGTCGCGCGCGTCGATGCGCCGGCCGGTGTCGAGGATGTTCCAGCGGACGATCTTTGCTTCGAGATCGGTGAAAACGCCGGCGACCCGCGGTTCGTCATAGGGCGGATTCTCCACGCCCTCGGGACGGAAATGCGCCATCACCTTGGCCTTGGCGGCCTCGACCGCCGCTTGGCGCTCCTGCTTGGCCGGGATGGCGTAGGCCGCGCGCAAATCCTGCTCGACCAGCCCCAGCATCTCCTTCTCCAGCGCCGCGTTGTCGGGCAGCGCAAATTCGCGCGGCTCCTTGGCGGCGGTCTCGGCGAGGCGGATGATGGCGTCGATCACCGGCTGGAAATGCCGGTGGCCGAACATCACGGCGCCCAGCATGGCCTCCTCGGGCAGCTCCTTGGCTTCCGATTCAACCATCAGGACGGCGTCGGCGGTCCCGGCGACCACGAGGTCGAGCTGACTCTCCTGCATCTCGTCGATTTGCGGGTTGAGCACGAACTCGTTGTTGATGAATCCGACCCGCGCCGCGCCGATCGGGCCCATGAACGGCACGCCCGACAGGGTCAGCGCCGCGGAGGCGGCCACCATGGCGAGGACGTCCGGGTCGTTTTCGAGATCGTGCGAGAGCACCGTGACGATCACCTGGGTGTCGCAGCGGTAGCCCTCGGCGAACAGCGGCCGTATCGGCCGGTCGATCAGGCGCGAGACCAGCGTTTCCTTCTCGGTCGGTCGGCCTTCGCGCTTGAAATAGCCGCCCGGGATGCGCCCGGCGGCGTAGAACTTCTCGAAGTAATTGCAGGTCAGCGGCAGGAAATCGATGCCGGCCTTCGGCTCCTTCTCGGATACGACGGTCGCCAGCACGGTCGACTCGCCGTAGGTGGCGACGACCGCGCCGTCGGCTTGGCGGGCTATCTTGCCGGTCTCGAGGACGAGCTTGCGCCCGCCCCAATCAAGCTCAACGCGATGGGAATCGAACATTGCGATTTTCTCTCATGGTTTTTGCGGAAGCGCGAAAGCCATGAGCAAGACGGCGAGAGGCTGTCCGGTCGCTTGCGAATCGGGGCAGCGTCTGGCGATCCTGCCATGGCCTTCGGGGCTTCCCTCGGTTTAGGGGCCTGTCGGCCCCGGTGTCGGTCGGCAGCGGTATTGCTGCCCGACCCAACTGCGGAGGCCGTATCCTCGGCTTCCGCACGCAACAAGCGCGGACGAGCCGCGCGGCATGGTCAGCGGCGAATGCCGAGCCGCTCGATCAACGTCTTGTAGCGCCCCTCGTCGGCGCGTTTGAGATAATCGAGCAGCTGGCGGCGCTGGGAAACGAGCTTGAGCAAGCCGCGTCGCGAGTGGTTATCGTTGACGTGCGTCTTGAAATGCTCGGTCAGGCTGGCGATACGCTCGGACAGGATGGCAACCTGCACTTCCGGCGAGCCGGTGTCGCCGGCAGTCGTCGCATAGGTTTTGATGATGTCGGCCTTGCGGCCGGCGGTCAGCGACATCGTCTGGGGCCTTTCACATGTTTCTTACGGTCCGGCGCTGCCCATCAGGCCGGCCAGGTTGAACACGCGCTTGGGGACGATCTCGCCGTGGTCGACCTCGGCAAGGGCCACGAGCAGGCCCGATGCCGTGACATAGACCGCGCCGCGGATAATGGGGGCGTCCCGTCCGCGCAACAGAACGGCCTGGCCTCTCTGCAGCCGGGCCGCGTCGGCCCGGCTGACGGCCAGCGCCGGGATGTCGGCCAGCGCGGTCTCAACGGGCTTGAGCGCGTCGGCGAGGCGAACCTCGCCGGCGGCGGCTCTATGCCATAAAGCTTCGAGCCGTTCCAGCGAAATCATGTCGCCCTCCCCGAACGGCCCGACCGCGGTTCGCCGCAGCGCGCAGACGTGGCCGAAGGTGCCGAGAGCGCGGCCCATGTCGCGGGCAAGCGCGCGCACATAGGTGCCCTTGCCGCATTCGGCCTCGAACACCGCATGGTCGGCGTCCGCAAGCTCGGCAAGCTCGAGCCGGCCGATCTCGACCGGTCGTGCCGTCAGCTCGACCACCTCGCCGTCGCGGGCGAGGTCGTAGGCGCGCTCGCCTTCGACCTTGATGGCCGAGAAGCGCGGCGGCACCTGCGCGATCGTGCCGGTGAAGCGCGGCAGCACGGCGCGGATGTCGGCTGCGGCCGGGCGTGCGGCGCTCGTTTCGATCACCTGGCCCTCGGCGTCGTCGGTGTCGCGCTCCTCGCCCCAGCGCACCGCGAAGCGGTAGCGCTTGCGGCCCTCCATGACGAACGGGACCGTCTTGGTCGCTTCGCCGAGCGCGATCGGCAGGCATCCGGAGGCGAGCGGATCGAGCGTGCCGGCGTGCCCCGCGCGCCGGGCGCAGGTGAGCCGCCGCACCGCCGCGACCGCATGGGTCGAAGTCATGCCGACCTGCTTGTCGAGCACGATCCAGCCGTGGATATCGACTTTCGGCCGCCGGCGCTGGCCGCCGCTCTCGGCCGGGCGGCTGCGCTCAACGCTCGTCACCGCCGCCTCCGCCGAGGTCGCGCTTCACCGCCGGCGAGCGCAACAGCTTCTCGATCCGTTCCGCCTCGTCGAACCGCTCGTCGATGCGGAAGCGGATGTCGGGCGCGAATTTCAGATTGATCTTGCGGGCGATCGCGCCGCGCAAATAGCGCCTGTTGCGATCGAGCGCGGCGAGCACCGCCTCCTCGTCCCGCCCGCCCAGCGGCATCACGTAGATGGTGGCGAGCCGCAGGTCGGGACTCATGCGCACCTCCGGAACGGTGATCAGGTGTCCGACGAGCACCGGGTCGTGCACGTCGCCCTGGGAGAGCACTTCGGCGAGCGCATGGCGCACCGCCTCGCCGACGCGCAGTTGGCGCTGGGACGGGCCAAGGGCGGACTCACGTTGTTGTCCACGCGTCATGAAAACCTCGAGCTTCGATCGGGATGCGCGGCAGCGCGGGGTCATTCGCGCCGGCGGTCGGTCAATCGGGTTCGTTACAAATTCCCGGGGCGCATTCGGTCGACGCACGCAAGAGCATCGAACTCTACAGCGAGCGTTGCACCGTCTCCACCCGATAGCATTCGATGACGTCGCCCACGCGCATGTCCTGGAAGTTCTCGAACGCCATGCCGCATTCCTGGCCGGCGACGACTTCGCGGGCGTCGTCCTTGAAGCGCTTGAGCTGCGACAGGCGGCCCTCGTGAATCACCACGTTGTCGCGGATCAGCCGTACGTGGGCGCCGCGCTCGACGGTGCCGTCGGTGACGCGGCAGCCCGCCACCTTGCCGACCTTGGAGATCGTGAAGATTTCCAGGATTTCGGCGGTCCCGAGGGTGGTCTCGCGGATGGTCGGCGCCAGCAGGCCGGACATCGCCTTCTTTACGTCGTCGACCAGGTCGTAGATGATGTTGTAGTAGCGGATCTCGGTGCCGGTGCGCTCGGCCGCCTCGCGCGCTTCCTTGTGGGCGCGCACGTTAAACCCGATGATGGCGGCGCCGGACGCTTCCGCCAGCGTCACGTCGGATTCGGTGATGCCGCCGACGCCGGCATGGATCACGCGCGCGGCGACCTCCTCGGTGCCGAGCTTGTCGAGCGCGCCGATGATCGCCTCGACCGAGCCCTGCACGTCGCCCTTGATGACCAGCGGGAACTCCTTGCGGCCGGCGCTCTTGAGCTGGCTCATCATCTGTTCGAGCGAGCCGCGCATGCCGGTGGCCCGGCTCTCGCGCTTCTGCCGCTCGCGATAATCCGTGATCTCGCGCGCCCGCGCCTCGGTCGGCACCACCGCCAGCCGGTCGCCCGCTTCCGGCGTATGGTTGAAGCCGAGCACCTCGACCGGCACCGAAGGACCGGCCTCCTCGATCGTCGCGCCGGTGTCGCTCACCAGCGCGCGCACCCGGCCCCACTCGGCGCCGGCAACGACGATATCGCCCGCCCGCAAGGTGCCGCGCTGCACCAGTACGGTCGCGACGGCACCGCGCCCGCGGTCGAGCTTCGCCTCGATCACGGTGCCCTCGGCCGGCCGGTTCGGATTGGCCTTGAGCTCGAGGATCTCCGCCTGCAGCCCGATGGTTTCGAGCAGGCGGTCGAGATTGATCTTCTTGGTCGCGGACACCTCGACGTCGAGCACGTCGCCGCCCATCGATTCGACCTGCACCTCGTGCTGCAGCAACTCGGTGCGCACGCGCTCCGGCCGGGCGTCGGGTTTGTCGACCTTGTTGATGGCGACGATCATCGGGACCTTGGCGGCCTTGGCGTGGTGGATCGCCTCGACCGTCTGCGGCATCACGCCGTCGTCGGCGGCGACCACCAGCACGACGATGTCGGTGACCTTGGCGCCGCGCGCGCGCATGGCCGTGAAGGCGGCGTGGCCCGGCGTGTCGATGAAGGTGATTTTCGCGCCCGACGGCGCCGTCACCTGATAGGCGCCGATGTGCTGGGTGATGCCGCCGACTTCGCCGGCGGCGACGTCGGTCGACCGGATGGCGTCGAGCAGCGACGTCTTGCCGTGATCGACGTGGCCCATGATGGTGACGACCGGCGGCCGCGGCACCAAGGTGGCGGGATCGTCGGGCGCGTCGAACAGGCCTTCTTCCACGTCCGACTCGGCGACGCGCTTGACCGAATGGCCCATTTCCTCGGCCAAGAGCTGGGCCGTGTCGGCGTCGATCACGTCGGTGATCTTCACCATCTGGCCCTGTTTCATCAGCAGCCGGATCACGTCGACCGCGCGCTCGGCCATGCGGTTGGCGAGTTCCTGGATCGTGATCGCCTCCGGGATCGTCACTTCCCGGATCAGCTTCTCCTTCGGCTCGGCGGCCTGATGTCCCTTGAGGCGCTGCACCCGGCGGCGGAAAGCGGCCACCGAGCGCTCGCGCTCCTCGTCCTGGCTGAAGGCGTTGACGACGGTGAGCCGGCCGCGCCGCTTCTCGGCGGTAGCGCGCGACGGTTTCGGGGCCGCGGCCGGGCGCGCCGCGCCGCCACGGCGGGTGGTGCGCGGGGCCTCGTCGTCATCGGCTTCGAGCGCCGCCTGGGCGCGCAGCGCCATGGGCGAGCCGGGCTTGGCCTCCGCCTCGCCGAACCGCTTCTTGGCCTCTTGCTCGGCCTTGCGCTTGGTTTCCTCGTCGTGGCGGCGCCGCTCGTCTTCCTCGCGCTTGCGCGCTTCGGCGGCTTCGCGCTCGTTGCGCTCAAGGCTTTCGCGGTCGGCGCGGCGGCGTGCTTCCTCTTCGGCGACGCGGCGCTCCTCGGCCTCGCGCACCCGCGCGTCGTCGAGCGCGTGGGCGCGGCGGTTGAGTTCCTCGTCGCTGAGCGCGCGCAGCACCACACCCGACGGCTTGGGCGAGGGGGCGGGGGGTGCGGCCGGCGCCGGGGCCGCGGAGGGCGCAGCCGCCTTGCCGGCAGCCCGGCGCGCGCCGACGCGCGCCTCGGCGACTGCCACCGGCTCCGAGGCCTTCGCGTCGCCGGGCCCGATGGCGCGGCGCTTCACTTTCTCGACCACCACCGCCTTGGTGCGGCCGTGGCTGAAGCTCTGCCGCACAACCCCTTGCTCGACGCCGCGCTTGAGCGTCAGCGTCTTGGTGGGCGCTACGCTGAGCGTCTTTTCGCCGGGGTTTTTCGTCTCAGTCATTCAGCTTCCGATCTGCGCAGGACCCTCGCGGTCCGGCAACGCCAACTCAACGCGTCCTCCAAGGCATCCGCGCATGCGGCACGGGCCCGGAATGTCCAGGGGCCATCCGGCCCGGCCGCGAATTATCGCCCCCGCCCGCTCCGGCCGATTGTCCGGAAGCGTTCCAGGTTGCGATAGCGCGCGAGAAACCCGTCGCTGGCCGGGCCAGCGAGCAGGGCAGCATGTACCACATTTGGCAGCCCCAATGCCAAATCCAATTGTTCGCCGGCAAATGCCTCCACGATCGCAAGGGTTTCCGCCCGCTCGCCGAGGTGGCGGCGGGCCGCCGCCGCGATCTTGCGGGCGCCATCTCCGCCGGCATCGGCGGCGTGGAGCAGGGCAACCACCGGCTCGCCCGCGAGCGCCTTTTCGACCCGGGCAAATCCGACGACCACCCGTCCCGCCTTGCGGGCAATGCCGAGGGCGTCAAGTGCCGAGCGCTCCAGCAGGCGCTCGACCGTGGCGGGAAGGTCGGGTGCGACGCGCGCCTCGGCCTTGAAGGCGCGGGCAAAGGCGCGCCGTCCGACCGCTTCCGCAACCGCGGCGCGGCTTGCCGTCACCCAGACGCCGCGGCCGGGAAGCCGACGCTTGAGGTCGGGCACCACGGCCCCGTCCGGCCCGATCACGAACCGGATCATGTCGGCAACCGGCCTGACTTCGCGGGTCACGACGCAGAGCCGCTCCTGCCCGGGCGCCGTGCGGCGCGGGCCGGAATCGGTGTCGGGGGCATGACCGCGCGCGAGCACCGGACGGTCCTTGCGTTACGCCGATGCCGGCGCCTGCGCCTCGCCCGCTTCCGCGGAAGGCTCGGGAGCCGGCGGGGCAAGGTCGGCCTCGGTGATCCAACCGGCCTTGACGCGCGCCTGCATGATGATGCCCTCGATGTCCTCGCGCGAGAGCTCGAAGCCGTCGAGGACGCCCGCATGGCGCACGGTCTCGCCGTCCTTGCGCTCGCTCCAGCCGGACAGCTCGTCGGTGGCGCAGCCGGCAAGGTCCTCGACCGTTTTGATGCCGTTTTCGCCGAACGTCACCAGCATGCGGGTGGTGACGCCCGGGACTTCCTTGAGCGCGTCCTCGACGCCAAGCTCCTGCCGTTTGGCATCGAACTCGGCCTCGATCCGGGCGAGGTACTCGCGCGCCCGGTTCTGCAGTTCCTGGGCGGTGTCGGAATCGAAGCCCTCGATCGAGGCGATTTCCTTTTCCTCGACCATCGCCAGCTCTTCCACCGACGTGAAGCCCTCCGAGGCGAGCAATTGGCCGACGACCTCGTCGACGTTGAGCGCATCCATGAAGATGCGCGTGCGGTTCTCGAACTCGGCCTGGCGCCGCTCGGATTCCTCCTGTTCGGTCAGGATGTCGATGTCCCAGCCGGTGAGCTGGGAGGCGAGGCGCACGTTCTGGCCGCGCCGGCCGATCGCCAGCGAGAGCTGCTGATCGGGCACCACCACTTCGATGCGCTCGCGGTCCTCGTCGAGCACGACCTTGGCGACTTCCGCCGGCGCCAGCGCGTTGACCACGAAGGTCGCAATGTCCGGCGACCACGGAATGATGTCGATCTTTTCGCCCTGCAGCTCGTTGACCACGGCCTGCACGCGCGAGCCGCGCATGCCGACGCAGGCGCCGACCGGGTCGACCGAGGAATCGCGGGAGATCACGGCGATCTTGGCGCGCGAACCCGGGTCGCGGGCGACGGCCTTGACCTCGACGATGCCGTCGTAGATCTCCGGCACCTCCTGGGCGAACAGCTTCGCCATGAACTGCGGATGGGTGCGCGAGAGGAAGATTTGCGGCCCGCGCGCCTCGCGCCGCACGTCGTAGATATAGGCGCGGATGCGGTCGCCGTTGCGGAATACCTCGCGCGGCAGCATCTCGTCGCGCCGTACGATCGCCTCGCCGCGCCCCAGGTCGACGACCACGTTGCCGTATTCGACCCGCTTGACGAGGCCGTTGACGATGTCGCCGATGCGATCCTTGTACTCCTGATACTGCCGGTCGCGCTCGGCTTCGCGCACCTTTTGCACGATCACCTGCTTGGCCGATTGGGCGGCGATGCGGCCGTATTCGAGCGGCGGCAGCGCATCCGCGATGGTGTCGCCGAGTTGCGCCGCCGGATTGTGCCGCCGCGCGCCCTCCAGGCTGATCTGATTGGCCGGGTTCTCGACGATGTCGACCACCAGCATGTGGCGGGACAGCCGCAGGTCTCCGGTCTTCGGATTGATGTCGGCGTGCACGTCGGTTTCCGCGCCGTAGCGCGAGCGCGCCGCCTTGGCGATCGCGTCCTCCATGGCGGTGATCACGATGCTGCGGTCGATCGCCTTCTCGCGCGCGACCGCGTCGGCGATCTGCAACAGTTCGAGCCGATTGGCGCTGACTGCCATGGGCTTAGTCTCCTTCATGCTGGACAACGCGCCGGCCCTGGCCGGACGCGTGCCGGAATTTCTCGAGTTCGCCGGTGCGCCCGGCCGCGGCAGCCCGTTCGGCCGCCTTCCCCCGCTTCAACGACTGCGCCACCAGCTCATTGGTGAGCACGAGCCTCGCTTCCGCCATCTCCTCGATCGGCAGCACAATCTCCGCGGCCTCGCCGGGCGGGACGTCGTCGCGGCGCACGCGCGCCCCGTCCCCGTCGGCGCCCAGCAGAACGCCGCGGAAGCGCCGGCGGCCGTCGATGGCGACCGCCATTTCGACTTTGACCACGTGGCCGGCAAAGCGTTCGAAGTCCGACCGGCGCACCAGCGGCCGGTCGATGCCGGGCGAGGAAATCTCCAGCCGATAGGCGCGCTCGATCGGATCGGCCACGTCGAGCACCGGGGAGAGCGCGCGCGACGCCAGTTCGCAATCCTCGATCGTCATGGTCGAGTCGGGGCGCTCGGCCATGATCTGCACCGTACATCCGGCCAGTCCGGAAATTCGCACCCGCACCAGCCGGAAGTTCAACTGTTCGAGCACGGGCTCCACGATCGCGGCGACGCGCGCGGCGAGCCCCGGCTCGGCGATGAGCCGCGGTTCGCTGGTGCCGGGTGCCTCGACCGTTGCGACCATGGTTCGTCCGGCCCGGGCATTCGGATAACAAAAAAGAGCGGGTCCCGGGGGTCCCACTCTCGATAGCCGTTCGGAATGTCCGACCGTTATGAGATGTCGCTAACGACAGCGTGAATATAGCGGCTTTTTGCGAAGATGCAAGGGTGGCGGGACTATGTGCACATGTCTTGCGTGCTTCCCCGGCATGCGTCATTTGCGCCGGAATACGAGATAGCAGGGCACGTGGCCTTCGCGCACCGCCTTGGCTTCGTAGCGGGTGCCCGCGAACCCCGGCCACGGCAATCGCCAATCGTCCGCACGTTCGGCGGTCCAGGCGAACTTTTGCGAGCGCAGGACGCGCGCCAGCGTCCAGGCGGCATAGTCCGGCACGTCGCTGGCGAAGCGGAACTCGCCGTCCGGCCGCAGGATGCGCGCCATGTCGGCGACGGTCCGTTCCTGCACGAAGCGCCGCTTCCAGTGCCGGCGTTTGGGCCAGGGATCGGGATAGACGAGGTCGATGCCGGCAAGCGCGCCCGCCGGCAGCCAATCGATCACCGCGATGGCGTCGCCCAGGTGCAGCCGAATATTGCCGAGCTTGCGCGCTTCGATCAGCGCCAGCGCCTTGGCCATGCCGTTGACGAACGGCTCGCAGCCGATGAAGCCGACGCGCGGACGTGCCTCGGCCTGGGCGGCCAAATATTCCCCGCCGCCGAAGCCGATCTCGAGGCGGACCTCTGCGACCGGCACCGGGAACAGGCGGGCGAGATCCGCCGGGGCCGGGGCCATCAGGTCGAGCGCAAGGCGTGGCAGCAGGGTATCGATCAGCCCGGCCTGATGCGGGCGCAAACGGTGGCCCTTGCGCCGGCCGAAAAAGCCGCGCCGGACCTCCGGCGTGTCATCGTCGTCAGCCATGGTGCCGGCACTGAAGCGGGATCGCCTTCCTCGAACCGCCATCCCCGCTTCAGTTTTTGGTTGGAGCATGATGTTCTGCGTAGCGCGGCACCGGCCGGTCAGGACATGGCGCCGCGGATCGCTTCCACGAGGTCGGTGTTCTCCCAGGAAAATCCGCCGTCCTCGTCCGGTGCGCGGCCGAAATGTCCATAGGCCGAGGTGCGCGCGTAAATCGGCCGGTTGAGGCCAAGGTGGTCGCGAATGCCCCGCGGCGAGAGATCCATCACTTCGGCCAGCCCGCGCTCGATCCGCGCCTCGGCGACCTCGCCGGTGCCGTGCAGGTCGACGTAGAGCGACAGGGGCTTTGCCACGCCGATCGCATAGGAAATCTGGATGGTGCAGCGGGTCGCGAGCCCCGCCGCCACCACGTTCTTGGCGAGGTAACGGGCCGCATAGGCGGCGGAGCGATCGACCTTCGAGGGATCCTTGCCGGAAAATGCGCCGCCGCCGTGGGGGGCGGCGCCCCCATAGGTGTCGACGATGATCTTGCGCCCGGTCAGCCCGCAATCTCCGTCCGGGCCGCCGATCACGAACTTGCCGGTCGGATTGACGTGCCACACGGTCGATTTGGTGATCCACCCGGGGGGCAGCGCCTTGCGCACGTAGGGCTCGATGATCGCCTGCACGTCGTGGGAGGACAGGCTTTGGTCGAGATGCTGGGTCGACACCACGATCTGGGTCGCCTCGACGGGCTTGCCGTTGTCGTAGCGCACGGTGACCTGGCTCTTGGCGTCGGGCCCGAGCGCGTCCGTCTCGCCTGACCGCCGTGCCTCGGACAACAGTTTGAGAATGCGGTGGGCGTAGTAGATCGGCGCCGGCATCAGCTCCGGCGTTTCCCGGCAGGCGTAGCCGAACATGATGCCTTGATCGCCTGCTCCCTCGTCCTTGTTGCCGGCGGAATCGACGCCTTGGGCGATATCGGTGGATTGGGCGTGCAGATGCACGTCGATATCGGCCTTCTCCCAGTGAAAACCGGCCTGCTCGTAGCCGATGTCCTTGATGGCGAGGCGCGCAAGATGCGAGACGTAGTCCTTCGTTATGGCGGAAGGTCCGCGCGTTTCGCCGGCGATCACGACTCGATTCGTGGTGGCCATGGTTTCGCAGGCGACGCGCACATGCCGCGCGTCCCAACCGTGACGCGGACCGAGGTCGGAGAAGGCATCGACGACTTCGTCGGAAATCCGATCGCACACCTTGTCCGGATGACCCTCGGACACGGATTCGCTGGTGAACAGATAGCTTGTACGAGACACCGCCACGACCCTCCCGCCTCGGCCGTCCTCGGCCGATCCTGAGGGGGGCGTTTCTTGCAGCGTCGGGCAGCCCGGTCAAGGGAGACCGGTCAGGGGCCGTCTTCGCCCGCGATGCCCTGGATGAGATCGACGATGCGGCGGCGCAGGCGCGAGTCCTTGATGCGCAGGAACGCCTGGGTGAGCGCGAGGCCTTCGGGCGTGGCGAGGAAATTCGACGCATCCGCGGACGTGGAGGCGTCGCTGGTGGCGTTCGGGCGTTCCGACGTCGACGGAGCGCCCTCGAAAAAGAATGCGACCGGAACCTGCAGCGCATGGGAAATCTGCTGCAGGCGGCTGGCGCCGACGCGATTGGCGCCCTTTTCGTACTTCTGCACCTGCTGGAATGTCAGCCCCAGGGCGCTTCCGAGAGTTCCCTGGCTCATCCCCAGCATCATTCGCCGCAGCCTGATGCGATGGCCGACATGCTTGTCGATGGGATTGGGAGCCTTGGTGGCCATCTCGCTCAATCCGCGTGGCGCAGGGACGGATGGTTGTTGAACCCCGGCCGCCCGCGTCTATTCGATCGCGGAGCCGCAAAATCTCTCGGAATGAATTCCCCCGTCGGTTGCAGGGGGCGAGTTCGTAATCCGCTGGTTCCGGAAACGAAACGCGTTCTGGCGCCGCCGCGGAGCAGCGCCGTTGCTACCGGAATTTCCTGCGGCGGCCGATCAAGCCAAGGACGAATGCGCCAGCGATCAGCGCGAGCGCAATGCGGTCTCCGGCGCGCACATAGAGGGTCGGCGCGATCGCTTGCGGCAGCCCCGAGTCGATCACGCCCTCGGCGCCGAGCGGAAGCTGACTGATGATCCGCCCAAGCGGATCGACGACCGCGGAGATTCCCGTATTGGCGGCGCGCACCAGCGGCAGTCCCTGCTCGATCGCCAGGAGGCGGGCCTGCTGGAAATGCTGATACGGACCGGTACTGATGCCGAACCAGCCGTCGTTGGTCAGATTGAGGAGCCAGCCGGGACGCTCGCCCGACGGCACCGCCTCGTCCGGAAACACGATCTCATAACAGATGAGCGGCAGCATCGGCGGTGCGTGCGGCACCGTCATCGGGCGGCGGCGGTCGCCCGCCAGGAATCCGCCCCGCATCTTGGTGAGCGAGATCAGCCCGAAGCCCTCGAGAACATCCTCGAACGGCAGGTATTCGCCGAACGGGACCAGATGAACCTTGTCGTAGATGCCGGCGACCGAACCGTCGCGATCGATCACATAGACCGAATTGTAGGCGCGCACGGCCCCGCTGGGCGCCATCTCGGCGGCGCGCACGGCGCCGGTGATGAGAACGGTGTGGTTCGACAGCAGGGCGGCAATCTGCGCCAGCGCGTCGGCCTCGCGCGCGAGGAAGAACGGGAACGCCGATTCCGGCCAGATCAGGTGCGTCACGTCATTGACGCCCGAGGACTGGGGTCCGGTCGCCCGGTCCGAAAGCGCGAGATAGCGGCTCATGACCCGCTGCTTGGCCGAATAATTGAACCGTTCATCCTGGGTCAGGTTGGGCTGCATGATGCGCAGGTGCACGCCGGGCACGAAATTCGTCGCGTTCTGCTCCAGCCGCACCGCGCCGTAGCCCGCGAGGACGACGAGGAGCGCAACGCTTGCCGCCGGCGCGAGGAAGCGGCGCCGCGCCTCGGCCGGATCGTCGGCCAGCACCGCGGGGCTTGCGAAGACGGCGACCGCCAGGAACGTCATGCCCCACAGGCCGACGAGCGCGGAAGCCTGGGCAAGAACGAGCGGTCCGGTCAGCGCATGGCCGAAGGCGTTCCAGGGAAAGCCGCTTATAAAATAGCTGCGCAGCCACTGTGTGCCTCCGCCGCGCAGCCACTCGGCGACCGTCAGCGCGGCCGCGAGCGTGAGCACCCGCACCGCCCCGCGCGTCCACGACAACCGCGCGAGCGCGAGCCCGAACGCTGTATAGAGCGCCATTCCGGCCGGCAGGCCCACGACTGCGATCGGCAGCAGCCAGCCGAACTTGTCGGCGTCGACCAGGAACGCGAATCCCACCCAATAGAGCCCGGCGAGGAAATATCCGAAGCCGAACCACCATCCGGCGATGGCCGCCGCCCCGATGCCGCCGAGCCTGCCGGCGGCCGAACCGTCGACGAGCCACACGAGCACCGGAACGGTCAGGAACATGATCGGCCAGGCATTGAACGGCGCGAGCGCCAGGGTGGAGACGACGCCGGCCGCGAAGGCGATGGCGGCGCGCCGCCATCCCCAGGCGAGCACGATCGAATGAGCGAGATTCACGAACCGGGAAATCAAGACGATCCGCCGTCGGACGCAGGCCGCGCCTCGGCGCGCTCCGGGCTCGGTTCGGGCGCGGGCGGCGGTTGCGGCGCTTCGGCCTCCGGCCGGTCCTCGCGGCGCTTGGGGGCGCGCCGGCCGGCGCGGTCCCTGCCGCGGTAGATTCTCACCCGCTTGACGCGGCGCGGGTCGGCGTCGAGCACCTCGATCTCGAAGCCGCTCGGGCCCGGAACGAGTTCGCCGCGGACCGGCACCCGACCGACCCGCATCGCCAGATAGCCGCCCAGCGTATCAACGTCCTCGGCCGCCTCGCCGACATCGAACTCGGCGCCGATCGTCGCGGTCACGTCGTCGAGGCTGGCGCGCGCATTGGCCAAGTAGGTGCCGTCGGGCTGGCGCACCACGCCCACCGTCGCGTCCTCGTCGTGCTCATCCTCGATGTCGCCGACGATCTGCTCGACGATGTCTTCGATCGAAACGAGGCCGTCGGTTCCCCCGTATTCATCGATCACCAGCGCGAGATGAATGCGGGTCGCCTGCATCTTGGCGAGCAGGTCGATCGCCGGCATCGACGGCGGCACGAACAGGATCGTGCGCACCAGCTTGGTCGACGACAGCGGGATCGACAGATCGACCGCGTTGAGGTCGAGCCCGGCGGTAAACGGCTTCTTGCGCCGCGCCTTGGTCGACGCGCTCGCGGCGGCGCGCCTGGCCATGTAGCCGATCAGGTCGCGGATGTGCACCATGCCGGTCGGGTCATCGAGGGTGTCGTCGTAGACCACCAGCCGCGAGTGCGCGGCCACCTCGAAGACCTTGACGAGTTCGCCGAGCGAGATGCCCTGCTGGACCGCGACGATGTCGGCGCGCGGCACCATCACGTCCTCGACCCCGCGTCCGCGCAGGCCGAGGATGTTCTTGAGCATGGCGCGCTCTTCCGGCGAGAAGCCGGATTCGCCCGCCGCGCCAGCCTCGAGCACGACTTCGAGATCGTCGCGGATCGACCCGGCGTTCCAGCCGAACAGGACGCGCAGCATGCGGCCGAACCAACTGGTTCCGGCCTCGCGCGCGACCTCGCTCGGGCGCGGAACCGGGACCGGGAGATTCGTCCGTTCGCTCACGGCGCCGGTCGGTTCGCTGCGGCGGGGCGCGTCGGTGTCGGACATGGCGGTCCACGTCACGTTGCGGAGTCGCCCGCGGCGTACGGGTCGGCGATGTCGAGCCGCTCCAGGATATCGCGCTCGAGGCGTTCCATCGCGTCGGCTTCGTCGTCGGACTGGTGATCGTAGCCCAGGAGATGGAGAAAGCCATGCACCGCGAGATGGGCGAGGTGGTCGGCAAAGCCGATGCCGTCGGCCTCCGCCTCGCGCGCCGTCGTCTCGTAGGCGATGGCGATGTCGCCGAGCGGCCCGGCACCAGGCGTGCCGCGACCGGCGGCCGGAAACGACAGGACGTTGGTGGGCTCCGGCCGCCCGCGCCAACGGCCGTTGAGCTTGCGCATCGCCGCATCGTCGCATAGCACGATCGCCAGCTCCGCCGCGGCCGGCGCGCCTGCCATCTGCGCCGCCTCGCCGATCGCACGGCGCAGCACGGCCGCGGCGCCCGGAACGGCGCGCCACAGCGGCGACTCCACGCGAATGTCGATTGCGGGCGCCGGCCGCGCCCGCCGGGCGGCCGACCGCATCACTCCCTGCCTTCGCGCTTGCGCGGGGATGCGGCGGCCGCCTCCTCGTAGGCGGCAACGATGCGGGCCACCAGCGGGTGGCGGATGACGTCGTCGTGGGTGAAGACGACGTGGCCGATCCCGTCGACGTTCGCGAGCAGGCGGATAGCCTCGGCGAGGCCGGAGGCTTGCCCGGGCGGCAGGTCGACCTGGCTCGGGTCGCCGGTGACGATCATGCGGCTGTTCTCGCCCAGCCGGGTGAGGAACATCTTCATCTGCATGGCCGTGGTGTTCTGCGCCTCGTCGAGGATGATGGCGGCGTTCGACAGGGTGCGGCCGCGCATGAAGGCGAGCGGCGCGATCTCGATCTCGCCGCTTTGCAGCGCGCGCTCGACGATGCGCGCGTCCATCATGTCGAACAGGGCGTCGTAGATCGGGCGCAGATAGGGATCGACTTTCTCGCGCATGTCGCCCGGCAGGAAGCCGAGTCGCTCGCCCGCTTCGACCGCCGGGCGCGACAGGATGATGCGGTCCACCTCCTTGCGCTCGAACAATTGCACCGCGTGGGCGACGGCGAGCCAGGTCTTGCCGGTGCCGGCCGGACCGGTGCCGAACACCAGCGCGCAGCGTTTCAGCGTCCGCACGTAGGCGTCCTGCCCGGCGGTGCGCGCGCGCACCAGGCGCTTGCGCAGGTTGATCTCCTCGAAACTCGGCCGCGCGGCGGCGGGATCGAAGTCGAACAGCGAGGCCTGCGATATCACCAGGCGGATCGCGCCCTCGACGTCGCCGGGCACGAGGTCGTGCCCGCGCTTGAGCTGCTCGTACAGGCTTTCGAGTACGCGGCGGGCCTGCTCGCACGCCTCGCGCGAGCCTTCGATCGTGACTTGGTTGCCGCGCGAGTCGGCAATGACGCCGAGCCGGCGCTCGATCGAAGCGAGGTTCTGGCCGTATTGTCCGAACAACGCGGAAGCGAGGCGGTTGTCGTCGAACGCCATCACGGTTTGCGTCGTCGTGCCTTCCCCGACGATCTCGGGGGAGCGAACCAGCGATCCGTTGTCCGGTCTCGATCGGCGCAAAGGGATCAGGCTCCTGCCGGGGCGAAGGCGGGCTGCCGGACGGGGGCGCGCGCGGCGGAAGCGAGCACGCCGAACAGGCTGTTGGCGCCGACCTCGGCAATCCGCACGGCGACGATGTCGCCGATCATGGCGGCCGGCGCCGTCACCTGGACGGGCTGCAGATAGGGCGAGCGGCCCACGAGCTGACCGGGGTGCCGCCCGGGCTTTTCCAACAGGACCGAAAACGTCATCCCCAGGGCACGGGCGTTGAAGGCCGCCTGATGCCGGTCGATCGTTTCCTGCAGGCGGGACAGGCGCTCGACCTTGGTTTCCTCGGGTACCTGGCCCGCCATGGTGGCGGCCGGCGTGCCGGGGCGGGGCGAGTACTTGAACGAGAAGGCCCCCGCAAACCCAATGTGATCGACCAGCGTGACGGTTTGGCGAAAGTCCGCTTCGCTTTCGCCCGGAAACCCGACGATGAAGTCGGACGTGAGCGCGATGTCGGGCCGCGCCGCGCGCAGGCGTTCGGTCACGCCGATGTAGTGAGCGCGCGTGTGGCGGCGGTGCATGGCGGCGAGAATGCGGTCCGAGCCCGACTGCACCGGCAGGTGCAGGCACGGCATCAACTGCGGCAGATCGCGATGGGCCGCGATCAGGCTGTCGTCGACGTCGCCGGGATGGCTCGTCGTGTAGCGCAGCCGGGCGATCCCATCGATTTCGGCAACGCGATGGAGCAGACGGCCGAGCGTCCATTCCGCGCCGTCCGGTCCGGCGCCGTGATAGGCGTTGACGTTCTGGCCGATCAGGGTGACTTCGCGCACGCCGGCTGCGGCCAGGCGCTCGACCTCGGCGACGACTTGCGCCACCGGGCGCGACGCCTCGGTGCCGCGCGTGTACGGCACGACACAGAAGCTGCAAAAGCGGTCGCAGCCCTCCTGGACGGTGACGAACGCCGTGACGCCGCGCGCGCGCGTCGCCTCCCGGCTCGGGGCGGCGAGAAAGTCGAACTTGTCTTCGACGGGGAACTCGGTGTCGACCACGCCCCCTTCGCGCGCCACCCGCTCGATCAGCGCGGGCAGGCGGTGATAGCTCTGGGGTCCGACGACGAGATCGACGATCGGGGCGCGGCGCAGGATTTCCTCGCCCTCCGCCTGGGCGACGCAGCCCGCGACCGCGACCAGCATGGTGCGCTCGCCGCGCGCTGCGGCATCCTTCAATTTGCGGATGCGGCCGAGTTCCGAATAGACCTTCTCGGCCGCTTTCTCGCGGATATGGCAGGTGTTGAGGATGACGAGATCGGCGTCCTCGGCGGTCCGGGTTTCGACGAAGCCGTGCGGCGCCAGCACGTCCGCCATACGATGGGAATCGTAGACGTTCATCTGGCAGCCGTAGGATTTGACGAAAAGCTTGCGGGGTCCGTTCATGCCGGTCGGGTCGATGTCGATCCGGGCCGCTGGGAAGGGCGCGTCTCGAGACATTCCGGTGCTTCAGACATCCCTTGTCGGGCGGCCGCAGCCGCTTTCACGGGCTCGTCTTAGCGGGTTTTCCGGTAAAATGGAATGGTTTCCCCGCCAGGCGCGGCAGCCGGTCCGGTCCGCCCGGTTCCGGGCGCCGCGCGGTCCGCATCACCGCTTGGCTTTTTCGTCGTCGAGCGGCACCGCGTAAAGCTCGAGCCGGTGGTCGACCAGCCGATAGCCGAGCCGCCGGGCGACCTCGGCCTGCAGGCGCTCGATCTCGTCGGACTGGAACTCGATGACGGCGCCGGTGCGCAGATTGATGAGATGATCGTGATGGGTGTCGGGGATTTGCTCGTAGCGCGCCCGGCCTTCGCGAAAATCATGCCGTTCGATGATGCCCGCGTCTTCGAACAGCTTGACGGTGCGGTAGACCGTGGAGATCGAAATGCGGTCGTCAACCTTGGCGCAGCGCCGGTAAAGTTCTTCCACGTCCGGATGGTCGGCGGAGCCCGCGAGCACGCGGGCGATGACGCGGCGTTGCTCGGTCATCCGCATGCCCTTGGCGGCGCACAGCGCCTCGATGTTCGGCTTCGGCTCGGCCACGGCCGCGTTCCGTCGGGGTTCCGCCATGGAGCCATCATAACGAAGCGGCCGGGCAAACGAAATCGGCAGCGCGCCGCTCATGCGAGGTCGCGGCGCAGCACCAGGGCGGCGCCGGCCGAGGTCGCCGACCGCTGATAGTAGCCGTTGCGCCGGCCGACCTCGCGAAAGGCATTGCGGGCGTAGAGCCGTCGCGCCGGGACGTTGTCGTCGTCGACTTCGAGGAACACCGTGCGCACCCCCAGGCCGGCCAGGCGGCGCAGGTGCAAGTCGAGCAGGCGCCGCCCCAGCCCGCGACCCTGCTGCGTGCGTGCCACTGCAACCGACAGAATCTCCGCCTCGCCGGCGACGATGCGCGACACGATGAAGCCGATCGGCCGTTGCCCCAGCACGGCCCGATGGGCGAGGACGCCGCGGTCGAGAAGCAGGCGCTCGAACTCGTCCTCGCTCCAGCCGCGGCGGAACGACGCGCCGTGCAGGGCGGCGAACGCGGCGGCGTCACGCGGGCCGGCCTCCGTGAGCATCGGCTCGGCGCGGGCGAACAAGCGGGCGAAGAGGCGCTTCATCGGTGCGGCAGGCGGGCGGCATCCTGCGGCCGCGCGTCGGGCGCGCGCAGGTAGAGCGGCTTGGGCGGCGCCCGGTCCGCCTGAGCGGCGGCCGCGAGCCGCGCCACCCAGCCGATGTCGGGGGCGCTGCTGGCGGCGACCGCGGGGGGCGGTTCGCTCGCCGGCCATTGCGCGGCGACGAGGTCCGCGGCCGATCCGACGATCAGTGCGTCGCCGGTCCGCGCCGCCTGCACCGCCTCGCGCACGGTCGCCAGCCGCGGCGCGGTCAGGGCGCGGCCGCCCGGGCCGAACACCTGCATGTAAACTTGGCCGTGCCGCGCATCGATGACCGGTACCACCGTCCCGGCGAATCCGGCGGCGATGTGCGGCGCCGTGAAGGCGGCAAGGGTGGTGAGGCCGATCGCCGGCTTGCCGGCGGCAAGCGCAATGCCGCGCGCCGCGGCGATGCCAACCCGCACCCCGGTGAAGCTGCCGGGACCGACCGTCACCGCAATGCGGTCGATTTCCGCGAACTCGAGGCGCGCCGCGTCCATCACCCGTGCCAGGAGCGGCATCAATGCTTCGGCATGCCCGCGCGTCATCGCGCGCGTCTCGCTCGCCACAAGGTCGCGCTGTTGGGTATCGAGCACCGCGGCCGCGCAGGCGTCGAGCGCGGTGTCTAACGCAAGGATGCGCATGCCATCGCTTGCCGCACCCGCGGCTTCAGACCGGGCGCACCTCGGTCACATCCGGAACGAAGTGGCGCAGCAGGTTCTCGATGCCGTGCCGCAAGGTTGCGGTCGATGACGGACAGCCCGAGCACGCGCCCTTCATGGCGAGGTAGACCACCCCATCCTTGTATCCGCGGAAGGTGATGTCGCCGCCGTCGTTGGCGACGGCCGGCCGCACCCGCGTCTCGATCAGCTCCTTGATGGTGGCGACCGTCTCGGCGTCCTCGTCGGCGAAAAATTCATCGGCCGCGCCGGCATGGCCATCGGCAAGAACGATCGGGCTGCCGGACATGAAGTGTTCCATGATGGCGCCGAGGATTGCCGGCTTGAGCTGCTGCCAGTCGCCGTCGGTCTTGGTCACGGCGATGAAATCGGCACCCAGGAAGACGCCGCCGATGCCGGAAATATCGAACAGCCGCTCGGCGAGCGGGGAGTTCGCGGCCTCGGCGCGGTCGCGCATGTCGAGGGTTCCGTGCTCGAGCACGGGCCGCCCGGGAATGAACTTGAGGGTCGCCGGATTGGGCGTCGCCTCGGTCTGGATGAACATGGCTCTTGCTCCGTAGCCGGCGCGGGATCAACGGCCCGCGCGGCGCACCGTCTCACATCCGGTATGTAATAAGCCGCCGATATGGGCGAAAGGTCAATGCACCGCTTTGGGCGCCGGCCGTCACGACAGGGCGTCGAGATCCTCGTCGCTGAGATGTCCGGGCACGATCGCCACCGGGATCGGGAAGCTGGTGATGGTCTTGCCGAGGTTGGAGACCAGCGGCCCCGGCCCTTCCTTGCCGGTGCCGGCGGCAAGCACCAGGGTGGCGATATCCTCGTCCGTCTCGATCAGCTCGAGAATCTCCTCCGCCTTCTCGCCGTCGCGGACAACCCGCTCGGGCGTGATGCCGGCGATGCCGTTCGCCCGGTTGGCGAACTGGTCGAGGATCGCGTTCGCGGCCTCGTGCGCCTCCGCCTTCATGATGTCGGCGACGCCGAGCCACTGCTGATGGCGATCCTCCGGCTCTATCACGAGCAGCATGAGGACGCCGGCGCCGGTGCGCGCGGCGCGACGGCTGGCGTAGTAGACGGCACGATCGCATTCCGGCGACCCGTCGATGATGACAAGATATTTCGGCTTGTGCCCGGCTTCGTAGCTGCGGCGCTTGCGGCTCATGGCCCTCCCCGGGGTTCCGTCCGACCTCGGTACGGCGCTCACGGCGCAATGCTGCCACGGCTCGCGGTTCCCCGACAAGCCGCGCGCCGCGCGGCGGGGCGGTCAACCCCGCACGAAGCCGACGATGTCCTTGACGGCCTTCATTGTTTCGACGGCGAGCGCCTGGGCGCGGGCGGCGCCGTCGGCGAGCACCGCATCGATATGGGCGGGATCGCGGGCGAGCCGCTTCATCTCGGCGGCGACCGGGCCGAGTTTGGCGACCGCAAGGTCGATGAGCGCGGTCTTGAAGGTCGAGAATTGCGCGCCGGCAAAATCCCTGAGCGCCTCTTCTTCGCTCTTGTCGGCGAGCGCCGCGTAAATGCCGAGCAGATTCTCGGCCTCCGGCCGGTTCGCCAGGCCGCCGGCCTCGCTCGGCAGCGGCGCCGGATCGGTCTTCGCCTTGCGGATCTTCTGGGCGATCGTGTCGGCGTCGTCGGTCAGGTTGATGCGCGAATAATCGGACGGGTCGGATTTCGACATCTTCTTCGTGCCGTCGCGCAACGACATGATGCGCGCCGCCGGCCCCGAAATCAGCGGCTCGGTGAGCGGGAAGAACGCATCGCCGTGGCCCTGCGCACGGATCGACTCGGCGAAGTCGTTGTTGAATTTCTGGGCGATGTCGCGGGTCAGCTCGAGATGCTGCTTCTGGTCTTCGCCTACCGGCACGTGCGTCGCCCGATAGGCGAGAATGTCGGCCGCCATCAGGATCGGATAGGCATAGAGGCCGACCGACGCGTTCTCGCGATCCTTGCCGGCCTTTTCCTTGAATTGCGTCATGCGATTGAGCCAGCCGACGCGGGCGACGCAGCTGAAGATCCAGGCAAGCTCGGTGTGCTCGGCGACCCGGCTCTGATTGAAGACGATGTTGCGCTTGGGATCGATGCCGCAGGCGAGGAACGCCGCCGTGACCTCGCGCGTGCTGCGCGCCAATTCCTGCGGCCCGCCCCACACCGCCACCGGCTGGGTGATCGCGTGCAGATCGACCACGCAATAGATGCAGTCGTAACGCGCCTGCAGCGCGGCGAAGCGGGTGATGGCGCCGAGATAATTGCCGAGGTGCAGATTGCCGGTCGGCTGTACGCCGGAGAACACCAGCTCCTTGAACGCCATAACATCCTCGCGTCGATTGCGGCCCGCCACATGCCACGAGGGCGGCGATCAAGGCAAGGGAGGGTTCAAGCCGGCCAGGTTGCTCCGGATCGGTCGCTCGTATATGGCACGGCGCCCGCCTCCTCGCCCCAGCCGCGTCGCTTGATCGCCCCGGCTATGGAGAAATCCCGTGAGCACGGTGCGCTACGACGTCGTCGGCCTCGGCAACGCCATGGTGGATCTCATCGCCCGCGCCGAGGAGGATTTCCTGATCGCCCACGGCATGCACAAGGGGCGCACGGCGCTGATCGACGAGGCGCGCGCCGAAGCGATCTACGCGCAGATGGGTCCCGCCATCGAGATATCCGGCGGCTCGGCCGCCAACACCATCGTCGGCGTCGCGAGCTACGGCGCGCGCGCCGCCTTCATCGGCAAGGTGAAGGACGACGGCCTCGGGCGCACCTTCGCGCACGATATCCGCGCCTCCGGCGTCGCGTTCGCGACGCCGTTCGCCCTCGCCGGACCGTCGACCGGGCGCTGCTACATCCTGGTGACGCCCGACGGCGAGCGCACCATGAACACATACCTGGGCGCCGCGCAGCAGCTTGCTCCGGAGGACGTCGACGGCGAGGTGATCGCGGCGAGCGCGATCACCTATCTCGAGGGCTATTTGTGGGATCCGCGCAACGCCAAGGAGGCCTTCCGCACGGCCGCCGCGCAGGCGCATCGGGCCGGGCGGCAGGTGGCACTGAGCCTGTCGGACGCGTTTTGCGTCGACCGCTGGCGCGACGAGTTCCGCGAACTCGTGCGCGGCGGGACGGTCGATATCCTGTTTGCCAACGAAGGCGAGCTCAAGAGCCTCTATCAGACCGCGGATTTCTCGACCGCCGTGGCGGCGTTGCGCCGGGAGGCGCGGCTGGCCGTGGTGACGCGCGGCGAGGAGGGCTGCGCGGTGGTGAGCTCCGGCGGCGTCGAGCCGGTGCCGGCGTTTCCGGTCGAGCGGGTGGTCGATACCACCGGCGCCGGCGATTTGTTCGCCGCCGGCTTCCTGGCCGGGCTCGCGCGCGGGATCGGGCATGAAGCCGCCGCGCGGCTCGGCGCGCTCGCCGCCGCCGAGGTGATCGGGCATCTCGGTGCCCGGCCCGAGACCTCGCTCAAGGCGCTCGCCGGGCAGCACGGGCTTTGGGCGTGATTTTCATCGATTCCGCCGTATGGCGCTAACCAATTGGTAAGCAAAGTTGATTACCGGTTGACGGGCATCCAACCGGGACCCCGAGCCATGGCCATGCCCAATGACGCCGGCGAGCAGCAGAGCGAGCCGGCGGCGGCCGCATCCGGCGACATTCCGACCGTCGAAGCGCCGTCCATAGACCCCGCCGCATCCGACCCTTCGCCGATCGCCGCCGCGGGCGATCGCGAAGAGCCGATTCAAGCCGAACCGGCGCGGGCGCAGGCCGCGGGCGCGGCGGAGACGAAGCCGCCGCCCACCATGCCGCGCGCCGCGGTCCTCGTCTTGCGGCCGGACGACAAGCCGCATGCCGCGCCGCCGGAGGTCGAAGCCCCGGCAAGCGCGCGCGCCGGCGGCAGACGCTTCGCCTTGCTCGCGGCCGGCTTGACGGTGGCGGCAGCGATCGGGGCCATCGCCGGGTCGGCCGGAATTGCCGGGATCGAACACCTGTTCGTTGCCTCACCGATCGTCGCGACCCGTTCGGAAGGGAACGAGGAAGTGCGCGTCCTCAAGGAGCAGGTCGCGCAGCTGCGCATGAACGTGAAGACGCTGAGCGACAATCTGTCGGCGTTACGCACGACCATCGCGACGTCGACCACCGCCGCGAGCGTGCAGTTCGCCAAGATCGCCGAGGCGCTCGACCGGGTCGAACACGCGCGGACCGAGCGGCACGTCACGACCCTTGCGCCCTCGCCCGAGCCGACCGCTTCGATCCCCGCGCCGGCGCCTGCCCCGGCAGCCGCCCCGGTCGATCCCAAGGCCGCCCCCAAGCCGGCGATCGTCGAGGGCTGGACCTTGCGCCGGGTCTATGGGGCGGATGCCGCCCTCATCGAGGGCCGCTACGGCGTCGTCGAGATCGAACCGGGCGACCTCGTGCCCGGACTCGGGCGCATCCAGGAGATCAAGCGCCAGCAGGACGGCCGCTGGGCCGTCGTGACGCCGCGCGGCCTGATCGTTTCGCCGCACTAGAGCATGATCCCGAAAAGTGGGTACCGGTTTTCGGAAAAACATCATGCTCCAACAATAAGATAAAGCGGGATGGCGATTTCAAGAAAAGCCATCACGCTTTAAGGTGATCGCACCTTCGTGAGGTGGGCCGCGGCGGTCCGTTTGCCCGCGCGTGCTATATCCCGTGCACGCGCGCGGGAGGCGGCATGGCGGGCTTGGCGCATCGGCTGGGGATTGCAGGCGCGGCGTTCGCCGCGTGCGTAGGCGCACAGGTCGCGCCGGCGCTGGCGCAGCAGCCCGCTCCCGCTCCGCCGGCGACTTCCGAATTATCCGATCGCTGCCCCGGCCTCGTCGCCGCCGACCCGCCGCGCGTCGTTCCGGCCGCGTTCAAGTCGGCCGCGCTCGCCGACGGCGAGGTCAGGCTGACCTACGTCGGCCACTCGACCTTCCTGATCGAGAGCCCGCGGCTGGTGCGGATCGCCACCGACTATAACGACTACGTCAGGCCGCCGCTCGTGCCCGACATCGTCACCATGAACCACGCCCACTCGACGCACTACACCGATCACCCCGATCCGGCGATCAAATACGTGTTGCGCGGCTGGGCGACCGACGACAAACCCGCCGCATACGACCTCGTCTATCAGGACGTCCGCGTCCGCAACGTGCCGACCAACATCCGCGACTGGGCCGGCGGCACCGAGCGCCACGGCAATTCCATATTCATCTTCGAGATCGCCCGGATGTGCATTGCCCATCTCGGGCACCTGCATCACACGCTGACCCGGCAGCAGCTCGACGACATCGGCCGCGTCGACGCGGTCATGGTGCCGGTCGACGGCAGCTACACCCTCGACCTCGAAGGCATGATCGAAGTGCTGCACGCGCTGAAGGCGCCGTTGATGATTCCGATGCACTATTTCGGCGCCTTCACGCTCAATCGATTCCTCGACCGCGTGAAGCGCGAGTGGGACATCGAGATGGCCGAGACGCCGTCCCTCGTGCTGTCGAGGGCGCGCCTGCCGACGAAGCCGAAGGTGCTGGTGCTGCCCGGGCCTTGAGGTCATGCGGGAGCCGCACTGACCGGCGGGCGCTCCGTCACACGTCGACGCTGGCGGTGAGCGCGTTCTCCTGGATGAACTCGCGGCGCGGCTCGACCACGTCGCCCATCAGCTTGGTGAAAATGTCGTCGGCCTCGTCGACCTCCTTGACCTTCACCTGCAAGAGCGAGCGCGCCTCGAGGTCGAGGGTCGTCTCCCACAGCTGTTCGGCGTTCATCTCGCCGAGACCCTTGTAGCGCTGCAGCGAGAGGCCCTTGCGGCCGGCGGCGGTCACCGCCTCGAACAGGCCGACCGGTCCGTAGATCGGCGTCTCCTCGCCCTTGCGGCGCAGTGCGCCGGGCCGGGCGTAGACCTCCTGCAGGGCGGCCGCGTATTCGTCGAGCTTGCGCGCGTCGGCCGACCCGAGCAGCGCCTGGTCGAGGATCGCCACCTCCTTCACGCCGCGCACGGTGCGGGCGAACTGGAAGCCTTCGCTCTCCGTAAACTCTCCTTGCCAGCCGCGCTCCGTCTCCTCCGAGAGGGCGTCGAGCCGGCGGGCGATGTATTTCGCCGCGTCGGTCGCCTTGCGGGCGTCGCCGAAGATGTTGGATGTCAGTACGCCGGCGATGGCCGCCTGCTCGACCACCTTGCGGCTGTAGCGGCTGTGCAGCCCCGCCAGCACGTTGCGAATGATGCGGGCGTCGGCGACGATGCGGCGCAGATCCTCGCCGGCGCGTTCTTCGCCCGAGGACGTGCGCAACACCGCCTCTTCCAGCCCGGTCTCGATCAGATAGTCCTCCAGCGCCCGCTCGTCCTTGAGATATTGCTCCGACTTGCCGCGGGTCACCTTGTAGAGCGGCGGCTGGGCGATATAGAGGTGGCCGCGCTCGATCAGCTCCGGCATCTGGCGGAAGAAGAACGTGAGCAGCAGGGTGCGGATGTGGGAGCCGTCCACGTCCGCGTCCGTCATGATGATGATCTTGTGGTAGCGCAGCTTCTCCGGATTGAACTCCTCGCGGCCGATGCCGGTGCCGAGCGCGGTGATGAGGGTGCCGATCTCCTGGCTCGACAGCATCTTGTCGAAGCGCGCGCGCTCGACGTTGAGGATCTTGCCGCGCAGCGGCAGCACCGCCTGGAACTCGCGGTTGCGTCCCTGCTTGGCCGAGCCGCCGGCCGAATCGCCCTCGACGATGAAGATTTCCGACTTCGCCGGATCGCGCTCCTGGCAGTCGGCGAGCTTGCCGGGCAGGGAGGCGACGTCGAGCGCGCCCTTGCGGCGGGTCAGTTCGCGCGCCTTGCGCGCCGCCTCGCGGGCGGCGGCGGCCTCGACCACCTTGCCGATGATCGCGCGCGCCTCGGCCGGGTGTTCCTCGAACCAGGCGTTGAGCGCGTCGTTGACGACGCCCTCGACCACCGGGCGCACCTCCGACGACACGAGCTTGTCCTTGGTCTGCGAGGAAAACTTCGGGTCCGGCACCTTGACGGACAACACCGCGGTGAGGCCCTCGCGGCAATCGTCGCCGGTGAGCTGCACCTTCTCCTTCTTGGCGAGGCCGCCGCTCTCGGCGTAGCCGGTCACCTGCCGGGTGAGCGCGCCGCGGAACCCGGCCAAGTGGGTGCCGCCGTCGCGCTGCGGAATGTTGTTGGTGAACGCCAGCACCGCCTCGTGATAGCCGTCGTTCCAGCACAACGCGCTTTCGACCCCGATCCCGTCGCGCTCCGCCTTGATCACGATCGGCTTCGGCACCAGCGGCGTCTTGTTGCGGTCGAGATATTTGACGAAGGCTTCGACGCCGCCCTGGTAGCGCATCTCCTCGCGCTTCTCGACCGCGTGGCGCATGTCGGAGAGCACGATCAGCACGCCGGAATTGAGGAACGCGAGTTCGCGCAGGCGGTGCTCGAGCGTCGCCCAATCGAACTCCAGCATGGTGAACGTCTTGGGCGAGGGCAGGAACGTCACCTCGGTGCCCTGCCGGTCGTGGGCGGCGCCGACGACGGCAAGCGGGGCGACCGCCACGCCGTCGGCAAACTCCATGAAGTGTTCCTTGCCGTCGCGCCAGATGGTGAGCTTGAGCCAGGACGAGAGCGCGTTGACGACCGAGACGCCGACGCCGTGCAGGCCGCCCGACACCTTGTAGGAGTTCTGGTCGAATTTCCCGCCGGCATGGAGCTGGGTCATGATGACCTCGGCGGCCGAGACCCCTTCGCCCTTGTGGATGTCGGTCGGAATCCCGCGGCCATCGTCGCGCACGGTCACCGAGCCGTCGGGATTGAGCGTGACCACCACCTCCTTGGCGTAGCCGGCGAGCGCCTCGTCGACGGCGTTGTCGACGACCTCGTAGACCATGTGGTGGAGGCCGGATCCGTCGTCGGTATCGCCGATGTACATGCCCGGCCGCTTGCGCACGGCGTCGAGGCCCTTGAGGACCTTGATCGATTCCGCGTCGTAGTCGGACGGAAGTTTCTGTTGGCGGGCGGGCTCGGCCATGCGGACCTTCGAATCGGTTGGAAAGGCTGCGAATTATGCGGC
>DASPVJ010000446.1:0-4432 GCA_035622435.1 Xanthobacteraceae bacterium | reverse complement strand
CGGCGGCGCCATCTCCATCGGCCATCCCTACGGCATGAGCGGCGCGCGCATGATGGGGCATATTCTGATCGAAGGCCGCCGGCGCAAGGCCAAGCGCGCCGTCGTCACCATGTGCATCGGCGGCGGCATGGGCGCCGCCGGCCTGTTCGAGATTCATTAGGCGCCAATCCCTCCCCCGCGCAGCGGGGGAGGGTGGCGAGCGCAGCGAGCCGGGTGGGGGCTTCTTCCCCCGCCCGACCGCAGACCCCCCACCCGGCCGCCTTCGCTACGCTGCGGCGGCCGACCTCCCCCTGCGGGGGAGGTATAAGGAGAGAACCATGGACCTGCGTTTCACCGCCGAAGAACTCGCCTTCCGCGACGAGGTGCGCAGCTTCATGCGCACCGCGTTGCCCGCCGACATCCGCGGCAAGCTCGTCGACGGCCGGCACCTGAAGAAGGACGACATCGTCGTCTGGCAGCGCATCCTCAACGCCAAGGGCTGGGCGGTGCCGCACTGGCCGGCCGCGTGGGGCGGGCGCGGCTGGACCCCGGTGCAGCAATACATCTTCCAGGAGGAGCTGCAGCAGGCGCCGGCGCCGCCGCCGCTCGGCTTCGGCGTCACCATGGTCGGCCCGGTGATCATTGCCTTCGGCAACGACGCGCAGAAAAAAAGATTCCTCCCGCGCATCGCCAACCTCGACGACTGGTGGTGCCAGGGCTTCTCCGAGCCCGGCGCCGGCTCCGACCTCGCCTCGCTCAAGACCTCCGCCAAGCGCAACGGCGGCGACGATTACGTCGTCAACGGCCAGAAGACCTGGACCACCACCGCCCAATGGGCCGACTGGATCTTCTGCCTGGTGCGCACGGATCCTTCCGCCAAGAAGCAGGAGGGGATTTCGTTCCTGCTCATCGACATGAAGTCGCCCGGCATCACCGTGCGGCCGATCGTCACCATCGACGGCGGCCGCGAGGTCAACGAGGTGTTCTTCGACGACGTCAAGGTGCCGTCCGGGAACCTGGTCGGCCAGGAGAACAAGGGCTGGGACTACGCCAAGTTCCTGCTCGGCAACGAGCGCACCGGCATCGCCCGCGTCGGCATGTCGAAGGAGCGCATCCGCCGCCTGCGCGAACTCGCGGCCTTGGAGCGCGCCCACGACCGCCCGCTGATCGAGGACGAGCGCTTCCGCGCCAAGATCGCCGCGGTCGAGGTCGAGCTCAAGGCGCTGGAGATGACGCAGCTGCGCGTGGTCGCGTCGAGCCGCAAGGGCAACCGGCCGGATCCCGCCTCCTCGATCCTCAAGATCAAGGGCTCTGAGATCCAGCAGACCATCAGCGAACTCCTGCTCGAAGTGGTCGGCCCCTACGCGCTGCCCTACCAGCCGGAATACCTCGACGAGGAGCGCTGGAACGAGCCGCCGGTCGGCCCCGACTGGGCGCCGTCGCTCGCGCCCACCTACTTCAACACCCGCAAGGTCTCGATCTACGGCGGCACCAACGAGATCCAGAAGAACATCATCGCCAAGGCGATCCTGGGGCTGTGAGGGTGCAAGCACGTCATTGCGAGCGAAGCGAAGCAATCCAGGGGCCACGCGCCCCGCGTTCCTGGATTGCTTCGTCGCCCTGCGGGCTCCTCGCAATGACGCAGTCAATGTAGGGCGCATTAGGCCGGAGGCCGTAATGCGCCGGCTGCTCGCGAAGCGGCGCAATACGCTTCGCTATTGCGCCCTACGTGGATGAGGTTGGGGAGGACGATGGACTTCGAGTTCACCGAAGAGCAGCGGCTGCTCAAGGACAGCGTCGGGCGCCTGCTCGCCGACCGCTACGGCTTCGAGCAGCGCAAGGCGTATATGACGGAGCCCAACGGCTTCGGCCAGGCGCCGTGGCGGCAGTATGCGGAGCTCGGCCTGCTCGGCCTGCCGTTCGAGGAGGCGCACGGCGGCTCCGGCGGCGGGCCGGTCGAGACCATGATCGTCGCCGAGGCGTTCGGCCGGGCGCTGGCGCTCGAGCCGTACCTCGCGACCGTGGTGCTCGCCGGCGGCCTGTTGCGCCACGGCGGCAGCGCCGAACAACGCAAGGCCGTCCTGCCGAAGGTCGCCGACGGCAGTCTGCTGCTCGCGTTCGCGCACAGCGAGCGGCAGGCGCGCTACGATCTTTCCGACGTGGCGACCGCCGCCAAGCGCGACGGCGCGGGCTTCATCCTCGACGGGCAGAAGAGCGTGGTGCTCGCCGGCAACGCCGCCGACCAGCTGATCGTCTCCGCGCGGGTCGCCGGCAACCGCCGCGACCGCGACGGGCTTGCGCTCTTCATCATCGACGCCAGGGCGCCCGGCGTCACCCGCCGCGACTACGCCACCGTCGACGGCCAGCGCGCCGCCGACGTGACCCTCGCCAACGTCAAGGCCGGACCCGAGGCGGTCGTCGGCGAAGCCGGCGCGGCGCTGCCGCTGATCGAGCGCGTGGTCGACGAGGCGATGGCGGCGCTCGCCGCCGAGGCGGTCGGCGCCATGGCGGCGATGCACGAACTCACCGTCGATTACCTGCGCACGCGCAAGCAGTTCGGCGTGCCGATCGGCAGCTTCCAGGTGCTGCAGCACCGCGCCGTCGACATGTTCGTCGCGCTGGAGCAGGCGCGCAGCATGGCGATGCTCGCCACCATGATGGTCGGCGAGCCCGACGCCGGCGAGCGCCGCAAGGCGGTCGCCGCCGCCAAGGTGCAGATCGGCCGCTCCGGCCGCGCCGTCGGCCAGGGCGCGATCCAGCTGCACGGCGGCATCGGCATGACCATGGAGTACAAGGTCGGCCACTACTTCAAGCGCGTCACCGCCATCGACATGACCTTCGGCGACGCCGACCATCACCTCGGCCTGCTCGCCAAATCCGACGGCCTGGTGCCGCCGGTGACGTAGGGCGCAATAGGCCGAAGGCCGTATTGCGCCGACTAGACACAAAGCGGCGCAATACGCTTCGCTATTGCGCCCTACATTTGCAAGGAGCCCCGCATGTTCCCGCCCCAGTCCGAGCGTTCGAAGGAGCTGTGCCGCCGCGTCGCCGACTTCATGGACGCGCACGTCTATCCGGCCGAGGGCGTCTACCGGCGCCAGCTCGAGGAGGCCAAGGACCGCTGGGAGGCGCCGCCGGTCATCAACGAACTCAAGGCCAAGGCCAAGGCGGCGAACTTATGGAACATGTTCCTGCCCAAGCGCCATTATCCCGACGCGCTCACCAATCTCGAATACGCGCCGCTGTGTGAGATCATGGGGCGCTCGCCGATCGGTCCGGAGTCGTTCAACTGCTCGGCCCCCGACACCGGCAACATGGAGACCTTGATCCTCTACGGCAGCGACGCGCAGAAGAAGCAATGGCTCGAGCCGCTGATGGAGGGAAAAATCCGCTCGTGCTTCGCCATGACCGAGCCGGCGGTCGCTTCGTCGGACGCCACCAACATCCGCTCGGAGATAAGGCGCGACGGCGACGACTACGTCATCAACGGGCGCAAGTGGTGGACCTCCGGCGCCATGGACAAGCGCTGCAAGATCGCGATCTTCATGGGGCTGACGGATCCCGAGGGCGTAAACCCGCGCCACAAGCGCCAGTCGATGATCCTGGTGCCGCTCGACACGCCGGGCGTGAAGCTGGTGCGGCCGTTGCGCGTGTTCGGCTACGACGACGCCCCGCACGGCCACGCCGAGGTGGTGTTCGAGAACGTGCGCGTGCCGGCCGCGAACATCCTGCTCGGCGAAGGCCGCGGCTTCGAGATCGCGCAGGGCCGGCTCGGGCCCGGCCGCATCCATCACTGCATGCGCTCGATCGGCGTCGCCGAGCGCGCGCTCGAGACCTTGTGCCAGCGCGCGGTCGCCCGCACCGCCTTCGGCCGCACCATCGCCGAGCACGGCGTCAACCGCCACTGGATCGCCGAGTCGCGCATGGAGATCGACCAGGCGCGGCTGCTCACCCTCTACGCCGCCCACAAGATGGACACGGTCGGCAACAAGGCGGCGCGCGCCGAGATCGCCATGATCAAGGTGGTCGCGCCCAACGTCGCCCAGAAGGTGATCGACCGCGCCATTCAGGTGCACGGCGGCGGCGGCGTGTCGCAGGAGTTCCACCTCGCCTTCGCCTGGGCGCACACCCGCACCTTGCGTTTGGCCGACGGCCCCGACGAGGTGCACCGCGAAACCATCGCCAAGATGGAGCTCGCCAAATACGCGGCCACCGGCGCGAATGTGCGGTAGGCGCGCGCTTACCCTCCCCCTTGTGGGGAGGGTCGGCCGCGAAGCGGCCGGGGTGGGGGTGGTTCAGGAATCAGAAATCGGAAGTCAGAATTCGGACTTCCGATTTCCGATTTCTGATTTCTGATCGACCCCCACCCCTTACCCCTCCCCACATCATCGATCCGTCGCGAGCGCAGTCCGCGACGGATCGAAAGATTCTGGGGGAGGGGAAAGCGGGGAGA
>DASPVJ010000445.1:0-2573 GCA_035622435.1 Xanthobacteraceae bacterium | reverse complement strand
ATCAATGCGCCTTCGGGTCGGGGCCGGCGCCCTTCTCGTCGATGACGGCGCCGCGGCCGAAGCGGTCGAGGCTGAAGGCGGCGTTGAGGGGATGCGGCTCGTCCTTGGCGATGGTCCAGGCGAACACGAAGCCCGAACCGGGCGTCGCCTTGAAGCCGCCGTAGCACCAGCCGCCGTCGATGTAGAAGTTCTCGATCGGGGTCTTGGCGATGATCGGGCTGCCGTCCATGGTCATGTCCATGACGCCGGCCCAGCTGCGCATCAGGCGCAGGCGCGACAGGCTGGGGAACATGGCGAGCGCGCATGCGACCGCGTGCTCGACGGCCGGCAGGTTTCCCCGCTGGGCGTAGGAATTGTAGAAGTCGAGGTCGCCGCCCATCACCAGTTCGCCCTTGTCGGACTGGCTGACGTAGAAGTGTCCGGCGCCGAAGGTGACGACGGTGTCGAGCATGGGCTTGAGCGGCTCGCTCACGAACGCTTGCAGCACGTCGGTCTCGATCGGCAGCCGCAGCCCCGCAAGCGCCGCGACCTGGCCGGTGTGGCCGGCGACCGCAAGGCCGATCTTGTCGGCGGCGATGAAGCCGCGGGTGGTGGTAAGCCCGCGCGCGCGGCCGCGCTCGACGCGGATGCCGGTGACCTCGCAGTTCTGGATGATGTCGACGCCGCGCGCATCGGCGGCGCGGGCGTAGCCCCAGGCGACCGCGTCGTGGCGGGCGGTGCCGCCACGCGGCTGCAGGAGGCCGCCGACGATCGGGTAGCGGGCGTCATCGGAGCAGTCGAGCAGTGGCACCTTGCGCGCGAGCGCGGCGCGGTCGAGCCACACCGCGTCGATGCCGTTGAGCCGCATGGCGTTGCCGCGGCGGCGGAATTGGTCGCTTTGCGCGTCGGAATGGGCGAGGTTGATGACGCCGCGCTGGGAGAACATGACGTTGAAGTTCAATTCGCGCGACAGGCCTTCCCACAGCTTCAGCGACCATTCGTAGAAATGCGCGTTCGGCCCCAGCAAATAGTTCGAGCGCACGATGGTGGTGTTGCGCCCGGTGTTGCCTAAGCCGAGCGAGCCCTTCTCCAGCACGGCGACGTTGGTGATGCCGTGCTCCTTGGCGAGGTAGTAGGCGGTCGCGAGCCCGTGGCCGCCGCCGCCGACGATGACCACGTCGTAGCGCGGCTTGGGTTCGGGCGAGCGCCACGCCGGCTCCCAGCCGCGGTGGCGGCGCAACGCTTCGCGGGCGAGGCGGGGGAAGGAGTACATTGGGGCGGGCTATATCAACTCTCGAACCCGTACACCGCGCGCGCCGTGGCCGCATCGATGATCCCCTCGGCCAGGTCGCGCCCGACCGCCGCGCGGTCGCGCTCTCGCGGCGGGCCGTAGCCGCCGGCGCCGGGGGTGATGATCTCGAACCACTGGCCGGCCTTGACCGTCGCGTTGTCGCGCGCGAACGCGAGGCCGGGGCTGCACACGCTGCGACTGCGGGCGCCGGCGCCGCCGCCGAACAGGCCCCAGGGATCGGAGCGCAGGCGCGACAGGTCGAGCCGCACCTGGCACTCGGCCTCGGCGCGATAGACCCGCCGCAGCCCCATGCCGCCGCGGAATTTCCCCGCGCCGCCGGAGCCGTCGACCAGCTCGTAGCGCATCAAGGTGAGCGGATATTCGATCTCCAACGCCTCGACCGGCAGGTTCGACGTGTTGGTGATATGCACGTGCACGCCGTCGAGGCCGTCTTTCCCCGGACGCGCGCCGCCGCCGCCGCCGATGGTCTCGAGATAAACCCAGATGCTGTTGTCGTGCGGCTGATGGCCGACGAAGGTGACGATCGTGCAGCAACTGTTGGTGCAGGCGGTCACGCGCCCCGGCACCGCCTGCGCCAGCGCGCCGATGACGAGATCGGCGACGCGCTGGCAGGTTTGGGTGCGTCCGTTGACCGCGGCCGGATGGGTGCAGTTGAGCAAGGTGCCTTCGGTAGCCGTTACGGTGAGCGGACGCGCCAGCCCGGCGTTGGGCAGAATGGTCGGATCGACGATCGATTTGACCACGTAATAAACGGTGGCGAGCAGCGCCGTGTAGGTCATGTTGACGCCGGCGCGCGCCTGCGGCGGGCTTTCGAAGTGCAGCCGCATCGTTTCGCCCGTGACCTCGATCTCGACCGAAATCGGCATCTCGCCGTCGATCTCCGCGCTCTCGAACAGGTCGGCGAAGCGATAGACGCCGTCGGGAATGGCGGCGATGCCGGCGCGCATCTTGCGCTCGGCATAGTCGAGCAGCGCCTCGCCGGCGGCGAGCACGCTGGCGACGCCGTATTTGGCGCACAGCGCCTGGAACCGTTGCACGGCGAGGCGGTTCGCCGCCATCTGGGCGCGCAGGTCCGACAGGCGCTCCCGCGGCACCTGGCAATTGAGCAGGATCAGGTCGAGCACGTCCTGCTGCAGCTCGCCGGCGCGGTAGAGGCGGATCGGCGGGATGCGCAGGCCTTCCTGATAGATGTGGGCGTGGCCGCGGTCGGCGAAGTCGGCGTGGTGGGCGAGGTTGACCGTCCAGGCGACGATCGTGCGGTCGAGGAAGATCGGCTCGGCCA
>DASPVJ010000444.1:0-17900 GCA_035622435.1 Xanthobacteraceae bacterium | reverse complement strand
TCGACCGCCGACGGGCGCTTCCAGATTTCGGTGACCTTCGACCTCGGCACCAACCTCGACATCGCCCAGGTGCAGGTGCAGAACCGCGTCGCCATCGCCGAGCCGCGGCTGCCCCAGGACGTGCGCAACATCGGCGTGACCGTGGCCAAGAGTTCGCCCGACCTGATGATGGTCGTGCACCTCTATTCGCCCGACAAATCGCGCGACACCCTGTTCATCTCCAATTACGCCACCTTCGAGATCGTCGACCCGCTCACCCGCGTCGACGGCGTCGGCCTGATCACCGTGTTCGGCAGCCGCGACTATGCGATGCGCGCGTGGCTCGACCCGGACCGCATGCAGGCGCTCGGCCTCACCGCCAACGACGTGACCCAGGCGCTGCAGGGACAGAACGTGCAGGTCGCCTCCGGCGTCCTCAACCAGCCGCCGGTCGACAATCCGAAGGCGTTCCAGGTGGCGGTGCAGACGCTCGGCCGCCTGACCGACGCCAGCGAGTTCGGCAACATCGTGGTGAAGACCACGCCCGGCGCGGTGGTGCGGCTGAAGGACGTCGCCCGGGTCGAACTGGCGGCGCTCGACTACACCACCATTTCCTACCTCGACCGCGATCCGGCGATCGCGCTCGGCGTGTTCCAGCGCCCGGGTTCGAACGCGCTCACCACCGCCAACGCCATCCGCGCGACGATGGCGCAGCTCTCCAAGCGCTTTCCCGAGGGCCTCAAATACACCATCGTCTACGACCCGACCCAGTTCATCCAGCAATCGGTCGACGCGGTCGAGGAGACGATCGGCGAGGCGATCGTCCTCGTCGTTCTCGTCGTCGTCCTGTTCCTGCAGACCTGGCGCGCCGCCGTCATTCCGCTGGTCGCCATTCCGGTGTCGCTGGTCGGCACCTTCTTCTTCATGGCGATCTTCGGCTTCACGCTCAACAACCTGTCGCTGTTCGGGCTGGTGCTGGCGATCGGCATCGTGGTCGACGACGCCATCGTCGTGGTGGAGAACGTCGAGCGCAACATCGAGGCGGGGCTCAAGCCGCGCGAGGCGGCGCGCCGCAGCATGGACGAGGTCGGCTCGGCGCTGATCGCCATCGCGCTGGTGCTGTGCGCGGTGTTCGTGCCGTCCGCCTTCATCACCGGCATCTCCGGCCAGTTCTACCGCCAGTTCGCGCTGACCATCGCCGGCGCCACGGTCATTTCGCTGATCGTGTCGCTGACCTTGTCGCCGGCCATGTGCGCGCTGCTGCTCAAGGCGCGCGACGAGAAGAAGCCGCCGCGGCCGTGGGCGCGGCCGATCCGCGCCTTCTTCCGCCTGTTCAACCGCGGCTTCGACGCGCTCGGGCACGGCTACGCCTGGATCGCCGGCCACGTGGTGCGCCTCGCCGTGATCATGCTGGTGATTTACGCCGGCATCCTCGGCTTCGGCCTCAACGAGTTCCGCCGCACGCCGCAAGGCTTCATCCCGCAGCTCGACGCCGGCTACCTCATCATCGTCAGCCAGCTGCCGGGCGGGGCGGCGCTGGCGCGCACCGACGCGGTCAACCGCCGCGCGGTCGAGCTGGCGCTCACGGTTCCCGGCGTCGCCCACGCGGTGAACATCGTCGGCTTTTCCGGCGCCACCTTCACCAACGCGCCCAACGCCGGCGCCATCTTCGTCACGCTCGAGCCGTTCGAGGAGCGCGCCAAGGATGCGCAGAAGTCCGCCGCCGGCATCTTGGCGAATTTGTCCGCCAAGCTGTCGACGATCCAGGAGGGCCTGGTGCTGGTGGTGCCGCCGCCGCCGGTCAGGGGCATCGGCAACGCCGGCGGCTTCCGCATGATGGTCGAGGACCGCGCCGACCGCGGCTCGCAGGCGCTGCAAGGCGTGGTCTACGCCATGATGGGGCCGGCCAACCGGACGCCCGGGCTCACCCAGGTATACTCGCTGTTCGAGACGTCGACGCCGCAGCTTTATCTCGACATCGACCGCACCAAGGCGGAGCTGCTCGGCATCAACGTGCCGGACGTGTTCAACGCGCTGCAGACCTACCTCGGCTCCTCCTACGTCAACGACTTCAACCTGCTCGGCCGCACCTTCCGGGTGATGGCGCAGGCGGACGCGCCCTATCGCCTCGACACCGGCGACGTGCTGCGCATAAGGGTGCGAAATTCGAACGGCGACACGGTGCCGCTCGGCTCGTTCACCACCGTGCGCGACGTCGCCGGGCCGTACCGGGTGCCGCGCTACAACCTCTATCCGGCGGCCGAACTCGACGGCACCGCCGCGCCCGGCTACTCGCAAGGCGAGGCGATCGCGCTGATGGAGAGTCTCGCCGCCCGCATCCTGCCCGAGGGCTTCAGCTACGAGTGGACGACGCTCGCGTTTCAGCAGCAGCGCGCCGGCTCGACCGCGCTGTTCGCCTTCGTGCTCGCGGTGGTGTTCGTGTTCCTGGTGCTGGCGGCGCAGTACGAGAGCCTGACCCTGCCGCTCGCCATCATCCTGATCGTGCCGATGTGCCTGGTCGCCGCCATCAGCGGGGTGATTCTTCGCGGCCAGGACAACAACATCCTCACCCAGGTCGGCTTCGTCGTGCTGATCGGGCTCGCCGCCAAGAACGCCATCCTGATCGTCGAGTTCGCCAAGCAGCTGGAGGATCGCGGCGACGAGCGCCATTTGGCCGCGGTCGAGGCGGCGCGGCTGCGACTGCGCCCGATCCTGATGACGTCGTTCGCCTTCATCTTCGGCGTCGCGCCGCTGGTGTGGGCGATCGGCGCCGGCGCCGAACTGCGCCAGACGCTGGGCACCGCCGTGTTCTCCGGCATGATCGGCGTCACCTTCTTCGGGCTGGTGTTCACGCCGGCGTTCTACATCGTCTGCCGCTGGATCGCCGGGCTCGGGCGCAAGCGCCCGGCCGCCGACGCCGCGGCGCACCCGGCGCAATAGCCGTGGCGTTACAAATTGAGGTCGACGTCGGAGTCGGCGAAGGTCAGCGCCACGTCGTTCTCGGTGAGCGGCGCGCCGGGGCCGACCGGCGACCACATGAAGATGGGCGCGGCGCGGCCGAGCAATCGCCCGACCACCGGCAAGCCCGGCGACAGGAATCCGGCGGCGAGGAGGGCGCGGCGATGGGCAGGGAGCGTCGTCGCCATCAGCAAAACGACGACGCGCAGTCGCGCCGCGATCGCAACCGCCTGCCGCGCCAGCGCGCGCAGAACCTTGGGATCGTCGTCGATTGCGACAAGATCCGTGATAAGGGCGCCCTCATGCCGGCCCAGCATGCGGCTCGCGCCCGGCATCATCCGCCGTACCACCACGTAACCGATCGGAGCGCCGGCGCGTCGGGCCAGACAGACATGGTATTGGCGCGCGCCGCATACCGCGAAACGCCACGACCACTCGTCGCCGCCGCGGCGCATACGCGCGAGCGTGCTGTCGCGGCTCGCCTCGATGCGGTCGAAGTCGGCGGCAAGCGCGCCGACGCCCTGGTCGGCCTCGACGACGTGAAACTCGAACGCGACGCCGCCCGGCCCGATCAGCGACAACGGGATGGCGGCGAGGCGCGGGAGCGGCAGCGCCAGCAGCGCCGAGGAATAGGGCCCCTTCCAGCCGAGCTTGGTGAAGTTGACGGCGGCGGCTTCCGACATGGCAAAGGCATAGAGATAGCGATCCGGCCGCGCGTAGTGCTGCACCAGCCGTTTGCCGATGCCTTTACCCGCATGGGCGGGCGCGACGTACCATTCGCAAATAGCGCGGCCGGTCGCGGCCTTGCCGCCGATGATCCACGCGGCCGGGCGCGCCGCACACAGCGCCGCCATGGCTCCGCTCGCTTCATGCACGGCCGCGACCGCGCACGACGGATCGGCGCGCCGCCACCAGCTCGCCAGCACGCGCTCGTACGGCGGCCGCTCCGGCCAAGCCGCGGCGGCAAAGGCCACCAGATCGTCGTCGCCAACGGATTTCGCCGGAACAAACGCGTAGTCGGGGAGGCGAAGCTGCGCGAGGTCAGCGTCGCTCATGCGGCCGCCCTGGCACTCGCGCCGCCGACGCCCGCCGCGTACGACCCCATGGTGCAAATCTCGATGCGGCCGCGGTTTGCTTCGTTCGCCGCGCGCTCGAGGAACCAGGCCAGGGTCGCGAACTGTTCTTCGCGGCGGTAATAGAAATTGCAGGGATGGAACCAGAAATGAAACGTTTCCCCGTTGCGGCGCGCGCGCGCAAGACCCATGGCGAGCTTGGCGCGGCTTACCGCCGGCAGGATGAAGCGACGGGCGCCATCGCGGCCGGGAAGCAGCATCGACCCCTGAATGTCGACGAGGGCGCCGCGCGCCTGCGCCCGCACCGGCGGCGGCGGGAGCGGCAGAATCTTGTCGGCGAACGTGACGAACATGCGCGCCGCCGTCGGCCAGCCGTCGGCGATGCCTACCCAACCGGCGTCCGGGCCGCGGAACACGCGCACGCCCGCCTGCGCCAGCAAATCGAGATGACCGGCGGCGTTGCGCGGGTAGACGAAGGATTCCAGCGCAAGGCCGTTGGCGCGATGCACCTCCTTTACGTAGGCGAGATCCTCCTCGGCTTCCGGTGCCGCCATGCGGTCGTAATAGACGTGCCGTCCACCGTGGCTGCCGATTTCGTGATGCGTCCTGGCGGCGAGGATGCGCTCGATGATGGCGGGCGCGTACCACGACGCTTCGTTTCCCGGGCGCCCGCGCGCGCTCGAGCGATCGAGCATCGCGGCGACGACCGCCCAGGTCGCGGGAATCGCGTAGCGGTCGAACAGCTCCAGCAGCGTGTCGCAGATCGGCCGTTCGGACGATTCGGACAGGCGCAGGATCTCGGGCGTGAGGATATCCCAGAAGCCCCACGCCAATTCGAGGTCGATCGAGATGGTCAGCTTGCCCTTGGGCACGATGGTTCCACCAAAACAGACGCGCCGCGTTGCAGCGGTTGGACAATGCATCTTTGCCATTGCGGTCGCAAGCCGCAGGGCGGATCAGTCGCCGCGAAAGCGGAAGCGTAATCCGCCGCGTCGAGACATGGCGCGTTACGCTACGATGATGCGCCCCACATAGGTGAGCCCATGCAACCCACGAAATTCGGTTTCGGTCAGCCGATGCTGCGCAAGGAGGACGACGCGCTGTTGCGCGGCAACGGCCGCTACGTCGCCGACTACGCGCCCGCCGGCCTGCTCTACGCCGCCGTGCTGCGCTCGCCGCACGCGCACGCGCGGTTTCGCGTCACCGACGCCGGCACGGCGCGGGCGATGCCGGGCGTGCGCCTCGTGCTCACCGGCAGCGACCTCGCCGACCTCGGCCCGCTGCCGTGCCAGGTCGAGATCCCGGGCGCCAAGGTCGCGGTGCCGCCCTATCCGGTGCTCGCCCGCGACGTGGCGCGCCACGTCGGCGACGCCGTCGCCTTCGTGGTCGCCGACACCCTCGAGCGCGCCAAGGATGCGGCCGAGGCGATCGCGGTCGAATGGACGCCGCTTCCCGCCGTGATCGACGCGGCCGCCGCGCTTGCCCCCGGCGCGCCGCTGGTGTGGCCCGACCGCCCCGGCAACCTGTGCTTCGAAGCCGGCATCGGCGATGAGGCGCAGACGGCCCGCGCGTTTGCTGCCGCCCACCGCACGGTCGAGCTGACCGTGGTCAACCAGCGGCTCGTCGCCAATTATCTCGACACCCGCGCGGCGATCGGCGAATGCGACGCCGGCGGGCGCATCACGCTCACGCTCACGAGCCAGGGCGGCCACGCGATCCGCGACGTGCTGTGCAAGGACGTGCTGCGCATTCCGGCCGAGCGCATGCGCATCGTCACCCCGGACGTGGGCGGCGGCTTCGGCACCAAGCTCTTTCCCTACCGCGAATACGCGCTCGCCGCGGTCGCGGCCGAGCGGCTCAAGCGTCCGGTCAAATGGGTCGCCGAACGCAGCGAGCATTTCCTCGGCGACGCCCAGGGCCGCGACAACCTCACCCGCGCGAAGCTCGCGCTCGACGCGAACGGAAAGTTCCTCGCCCTCGACGTCGACCTTATCGCCGACATGGGCGCTTATCTCTCGGTCTACGCGCCGTTCATCCCGTTCCTCGGCGCCGGCATGTCGCCCGGCGTCTACGACATTCCGATCTGTCACGTGCGCGTGCGCGCCGCCTTCACCAACACGCTTCCGGTCGACGCCTACCGCGGCGCCGGGCGCCCCGAGGCGGCCTACGCGATCGAGCGGCTGGTCGACACCGCCGCGCGCGAGATCGGCATGGCGCCCGACGTGCTGCGGCGGAAAAACTTCATCCGCCCGAGCGCGATGCCGTACCGCACTGCGACCGGCAAGCTCTACGACTCCGGCGAGTTCGCCGGCCACCTCAAGCGCGCGCAGGAGGCCGCCGACTGGGCCGGCTTCAACAAGCGCCTGCGGCAATCGACCAAGGCGGGCAAGCTGCGCGGCATCGGGCTTGCGACCTACGTCGAGGCCTGCGGCAACAACGGTCCGGAGGCCGCGACGGTGAAGCTCGCGCGCGACGGCACGATCGTCATCCTGATCGGCTCGCAATCGACCGGGCAGGGGCATCACACCGCCTACGCGCAGATCATCGCCGATCACTTCGACGTGCCGCCGGAGCAGGTGCGGGTGGTGCAGGGCGACACCGACGTCATCGCCACCGGGATGGGCACCGGCGGGTCGAGCTCGATCCCGTGCGGCGGCGCCTCGATCGCCGGCGCCAGCAAGAAACTCGCCGCCAACCTCAAGGCGCTCGCCGCCGACGCGCTCGAAGCAAGCCCGGCGGATCTGGAGATCGCCGGCGGCAGCGTGCGGGTGGTCGGCACCGACCGCGCGCTCGCGTTCGCCGAACTCGCCGCCTTGCCCAAGGCGACGCCCGAACTCCTCGCCACGAGCGACGCCTTCACGCCGGGCGAGGCGACCTATCCGAACGGCACCCACCTTGCCGAAGTCGAGGTCGATCCGGCGACCGGGGCCGTCGACATCCTCAACTACGTCGTCGTCGACGACTTCGGCGTCACGCTCAATCCGCTGATGCTCGCCGGCCAAGTGCACGGCGGCGCGGTGCAGGGCCTCGGCCAGGCGCTGATGGAGCGCGCGGTCTACGACGCTTCCGGCCAGCTCGTCACCGCCAGCCTGATGGATTATGCGCTGCCGCGCGCGCGCGACGCGCCGGCCTTCGCGTTTGAGACCCGCAACGTCAAGTGCGCGACCAATCCGCTCGGCGTCAAAGGGGCGGGCGAAGCCGGCGCGATCGGCTCGTGCCCGGCGCTGATCAACGCCGTCGTCGATGCGCTGTGGCGCGCCTTCCGCATCCGCCACGTCGACATGCCGGCGACGCCGGAGCGGGTGTGGCAGGCGATCGAGGAAGGCCGCCGGGTGCACACCTTGTGAGCGTTCACGGAATCGTGATCGCGGCGCCGCTCGCCGCGCTCGCGCGGGCCGCGGAATATCGCAACCGGCGCGGTGTTGTCCGGTTGTGCGCCGCCGGCGTCATCAAGAGGGGAAAGCAAATGATCCGCATCGTGCTTGCCGCTTCCGCGGTCGCGCTCGCCATCACGGCGGTCGTCGCGCAGTCCGATCCGATCGCCGCGCGCAAGGCGCTGATGAAGGCGAACGGCGACCAAGCCAAGATCGGCAACGCCATGGCCAAGGGCGAGGCGCCGTTCGACCTCGCCAAGGTTGCCACCATCTTCGCGACGTTCGGCGACGCGGCCGCCAAGGCGCCGGCGCTGTTCCCGGACGATTCGAAGACCGGCGGCGACACCGCGGCGCTGCCGACCATCTGGGAGAACAAGGCGGACTTCAACGCCCGGCTGGAGAAGTTCGGCACCGACACCAAGGCGACGCAAAGCGCGATCAAGGACCTCGACACGTTCAAGGCGGCGTGGGGCCCGTTCCTCAAGAACAACTGCGGCGGCTGCCACGAGACCTACCGGCAGAAGAAGAGCTGATCGCCGCCCCCTCTTTTGCGTCGGCGGGAATAAAGCGCGCCGCATCGGCTTAACATCACGGGCACAATGCGCACGTGAGGAGGCCGGATGCTGCGCAGGTTCGTCATTGCGGTCGCGCTCGCCGCCGTCGCGGGCGGCGGCGCGTTTTGGCTTCTCACCATTCCGCAAACCGTGCCCGCAAGCGCGCTCGGCCCGCGTGCCGCGGACCTCGCCAACGGCCGCACCATGTTCGTCGCCGGCGGCTGCAGCGCCTGTCACGCGGTTCCCGGCGCCGACGACAAGACGCGGCTCGGCGGCGGCCTCGCGCTCAAGTCGCCGTTCGGCACCTTCTACGCGCCCAACATTTCGCCCGACCGCAACGACGGCATCGGCGCCTGGAGCGAAGCGGATTTCGTCACCGCCGTGACGCGTGGCACCTCGACCGACGGGCGGCATTATTACCCGGCGTTTCCCTATACGTCCTATCAGCGCATGGCGATCGACGACGTGCGCGACCTCTTCGCGTATCTGAAAACGCTGCCGGCGGTCGCCGGCAAGGTGCGCGGCCACGACCTGCCGTTTCCGTTCGCGTTCCGCCGCGGCGTCGGCTTGTGGAAGCTCCTTTACGTCGACGGCAAGCCGTTCGCGCCGGACCCGATGAAGTCGGCGCTCCTCGACCGCGGCGCCTATTTGGTCGAGGGCCCGGGGCATTGCGCCGAATGTCACAGCCCGCGCAACGTGGTCGGCGGCGTCATCGCGGCGCAGCGCTTTGCCGGCGGCCCCAATCCGGACGGCAAGGGCTGGGTGCCGAACATCACCCAGAAGGACCTCGGCGATTGGTCCGCAAACGACATCGCCTATTTGCTCGAGACCGGGCAAACGCCGGAGGGGGATTCGGTCGGCTCCTCGATGGCCGAGGTCGTGCGCCACACCGCAGAGCTTGCGCCCGCCGACCGCGCCGCCATCGCGGCCTACGTCAAGTCGCTGCCGCCGGTCGAGGGCCCGAGGCCGCCGAAGAAGAAGTAGCCGGCGCAGGCGGGGGTTGCTCCCATGCGCGCGCGGCCGGCGACACATGCGCGCACGCGGCTTCCGGCGCGCGCCGCGCCGTGGTCAATTCGGCCCCCGAATCACCCCCCGCCGCTTTGCGCCTGCCGCCGCTCCCAGCCCATGCACGTGCTCAAGGGAATCCTGCTCAAGCTCGCCTCGGCGCTGCTGTTCGCGGTGATGTCGGCGCTCATCCGCGGGTTCGGCGACGTGGTTCCGGTCGGCCAGGTCGTGTTCTTCCGCAGCGCGTTCGCGATCCTGCCGGTGGTCGTGATCTACGCGGCGCGGGGCGAACTTGCCACCGCGGTGCGCACCGGACGGCCGTTCGGCCACGCCGGCCGCGGCATCATCAGCGTCTTCGGCATGTTCCTGAGCTTCGCGGCGCTGGCGCGGCTGCCGCTCGTCGACGCGACCGCGATTTCGTTCGCCTCGCCGCTGATCACGGTCGCGCTCGCCGCCCTCATTCTCAAGGAACGCGTGCGCATCTACCGCTGGTCGGCGGTGGCGATCGGCTTCGTCGGCGTCGTCGTGATGCTGGCGCCCTATCTCGAAATCGATCACACCGCCGCGTCCGGCCCGGCGGTCGGCGCCCTGTTCGCGCTCGCGGCGGCCTTCTGCAACGCCGGCACCGTGATCCAGACGCGGCGGCTGACCGACAGCGAGACCACCTCGGCGATCGTGTTCTATTTCTCGCTGTTCTGCGCCGTCGCCGGCCTGGTGACGTTGCCGTTCGCCTGGCACCCGCCGAGCGGCAGCGAACTTGCTGCGCTGATTGCGATCGGCGTCATCGGCGGGGTGTCGCATATCCTGCTCACCGAGAGCTACCGGTTCGCTCCCGCTTCGCTGCTGGCGCCGTTCGACTACACCGCGATGGTCTGGGCCTTCGTGCTCGGCTACGTGCTGTTCGCCGAGACGCCGACCGCGCTCGTCTTCCTCGGCGCGCTCATCATCGCCGCCGCCGGCCTGTTCGTGATCTGGCGCGAACGCCGGCTCGGCATCGAACGGGCGCGCGCCCGCGCCAAGGCGCGCACGGCGGCGCCGGGCTGACGGCAGCTGCGCCTCAGAACGCCTTGAACGTGATGATGGTGCGGGTGTCCTGGATGCCGGGAATCGTCTGCACCTGCTCGTTGACGAAGTGGCCGATGTCGGTGCCGGCGTCGACGTAGAACTTGACCAAAAGATCGAAGTCGCCGGCGGTCGAGTAGATCTCCGAGGCGATCTCGGCGTCCGCGAGCTTGTTCGCCACCTCGTATGATTTGCCGAGGTGACACTTGATCTGGACGAAGAAGGGAACCATCGCCGCCTCCGGCGCCCGGGCATGATCCCGAAAAAGCCCGCCCCGGACTTGATCCGGGGTGGGAACCGGTCTTCGGAAAGCATCATGCCCCAAGATGTCTCAATCCAGCAAAATCGCGCCGGCTTGACAAGGCGCCCGCCTTGAACCGCGGCCGGCGACGCGCTACCTACGGCAATCTCTGTGGGTGTCCGGCCGCGCGCGAAGGTGCAGTGATGGTCGACCTGCGCCTCTACGCCTTGCTCGACCCGGAGCGCGCCGGCGGCCACGACTTGGCCGCGCTCGGGGGCGAGGTCGTGGCGGGCGGCGCGACCCTCGTGCAGCTGCGCGACAAGCACGGCTCGACCCGCCGCCTCATCGCCGAGACGCGCGCGATCAAGGCGGCGCTGGCGCCGGCCGGCGTGCCGGTGCTGGTCAACGACCGGGTCGACGTGGCGCTGGCGGCGGGCGCCGACGGCGTGCACGTGGGCCAGGACGACATGCCGGCCGAGGACGCGCGGCGCTTGCTCGGGCCCGATGCCGTCATCGGCCTGTCGGTCAGGACCGTTGCGGAAGCCGAGGCGGCGCCGCTCGATGTGCTCGACTATGCGTGCGTCGGGGGCGTGTTCGCGACCGCTTCCAAGGACAACGCCGCGGCGCCGATCGGGCTTGCCGGGCTTAAGGCCATCCTCGCGGTGCTGCGCGCGCGGGCGCCAAAATTCCCGGTCGGCGCCATCGCGGGCATCGATGAAACCAACGCCGGCGCGGTGGTTGCGGCGGGCGCCGACGGGGTCGCGGTCATCTCGGCGCTGTCGCTCGCGCCCGATCCGGGGGGCGCGGCGCATCGCCTGCGCGGCATCGTCGACCGGTCGTTGCGCGCGCGGGCGGCCCCATGACGACGCCGATCGCGGTGACGATCGCGGGGTCGGATTCCGGCGGCGGCGCGGGCATTCAGGCGGATCTCAAGACCTTCGCGGCGTTCGGCGTGTACGGCGCCTCGGTCGTCACCGCGCTCACCGCGCAGAACACCCGCGGCGTCACCGCCATCCACGACGTGCCGCCCGACTTCATCGCCGCGCAGATCGACGCCGTATTCTCCGATCTCGCGGTCGGCGCGGTGAAGGTCGGCATGCTGTCCCAGCCGCCGGTGATCGCGGCGGTCGCGGCCGGGCTCGATCGGCACCGTCAGACCAACGTGGTGCTCGATCCGGTGATGGTCGCGGCCTCCGGCGACCGTTTGCTGGCGCCCGAGGCCGTCGACGTGCTGCGGCGGGATTTGATCCCGCGCGCGCTCGTCGTCACCCCCAATCTACCGGAGGCGGCGGCGCTGCTCGATGCGGCGCTCGCCGCAAGCGAAGGCGACATGCGCGATCAGGCCGAGCGCCTGCTCGCGCTCGGGCCGCGCGCGGTGCTGCTCAAGGGCGGCCACGGGGAGGGGCCGGAGAGCGTCGACATTTTCCTCGACGGCGCGGTGGAGCTGCGGCTGCCGGCGCCGCGGATTGCCACCCGCAACACCCACGGCACCGGCTGCACGCTCTCCTCCGCCATCGCCGCCGGGCTCGCCAAGGGCCTGCCGCTGGTCGAGGCGGTCGGCGAGGCCAAGGCCTACGTGACGCTGGCGATCGCCGCCGCCGACCGGCTGACGATCGGGTCCGGGCACGGACCGGTGAATCATTTCCACGCGTGGTGGCCGTGAACGGATAATTGGCGAGTTTCCTCACATCTTGAACTTCACCACCTTCTGCTGCTGCTCGCCGAGGCCGGCGATGCCGAGCCGCACCACGTCGCCGGCTTTGAGAAATTGCGGCGGCTTCATGCCGAGCCCGACCCCCGGCGGCGTGCCGGTGATGATCACGTCGCCGGGCTCCATGATGAAGTACTGCGAGCAATACCAGACCAGATGCTCGACCCCGAAGATCATCGTGCGGGTCGAACCCTTCTGGCGGCTCTCGCCGTTGACCGTGAGCCACATGTCGAGCTTCTGCGGATCCTTGATTTCGTCCTTGGTGACGAGCCAGGGGCCGAGCGGGCCGAAGGTCTCGCAGCCCTTGCCCTTGGTCCACTGGCCGGAGCGCTCGATCTGGAACACGCGCTCGCTCACGTCGTTCGCCAGGCAATAGCCGGCGACCGCGCCCATGGCGTTCTTCTTCGTGAGATACCGCGCGCGCGAGCCGATGACGATGCCGAGTTCGACCTCCCAGTCGAGCTTGGAGGAGTCCTTGGGGATCATGGTGTCGTCGTTGGGGCCGCAGATGCAGCTGACCGCCTTGTTGAAGATGATCGGTTCCTTGGGGATCGGCGCCCCGGTTTCGGCGGCATGATCGGCGTAGTTGAGCCCGATGGCGATGAGATTGCTCGTGCTCCCGACGCACGGCCCGAGCCGTACGCCGCTGCGCACCAGCGGCAGCTTGTCGACCGCCGCCTTGCGGATGCGGGCAAGGCCCTTGGGACCGAGCGCGTCGCCGGCGATGTCCGGCACCACCTTGGACAGATCGCGGATGCGGCCCTGGGCGTCGAGGATGCCGGGTTTCTCGCGGCCGGCCGGGCCGAAGCGGACGAGCTTCATGGATTGGTCCCCCTTGGTCGATGTGTGGCTGACGTTATAAGGCGCGGCCCTTGATCATGCGTCGGGTTCGGGCCGGGGGCAAGCGGTCGAAAACCGTTGCGCAAATGTCACGCTCGCCGAAATTCGTGATCGAGCGCGCGCCGCGACCCTCGATCTCCCACGCGAGTTGGCATTTCATCTCGTTGATTCCCTGTCCTACTTCCAAGCCGGCGCCAACGCGAGCGGCAAAATTCATAAGGTTGCATGGTTGCCGGACGACGGGCACCATGCCGTCGGGGCGTCCGCGCGGCGGCAATCAAACATTCGCTCGCGGCGGCGGTGTCCGACGTTGCGGCAGCGACATCCTCAGCGATGCGGCTTGGGGGCGACGGCGGGGGCCGGCAGGCGCGCCGGCCCCTCGCTTATGGCTCGAGCGGAATTAGTTCCCTCCGACGATCAGCAAATTGCCGCCGCGTTCCAAGCATAAATCTCCGTCGGCAAACTGTCGAAAGCGTTGCAGAATTGTCACGCGTGCTGAAATTCGCAGCGATGGATGCTGCCTTCGCCGCCCATGCTTGTTGAGAAAAACGGCCGTAACCTATTGAACCGGCAATGTTCTCACGCGCGCGGCGTATCCTGCATCAAAAAATTGCGGAACTTGCGCGTTCGCTGAGCGCCTGTCACCATCCTGAGCGGAATCGCGGCTTTGCCGCCAGGGGGACGCGCCATGCGGGGGCATGGCTCGCCGGCAAAACGGAGGGGACAATGACTCGGCTGGGTATGAGGACGCTCTGCGGGGCGGTGGCAGGATTGGCACTGGCCGTGGGGGCCGATCGCGGCTTCGCCATGGAGCCCGGCAATTTCGGGCAGACCATCACGGGTGGCACAATCGGGGCAGTGATTGCAGCGCCTGCCCCTCCCGGGGTCTATGTCGTGATGGACTCCATCATAGCGCCTACTCTCACCGGCGTGGGGCAAAATCTCGGGACCACCGTAACCGTCCCGCTGTGGGGCCCCACGCTCTTTTGGTCGACCGGCTGGCAGTTCCTCGGTGCTAACGTTGCCGGGGCGGTCGTGCAGCCGTTCTACTATGTGGCTGCATACCAGAGCAACGGCGCGACCCTCGGCGGCAACGGCTCCGGTCCTCCGTTCGGTGTGCTCAATGGCGCTGGCTGCGTCACTTGCATTTGGTTCGAAAACACCGCCAATACGCTGATCACACCCCTCATCCTGCAATGGACGCTGGGTCACGGCTGGTTCGCCGACCTGGGCGTAACGATCATCCCGCCGGACGGCTCGCACTACAACGGGACGACCGTTCCGGATTACTGGACGGTCGAGCCGCGTGGCGGCTTCGCCTATGTCGACAAGGACTGGCACTTCACGGCGAACTTCAAATACGACATCAACGGGACGTCCAAGGGCACCATGGGGACCTATTCGCTCTTGGCAAACACGGCGGGCGCCTTGCCGCCGTTGCCAGGGCTGGCTGCCACGGTGGCGTCGTTCGGCAACGGCTACCAGTCCGGCAACGAGCTTTTCGCCGATCTCGCGCTGACGCACCTGTTCGGCAAAATGGAAATAGGACCGGTCGCAGCCATCAAGCAGCAGACCACCAACGACACGCCGGGCAGCGGATTCACCTGCGCCCAGGTGGTAGCTCTGCTCGGTCCCACGGCGGGCTGCGGGAAGGCCAGCGTCGTGGCCGTCGGCGGCCTCTGGGGCTACAACTTCGGCCCGGTCGACTGGCAAGTGTGGATCACCGACAGCGTCCACGTCGAGGACGACTTCGGCGGTTGGGCGATCTACACGCGGCTGACGTACAAGCTGTGGGGGCCGGAGCCGCCGCCAAAGCCGATGTACACGAAGTAATCGCCGATACCGGCGCGGCACCAAACAAGCCGACCTCCGGGGATCTCCCGCGAGGTCGGTTTATTTTTTGACGACAATTGGTACTAAGGCTTCGTCTTGCCCGACAGAAGGTCGATGAGCGAGACCGACGGATAGGCAGCGGCCACCGGATCGGAGTCCTCGGGCGCGGCCGCAGCGGTGGCAGCGGCCGCAGGCGAGGGCGTGGTTGCGGCCACCGGCGCAGGTGCGATCGGCGCGGGCGCGGCAGGCGTGGCCGCCCGGGCGGGTGCGGGCGCGGGGCCGGTCGCGGTCGCGGGGCCATACGGATCCGCGGCCGCCGTGGCGGGACCGGGCTGCGCCGGCGCCGCCGTCTCGGCCGGCGGCGGGGAACGGCCCCTGACAAGGTCGACAAGCGATTGGGATGGGTAGGCGTCGGTGGCGTAATCGACCGACGAGGAGGAGGAGGAACACCCCGCCAACGCCATCGCCATGGCAATCGCAGCCCCGACGCCGAGCAGGTCCGCACACGCCCTCGGGCCGGCGATTCGCCCGCCAGCCTTCGTCCGCCCGCGCCCCTCATCCGCTCCCATGACGAACTTTAGGCAGCGGCAAAATGTCGATCTGATGGCAAGCCCGGCGCGCGGGGCCGGTCAGCCCAGGGTGCCGGGGAACAGGCCTCCGTCGATGAGCAAATTCTGCCCGGTGATGTAGCCCGCGTGCGCCGAGCACAGGAACGCGCAGGCCTGCCCGAACTCGTCGGCTTCGCCGAAGCGCTTGGCCGGCACCGTCGCCGCGCGCTCGGCGCGCGCCTCCTCGACGCTGATCCCCTTGCGCTTCGCTGTTATTTCGATGCCCGAGCGCAGGCGGTCGGTGTCGAAGGTTCCCGGCAGCAGGAAATTGATGGTGACGTTGGCGGCCGCGACCGAACGGGCGACGCCGGCGAGAAACGCCGTGAGCCCGGCGCGCGCCCCCGACGAGAGATCGAGCCCCGCCAGCGGCATTTTCACCGACCCGGACGTGATGTTGACGATGCGGCCGAAGCGGCGGCGGACCATCGGGTCGATCGCCTTCTGCACCAGTTCGATCGCCGTCACCATGTTGGCGATGACGCCGTCGATCATCTGCTGGCGGCCGATCTCGCGGAAATCGCGGAACGGCGGCCCGCCGTTGTTGTTGACGAGGATGTCGGGCTCGGCGCACGCGGCGAACAGCGCCGCCTGACCGTCGGCGGTGCCCACGTCGGCGGCAACCGCCGTCACCTTGGCGCCGGTCGCCGCGGCTATCTCCGCCGCCGTCGCCTCGAGCCGCGCCTTGTCGCGGCCGTTGACGACGACCTGGCAGCCCGCTTGCGCGAGCGCCATGGCGCAGGCGCGGCCGAGACCGCGGCTCGAGGCGCAGACGATGGCCTTGCGGCCGGCAATTCCGAGATCCATGGCGATCCTCCTCCCGATTGCGGCGCTACCATAGAGGCTTTCGCGGGCGGCAGCCGACTTTTTGCCGCGACGACACCCGCGGCGGATGCGGCCAGGTCGTGCAACCGCCGCGTCGGCGCGCGCCGCAAAGGTTAACGATTCCTGCCGGCGCCTGTCATTGAAATGAGATAGGAATCAGTTACTTGCCTTGGCCATGAGCGCCGAGGCAAGGATGAGTGCATCGTGACGTCCGGTACGCGACGATTTCGCGCGCTGTTCCTGTCGGACGTTCACCTCGGAACGCGAGGGTGCCAGGCCCAGCGCCTGCTCGATTTTCTTCGCGTGCACGACGCCGACACCATCTACCTCGTCGGCGACATCGTCGACGGCTGGCAGATGCGCGGCGGATGGCATTGGCCGCAAGCCCATAACGACGTGGTGCAGAAGCTCCTGCGCAAGGCCCGCAAGGGCTCGCGCGTGATCTACGTGCCCGGCAACCACGACGAATTCCTGCGCGACTATTACGGCACGCAATTCGGCGGCATCGAAATCGTCGAGACGGCGATCCACGTCGGCGCCGACGGCCGGCGCTACCTCGTGATCCACGGCGACCATTTCGACATGATCGTCAAGCACGCGCGCTGGCTCGCGCTGCTCGGCGACCACGCCTACCGGCTGGCGCTCGTCGCCAACACCGTGTTCAACGCGGTACGGCGGCGGCTCGGCCTGACGTATTGGTCGCTGTCGCAGTGGGCGAAGCTCAAGGTCAAGAACGCGGTGAGCTACATCGGCGAGTTCGAAAAGACGCTCGCCGCCGAAGCCCATCGTCACGCCGTCGACGGCGTCATCTGCGGCCATATCCACCACGCGGCGATCCACGACCGTTTCAACGTCCGCTACGTCAATTGCGGCGACTGGGTGGAAAGCTGCACGGCAGTGGCCGAGCGCGCCGACGGCGGCTTCGAGATCCTCACCTGGACGAGCGAGCTTGCCGGCGTCGACGAGCCTGCGCTCGCCGCGGCGCGCGCCGCCTGATGCGCGTTCTCGTCGCGACCGACGCGTGGCATCCGCAGATCAACGGCGTGGTGCACACGCTGCGCGAAGTCGCCCGCGCCGCGCCGCCGCTCGGGGCCTCGATCGCGTTCCTCACCCCGGAGGGGCTGCGCAGCCTGCCGCTGCCGACCTATCCGGGCATGCGGCTCGCCGTGGCGCGACCGCGCACCATTGCCCGGCGCATCGTCGACCTGCGGCCGGCCGCGATCCACATCGCCACCGAAGGGCCGATCGGCCTTCTGGTCCGGCGCTATTGCCTCGCCAACGGGCTGGCGTTCACCACGAGTTTTCACACCCGGTTCCCCGACTACGTGTCCGCGCGCACGCCGATCCCCGAGCGCTGGACCTGGGCGGCGTTGCGCTGGTTCCACCGCGCCGCCGGCGGCGTCATGGCGGCAACGCCGGGGCTCGAAGCGGAACTCGTCAGCCGCGGCTTCGCCAACGTGATGGCGTGGCCGCGCGGCGTCGATGCGAACCTGTTCCGGCCGCGCTCCGGCGCCGATCTCGAGCTGCCGCGCCCTGTCTTCCTCACCGTCGCGCGGCTGGCGGTGGAAAAGAACCTCGAGGCCTTTCTCGCCCTCGACCTCCCCGGCACCAAGGTGGTGGTGGGCGACGGACCGGCGCGCGCCGATCTGACCCGCCGGTTTCCCGATGCGGTATTTCTCGGCGCCCGCCGCGGCGAGGAGTTGGCGCGCGCCTACGCGGCCGCCGACGTGTTCGTGTTCCCCAGCCGCACCGACACCTACGGCCTCGTTTTGCTGGAGGCGTTGGCGAGCGGCGTTCCGGTCGCGGCCTTTCCGGTCGCCGGGCCGCGCGATGTTCTCGC
>DASPVJ010000443.1:0-7724 GCA_035622435.1 Xanthobacteraceae bacterium | reverse complement strand
GTCTCGTAATAAAGCGAGCGCAAGAGCTGCGCCTTCCAGCCGTTCCACACACCCGGCCCGACCGCGCGGATGTCGGCGGTGGTGAGAATGATCAGAAGCTTGAGCCGCTCGAGCGACTGCACCACGGCGGCGAAATTCTCGATGGTCTTGCGGTCGGAGAGGTCGCGCGACTGGGCGATCGTCGACATCACCAGGTGGTTTTCGACGAGCCACGCGGTGGTCTCGGTCTCGGCCGGCGAAAAGCCCAGCCGCGGGCAGAAGCGGCGCGCGATCTTCGCGCCGGCGACCGAGTGGTCCTCGACCCGTCCCTTGGCGATGTCGTGCAGGAACAGCGCGACGTAGAGCACGGCGCGGTGCTGCGGCTGGATGGTGCGGATCATCTCGCTCGCGAGCTTGAACTCGTCGCTGCCGCCGCGCTCGATCTCGGCCAGCATGCCGATGCAGCGCAACAGGTGCTCGTCGACCGTATAGTGATGATACATGTTGAACTGCATCATCGCGACGATGCGGCCGAAGGTGCGCACGAAGCGCCCGAGCACGCCCGCCTCGTTCATGCGGCGCAGCACCCGCTCCGGGTCGTTGCGCGAGGTGAGGATTTCCAGGAACAGGCGGTTGGCCTCGGGATTTTGCCGCAAGCCGTCGTCGATCAGGGAGAGCGAGCGCGCCGCGATCCGCATGGCGTCGGGATGGAACAGGAGGCCGTGCCGGTCGGCGAGATGGAAGATGCGGATCAGGTTGACGGGATCGCGCCGGAACACGTCCGCGGCGGCGACGTTGATGCGGTTGTTGTCGACGACGAAATCCTCGGTCTCGCTCAAGGTGCGGCGCCCGCGCGGGCGGAACGCCGCCATCACCCGGCGCAGCACCGGCAGCGCCTTGGCCTGGCGGTCCTCCAGCTCCGCGCACAGGATCGCGGTGAGATCGCCCACTTCCTTGGCGATCAAAAAATAATGCTTCATGAAGCGCTCGACGTCCTGGAGCCCGGGATGGCCCCGGTAGCCGAGCCGCACCGCAATCTCGCGCTGGATGTCGAACGACAGGCGCTCCTCGGCGCGGCCGGCGAGGAAATGCATGTTGCAGCGCACCGACCACAGGAAGTCCTCGCAGCGGCGGAAGCGCTGGAACTCCTCGCGGTCGAACACGCCATGCTCGATCAGCTCCTCGGGCTCGCGCACGCGATAGACGTATTTGGCGATCCAGAACAGCGTGTGCAGGTCGCGCAAGCCCCCTTTGCCGTCCTTGACGTTGGGCTCGACCAGATAGCGCGACTGGCCGGCGCGGCGGTGGCGCTCCTCGCGCTCGGCGAGCTTGGCGGTGACGAACTCGCGCGCGCTCCCCTGCGCCACGTCCTTGTAAAAGCGCGCGGTCATGTCGTCGTAGAGCTTGCGCTCGCCGAGCAGGAAGCGCGCCTCGAGCAGCGCGGTGCGGATGGTCATGTCCGCCTTGGCCTGGCGGATGCATTCGTCGATCGAGCGGGTGGCGTGGCCGACCTTGAGCCCCATGTCCCACAGACAATAGAGGATCGTTTCGGCGATCGACTCGCCCCAGGCGGTCTGCTTGTAGGGCAGGAGAAACAGCAGGTCGATGTCCGAGCCGGGCGCCAATAATCCGCGGCCGTAGCCGCCGGTCGCGACGATCGCCATGCGCTCGGCTTCGGACGGATTGAGCGAGGGATAGAGATGCCGCTCGGCGAATTCGTAGAGGACGCGGATCACTTCGTCCTGCATGAAGCACAGCCGCTCGGCGCAGCGGCGGCCGTGGCGGTCTTCGCGCAGTAGGCGTTCCGCCACCGCCCGGCCGGCGCCGAGCGCGGCCTTGAGGCGCTGGGCGACCGCGGTGCGCAAGTCGCGCTCGCGGCCGCGATACGCCTCGCCGAGCGCAGCGAGGTCGGGCGCGACCGCGGCGGCATCGAACAGGTCGGCGGTCTTGCGCCGCTCTAGCTCGGCAACGTCGTTCATCGCCTTAACCGATAGCCGAGGCGGCGAGCCGTGTCACGGCCGCTCCCGCCAGGCGGGAAACGTTTACCCCGTTGGACGCTGGCGCGGGGGAACACCCTGCTCCCGAAGGTATTCGCCGCGCCATTACTTTCTCGTTGACGGCGGCGGCGGGGGTACCTAAACCACCGACTAGTGCCGCGAACCCGAAGTTCGCATAACATTGCGGCGAGGTACGGTTGCGAACTTCGGGTTCAAAGCGGCACTAGAATCATAGGTTTTCTAGTGTCCTTCGATTCCGAAGTTCGCATCCGAGCGTGCTGCAGTGTTGAGCGAACTTCGGAATCGGGACACTAGCGCCGATTTGAGCGAGCAGCTTGCGGGCGCTTAACAAATGCAGCTAAAGCGCGGGGCCCGCCCCGCCGCCAGCTGACGGCGGGCCAATTCCCGCCTCCATAAATCGGCCGCGATCGCGCGAGGGAGCGCGGCCGGCCGTGTAGCGCGTGGAGGTCGTCATGACCCTCATCTCCCGACGTTCGGTTACCGCCGCCGCGATCGTGACGGCGCTTGCCTCCTTGGGCGCGAACGCCGCCGACAAGCCGAAGGAAATCGTCATCGACTGGGCGACTTACAATCCGGTGTCGATGGTGCTCAAGGACAAGGGCCTGCTCGAGCAGGAGTTCGCCAAGGACGGCATCGCCATCCGCTGGGTGCAGACGCTCGGCTCCAACAAGGCGCTCGAATTCCTCAGCGCCGGCTCGCTCGATTTCGGCTCGAGCGCGGGCGCGGCGGCGCTGATCGGCAAGATCAACGGCAATCCGATCAGGTCGATCTACGTCTATTCGCGGCCCGAGTGGACGGCGCTCGTCACCCGCAAGGACACGGCGATCGAAAAGGTCGCCGACCTCAAGGGCAAGCGCGTCGCGGTCACCCGCGGCACCGACCCGCATATCTTCCTGGTGCGCGCGCTCCAAGGCGCGGGCCTCACCGAGCGCGACATCACGCCGGTCCTGTTGCAGCATCCGGACGGCAAGACCGCGCTGATCCGCGGCGACGTCGACGCCTGGACCGGGCTCGACCCGATGATGGCGCAAGCGGAGATCGAGGACGGGGCGCGGCTGTTCTATCGCAACCCGGCGGCCAATACCTGGGGCATCCTCAACGTGCGCCAGGAGTTCCTCAAGGATCACCCCGACCTGGTGCAGCGCACGCTCGCCGTCTACGAGGAGGCGCGCAAGTATTCGCTCGCCAATCCGGCCGAGGTGAAGCGCATCTTCATCGCCGTCACCAAGCTGCCCGACGCCGTGGTCGAAAAGCAGCTCAAGGAGCGCACCGAATTGACCTACAACCGCATCGGCGCCGCGCAGCGCGAGTCGATCCTCGCCGCCGGGCTCGCCTTGCAGCAGGCGGGCGTCGTTCCGGCCAGCGTCGACGTGAAGGCCGCCGTCGACGCCCTGATCGACGACCGCGTGCCGATCGCCGGCAATTAGCCGCTGCGGCGCGAGCCCATGTTGCATTCCGGGCTGCCGCCATATCTGCTGCCGACATGACCGTCTCGGCCGAACGACCCGCCGTTCCGGCGGACCGGGCACCGCGCGATCCGCTGGAGCGGTTGGCGCGGCCGGCGATCGGCTTGGCGTTGCCGATCGGGCTCGCGGCGCTGTGGGAGATCGCGGTCGGGCTCGGGCTCTCGGACGGGCGGCTGGTGCCGCCGCCGTCGGTGGTCTGGCGCACGCTGACCGAGCTTGCGGCGACCGGCGAACTAGAGCGACACATCCTCGCCACCTTGCTGCGGGTCGCCGCCGGCTTCGCGTTCGGCGCCGCGGCGGCAACCCTGGTTGCGGCGATTGCCGGCTATTGGGAAGTGGTGCGCTTGGCGATCGATCCGACCCTGCAGGGGCTGCGCGCCATCCCGTCGATCGCCTGGATTCCCCTGTTCATTCTGTGGCTCGGGATCTTCGAGACCTCGAAGGTGGCGTTGATTGCCGTCGGCGTGTTCTTCCCGATCTATCTCGGCCTGCTCGGTGCCATCCTGTCGGTCGACCGCAAGATCGTCGAAGTCGGTTGGGTGTTCCGGCTGTCGGGCTTCGCCATGGTTCGGCGCATTCTGCTGCCCGCCGTGCTGCCCGCTTACGTCGTGGCGCTGCGCGCCGGCCTCGGGCTCGGCTGGATGTTCGTCGTCGCGGCCGAGTTCATGGGCGCGTCGGAGGGGCTCGGCTATTTGCTGATCGACGGCCAGCAGCTGGGCAAGCCGGCGGAGATCGTCGCCGCGCTGATCACCTTCGCGGTGCTCGGCAAGCTCACCGACGCGATCCTGGTCGCCGCGACGGCGCCGTTCCTGCGTTGGGAGGACGCCTTCGCGGCGCGGCGTTAGCAACATGTTGGTGCTCGACCACGTGGGAAAGACCTATGCGAACGGCGTGCGCGCGGTCAGCGACGTGTCGCTCGACGTAGAGCCCGGCGAGATCGCCGTCATCATCGGCAGCTCCGGCTGCGGCAAGTCCACCTTGCTGCGCCTCGTGTGCGGCCTCGATCAGCCGAGCGAGGGCGCGGTCGGGCTCGACGGCGCGGCCATCACGGCGCCGCACGAAAAGATCGGCATCGTGTTCCAGGAGCCGCGGCTGTTGCCGTGGCTCCGCGTCGCCGACAACGTCGGCTTCGGCCTCGCCCAGCGGCGCGCGGCCGAACGCCGGCAGCGGGTCGCCGCGGCGCTCGACCGGGTCGGGCTTTCCGACAAGGCGCGGATGTGGCCGCGCGAACTCTCGGGCGGCCAGGCCCAGCGCGCGGCGATCGCGCGCGCGCTCATCACCCGGCCGGAGGTGATGCTGCTCGACGAGCCGTTCTCGGCGCTCGACGCGTTCACTCGCGTCGACCTGCAGGACCACCTGCTCGATCTGTGGGCGGACGCCAAGCCGACGCTCGTCGTCGTCACCCACGACGTCGACGAAGCGATCGTGCTCGCCGACCGCGTCATCGTCATGTCGCCGCGGCCCGGCCGCGTGTTCGCCGAGATCGAAACCGACCTACCGCGTCCGCGCGACCGGCAATCGGCAGCGTTCGATTTTGCCAAGCGCCGGGTGATGGCGGCGCTCGACCGCTCGCTCGACCGCGCGGTGACGACCGACGACCGCGAAACCAGGACCACCGCCGGCGCCGCCCTGTGGTGGTGAGAAAGAAGATCAGGAGATCGCCATGGATGCACAGGCGCTGCGGGCCATGCAGGCCCCGATCAAGGACCGCTACAAGGCCGACCCCGCCGCGGCGGTGATCACGCTCAAGGCGCGCGGCACCCTCGACGACGTCCATATCGCCTGCAAGGTCGGGACCGGGCGCGGACTCGCGGTTGCGGGGCTGCATCCGGCGACCGGCGGTTCGGGGCTCGAACTGTGCTCGGGCGACATGCTGCTGGAGGCGCTGGTCGCCTGCGCCGGCGTGACCCTGAAGGCGGTTTCGACCGCCCTCGACATTCCGCTGCGCGCGGCGACCGTTGCCGCCGAAGGGGACCTCGATTTCCGCGGCACGCTCGGCGTCGCCAAGGAGGCGCCAGTCGGCTTCAAGGCCATCCGCCTGACGTTTACGGTCGACTCCGACGCCCCGCAGGACAAGCTCGACCAGCTGCTCAAGCTCACCGAACGCTACTGCGTCGTCTATCAGACGATCCGCAGCGGTCCGCCGGTCGAAGTGCGCCTCGCGCGCGGGTGAGCCGGCGGCAATTACGAGCGGCGGGGCGAGCGCGCAACCGCGGCGGCCACCCGTTCGACCAGGCTCAGGATCGACAGCCGAAGGGTCACGTTGGTGATGGCGGCGAAGGCCTGCGCGAGCCTGAGCGACCGGGGTTCGGCGAGCAAGCGCAGCAGCGTGGGCGCGCTCGGGTCGATGGAGCCCTCGACGCCCTCGAACAGCGCCGCCACCGGGACTTCGAGGATTCGCGCGATCCGGACGAGGCGGCCGCTGTCGATCCGGTTGGCCCCCTTCTCGTATTTCTGCACCTGCTGGAAGGTGACGCCGAGCCGTGTGGCAAGGTCCGTCTGCGACAGACCCTTGGCCATGCGCCGGATGCGCACATTGTGGCCGACGGCGGCATCGATGGCGTTGGGGGCTCTTGCGGACATCATATGCCTCGAATTGCGACAGGCATTGCGAATATGCAATGTTCCCTAGAAGCGGCCGCCTTGGAACGGTCTGCGGCCCCGGCGTGACCGACGATTGCCGCGGCCTCTGGGCGCGGAATTGTGCTCACCGCGGGATTGCGAATTCGCAATGTACCTTAAAAGCGGTCGCCTTAAAACCATCAATCCGCACAATCGGCGTCCGTGAACCGGACGCACAAACGCCCCTGGCGAGACATCCTGGCAAGGAACATGCGCCGGCTGCGCGCCGCGCGCGGCCTCAGTCAGGAGGCGTTGGCGCACGAGAGCGGAATGAACCGGACTTATCTCAGCGCGGTGGAGCGTGCCGAGCGCAACGTTTCGATCGACAACATCGCCCGCATCGCCAAGGGCCTGCGGGTGGCGCCATGGACCCTGCTCAAGGATGAGTAGGTAAGCGCCGATTGCCCTGGCCGCTTCCTTCCCAGCAGCAGGCTCGATTGCTAATATGGACTTGAAATCATATGTATTTTGAACCATAATGGAATCGCGTCGTGGGCCGTTGTCCTTCATCCGGAGTTCGAGCCGGAATTCGACCGCCTGGCGCGGCGGGTGCAGGACGAACTGTTGGCGCAGGCGGCGGTGCTGGAGACGTTCGGGCCGACGCTCGGAGGGCCACGGGTCGATACGCTTCAGAACTCGCGCCACGCCAACATGAAGGAGCTGCGGTTCTCGGCTGCCGGCGGAGTGTGGCGGGTGGCCTTTGCCTTCGATCCCTGCCAGCAGGCGATCCTGCTGGTGGCAGGGGCGAAACAGGGGATCAACGAGAAGCGGTTTTATCGCCAGCTGATCCGCGCGGCCGATGAGCGGCTCGATCGTCACTTGGCAGGGCTGAATAAGAGGAATCGGACATGACCACGCTACGCGACAAGATCGCCGCGCTTCCGGCCCGGCGCCGGGCAAAGGTCAGGGCTCGGGCGCAGGAGCTGATCGCCGAGGAGACCTCGCTCCGGGCGTTGCGCAAGGCGCACCGGAAGACCCAGGAAAAGGTCGCCACCACGCTCGGCATCGGCCAGGACAGCGTGTCGAGGCTCGAGCAGCGCAGCGACATGCTGCTGTCGACGCTGCGCGAATATGTCGCCGCGATCGGCGGCAATATCCGGCTGCTGGTGGAGTTCGAGGGCAAGCCCGCGATCGAGCTCAAAGGCCTCGGCGCGATCGGCGGAAAGCCCGCCTCGGCGCGCGGCAAGGCCGGGCGGCGGGCGAGACGGCCGGCGGCATAACCAGGCCAGGGTCGGGCCAATGGCATTTCTTCACCCCTCCCTCTTCGCCGCCATGACCTTGAGCCGGTAGAGCGCCTTGAGACTTTTCTGTGGCTTTAGTCCCCGCCAGAGGTCAAAAAGACCCCCGGGGACATGCTCACATTTTGCCTTGAACCTTATCCATATATGGAGTATAGTGTATATAAATGGAGGCCGCGATGGCGCGACCCGATCTTGAGCTCGATCTGGATCGCCCAAAGGCTTCCTCCATCGGCGTCGATAAGCGCGGCGATCCGGCGGTTCGCAAGCGATTGTCGGGCTCCGCGATCCGTGCCTTCCTCAATATCGCGAAGGTGTGGGGGCTCAGCGTCGACGAACAGCGTGGGCTGCTCGGCTGGCCTGCTCCTTCGACCTACCACAAATACAAGGGCGGCGACGTC
>DASPVJ010000442.1:0-5451 GCA_035622435.1 Xanthobacteraceae bacterium | reverse complement strand
CGCTACGCGCGGGTCGGCGCCAACGTGGGCGGAGTGGCGGCGCGGATGATGGGGGCGCGCTTCCTCGGCCTCGATCTCGACCGCACCCGCAACGCGGCCGAGCTTGCCGGCGTCCTGGGCGGCCTCAAGGGGCCGATCATGAAGGTCGCCCAGCTGATGTCGACCATTCCGGATTTGCTGCCGCCCGAGTACGTGACCGAACTGCAGAAACTGCAGAGCCAGGCCCCGCCCATGGGCTGGGCGTTCGTCAAGCGGCGCATGAGCGCGGAACTCGGCAGCGACTGGCAGAAGAAATTCGCGGCCTTCGAGCATCAGCCCGCCGCCGCCGCCTCGCTCGGCCAAGTGCATCGCGCGCGCTCCCACGACGGCGCGCAGCTTGCCTGCAAGCTGCAATACCCGGACATGCAGTCGGCCGTCGAAGCCGACCTCCAGCAGCTCGAATGGCTGTTCGCCATCCACCGCCGCATGGACCCGGCGATCGTCACCACCGAAATCGCCAAGGAGATCGGCGCGCGGGTGCGCGAGGAACTCGACTATCGGCGCGAGGCGAAGCACGTGACGCTCTATCGCGCGATGCTCGCCGGCGTGACCTCGATCCGCGTGCCGCGGGTGTGGCCGGATCTGTCGACCGGGCGCCTGCTCACCCTCGATTGGCTCGAGGGACGGCGGCTCCTCGACCATACGAGCGCTCCGCTCGAGGCGCGCAACCGCATCGCCACCGCCATGTTCACCGCCTGGTGGTTCCCATTCAGCCGCTTCGGGGTGATCCACGGCGATCCGCACCTCGGCAATTACACGGTGTTTGCGCAAGACGGCGCGCCGGCCGGCATCAACCTCCTCGACTACGGCTGCATCCGCATTTTCCCGACCAAGTTCGTGGGCGGGGTCGTCGATCTCTATAACGGCCTGCTGCGCGGCGACCGCGACCTCGTGGTGCACGCCTACGAGACCTGGGGCTTTTGCGGGCTTGGCCGCGACATCATCGATGTCCTCAACATCTGGGCCCGGTTCATCTACGGGCCGTTGCTCGAGGACCGGGTCCGGACCATCGCCGACGGGGTCAAGCCGTCCCAATACGGCCGCCGCGAGGCCTTCGAGGTCCACCGGGCGCTGCGCGAGAAAGGCCCGGTCATGGTGCCGCGCGAGTTCGTGTTCATGGACCGCGCCGCGATCGGCCTCGGCGGGGTGTTCCTGCACCTGGGCGCCGAGATCAACTTTCACCGGCTGTTCAACGAGGCGATCGAATCCTTCTCGCTCGCGCGCGTGGCCGCACGCCAGGCCAAGGCGCTGGCCGCCGCCGGCCTCGCGCCGGCCGAATGATTGCGTTCCCCCGCATTGCCCTGCGGACCCAATTGGGGTAAGCCCCCCGCGGGCGAAATCCGCAAGATCGGAGGGGGACTGGCATGGCCGATCACGGCGAGGTCGAGTACGCGACCGCGACGGGCAACGATTACGCCGAGCACGAGGGCACCTACCGGTTTTTCCTGCGGGCGGTGCGGTGGAGCTTGACGGTCGTCGTCGTCATCCTGCTGGGCATGGCCTACTTCCTCACCTGACGCGCGTTGGCTCGGCCGCCGCCGCCGGCAGGAGGACCTGCCTGTGCCGGCGCCGCACGGCCGTCAGCGACCGGAGGCATCATGAAAGTCGCCGTCCCTGCCGAGATGGACCCGGCCGAGCCGCGCGTTGCGGCGACGCCGGAGACCGTCAAGAAGATGCGCGCGCTCGGCGCCGACGTGGCGGTGGAGGCCGGGGCGGGCATGAAATCGGGCATCCTCGACCGCGACTACGCGGGCGCGGGCGCCACCGTCGCGCCGACGGCGGGCGATGCGGTGAAGGACGCCGACGTGGTCCTCAAGGTGCGCCGGCCCGCCGCGTCCGAGCTTGCCGGCTACAAGCACGGCGCGCTCGTCATCGCCATCATGGATCCGTTCGGCAACGAGGCGGCGCTGGCCGACATGGCGGCGGCCGGCGTTTGCGCCTTCGCCATGGAGCTGATGCCGCGCATCACCCGCGCGCAGTCGATGGACGTGCTCTCCTCCCAGGCCAACCTCGCCGGCTATCGCGCGGTGATCGACGGCGCGGCCGAGTACGAGCGCGCGCTGCCGATGATGATGACCGCCGCCGGCACGGTCCCGGCCGCCAAAGTCTTCGTCATGGGGGCGGGCGTCGCCGGCCTGCAGGCGATCGCGACCGCGCGCCGGCTCGGCGCCATCGTCACCGCGACCGACGTGCGGCCGGCCGCCAAGGAGCAGGTCGAGAGCCTCGGCGCCAAATTCGTCGCCGTCATGGACGACGAGTTCAAGCAGGCGGAGACCGCCGCCGGCTATGCCAAGGAAATGTCCAAGGAGTATCAGGCCAAGCAGGCGGCGCTGGTGGCCGAGCACATCAAGAAGCAGGACATCGTGGTCACCACCGCGCTCATTCCGGGGCGGCCGGCGCCGCGGCTGATCAGCCGCGAGATGGTCGCCTCGATGCATCCGGGTTCCGTGATCGTCGATCTTGCCGTCGAGCGCGGCGGCAATTGCGAGGTGTCGAAGGCCGACGAAGTCGTGGACGTCGGCGGGGTCAAGGTGGTCGGCTACGCGAACGTGCCGGGGCGGCTCGCCGCGAGCGCCTCGAGCCTCTACGCCAAGAACCTCTACGCGTTCCTCGAAATCCTGATCGACAAGGCCGCCAAGGCGTTGGCGGTGAAATGGGACGACGAGATCGTCAAAGCGACGGCGCTCACCCGCGACGGCGCCGTCGTTCACCCGGGCTTCCAGCCCAAGAGTGCGTCTTGAGCATGATCCCGAAAAAGCCTGTCCCGGACTTGATCCGGGGTCGGCACCGGTCTTCGGAAAAGATCATGCTCCGACAATCGATATGGAGGCCGCCATGGCCGTGATCACGCCGCAGGAAGCGATCGAGCGCGCCCAGGCCGCCGCCGAGGCGGCACGTCAGGCGGCGGAGACCGCGCAGGGCTATGCCGATGCGGCGGCGGCGATGCTCGCCACCGCCGCCACCACCGCGACCGCCGGCGGCATCGACCCCTTCGTGTTCCGCTTCTCGATCTTCGTGCTGGCGGTGTTCGTCGGCTATTACGTCGTGTGGTCGGTCACGCCGGCGTTGCATACGCCGCTGATGTCGGTGACCAACGCGATCTCCTCGGTGATCGTCGTCGGCGCGCTGCTCGCCGTCGGCGTCGAGCTTGCCGGCGGGGCCGGCCCGGTGTGGGCGCGCCTGCTCGGCTTCGTCGCGCTGGCGTTCGCCTCGGTGAACATCTTCGGCGGCTTCCTGGTCACCCAGCGCATGCTGGCGATGTACCAGAAAAAGAAGAAGTGAGAGGAAGCGCCCGATGAGCCAAGATATCGTTGCGCTGCTCTATCTCGTCTCCGGCGTCCTGTTCATCCTGGCGCTGCGCGGCCTGTCGAGCCCGGAGTCGAGCCGGCGCGGCAATATCTTCGGCATGGTCGGCATGGCGATCGCGGTGGTGACCACGCTCGCCGCCCACCAGCCGGCCGGCTTCTTCGCCTGGGTGCTGGTGGTGGTCGGGCTGGCGCTGGGCGGCGGCGCCGGCACCGTGATCGCGCGGCGCGTGCCGATGACGGCGATGCCGCAGCTCGTCGCCGCGTTCCACTCGCTGGTCGGCATGGCGGCGGTGCTGGTGGCGGCGGGCGCGCTCTATGCGCCGCGCGCCTTCGACATCGGCAGCGTCGGCGACATCCACAAGGCAAGCCTGGTCGAAATGTCGATCGGCGTGGCGATCGGCGCCGTCACCTTCACCGGCTCGGTGATCGCCTTCCTCAAGCTCGACGGCCGCATGAGCGGCAAGCCCATCCTGCTGCCGCTGCGCCATCTCATCAACATCGCGCTCGGCGTGCTGCTGATCCTGTCGATCGTATGGCTCGTGCGGCGCGAGAGCCATGCCGCGTTCTGGATGCTGGCGCTGCTGTCGTTCCTGCTCGGCGCGCTGATCATCATTCCGATCGGCGGCGCCGACATGCCGGTCGTGATCTCGATGCTCAACTCCTATTCGGGCTGGGCGGCCGCCGGCATCGGATTTACCCTCGGCAACACCGCCCTGATCATCACCGGGGCGCTGGTCGGCTCCTCGGGCGCGATCCTCTCCTACATCATGTGCAAGGGGATGAACCGATCGTTCATCTCGGTCATCCTCGGCGGCTTCGGCGGCGAAGTGGCGGGCCCGGCGGTGGGCGCGGAGACGCGGCCGGTGAAGCAGGGCTCGGCGGACGACGCCGCCTTCATCATGAAGAACGCCGGCAGGGTCATCGTCGTGCCCGGCTACGGCATGGCGGTGGCGCAGGCGCAGCACGCGTTGCGCGAGATGGCCGACAAGCTCAAGGCCGAGGGGGTGGAGATCAAATACGCGATCCATCCGGTCGCCGGCCGCATGCCCGGGCACATGAACGTGCTGCTGGCCGAGGCGAACGTGCCTTATGACGAGGTGTTCGAACTCGAGGACATCAATTCCGAGTTCGCCCAGGCCGACGTGGCCTACGTGATCGGCGCCAACGACGTCACCAACCCGGCGGCCAAGACCGATCCGCAATCGCCCATCTACGGCATGCCGATCCTCGACGTGGAAAACGCCAAGACGGTGCTGTTCGTCAAGCGCGGCATGGGCTCGGGCTACGCCGGCGTCGAGAACGAGCTGTTCTTCCGCGACAACACCATGATGCTGTTCGGCGACGCCAAGAAGATGACCGAAGAGATCGTCAAGGCGCTGTGACCGCCCCGTGACGATATTGAAGTGGTTGCTGATAACCGCGCTGATCGGCTACGCGATTGTCGTTGCGATCGCCTATGTCGCGCAACGTTCGCTGATGTACTTCCCCGACAAGACGCGCACCGCGCCGGCGGCGGCGGGGCTGCCGCAGGCCGAGGAAATCGTGCTCGCCGCGAGCGACGGCGAAAAGCTGATCGCCTGGCACGTGCCGCCGCGCGGCGACAAGCCGCTGGTGCTCTACTTCCAGGGCAACGGGGCGGCGCTGCGCGAGCGGGCGATGCGCTTTGCGGCGCTCGTCTCCGACGGCACCGGCCTCCTCGCCCTATCCTATCGCGGCTACGGCGGCTCGACCGGAAGCCCGAGCGAAGCCGGGCTCATCGCCGACGGTGAAGCGGCCTATGCCTTCGCGGCGGAACGCTGTCCACCCGAGCGCCTCGTGCTCTTCGGCGAATCCCTCGGCACCGCCGTCGCGATCGCGCTCGCGGCCGAGCGCAAGGTCGGCAAGGTCGTGCTCGAAGCGCCGTTCACGTCCGCGGTCGACATCGGCGCCGCCGCCTATCCGTTCCTGCCGGTGCGGCTTCTCATGCACGACACGTTTCGTTCCGACGAGCGCATCGCCAGGGTCAGCGCGCCGGTCCTGGTCATGCACGGCGAGCGCGATCAGGTCGTGCCGATCGGCTACGGCGAGCGGCTCTACGGAATGATCACGGCGCCGAAGAAATTCG
>DASPVJ010000441.1:0-2852 GCA_035622435.1 Xanthobacteraceae bacterium | reverse complement strand
GGCCAGGGGCGGCGGCGGGGCGGTCCGCTCCGGCTCGGGCGGCTCGACGATCCAGCCTTCGTGCAGCTTCCACTCGTGCGTCTCGTCGCACAGCGGGCACACCACGCCGATCGTCACCGGCTGCACGGTGCGCAGGGTCTTAAAATCGATGCGCAGCCCGACTTCGATCGGACGCCTGGTGGTCGGGCACTCGAACAGCAGCGGGTTCATCGGCGCCTTCCGCGATGCGCCGGCAACCTATCGCATCCGGGCGACGGAACGATTGCGCGAAAGCGGACATTTATCTGCAAATGAAAGGAAAATTTGAAGCGCCGCCGATCACTGCGTCCGCACGCTCAGCAAAAATTTCCCCACCTCGGCCTTGAGGCGGCTGCTCTCGCGCGCGAGCGATTGCGCCGAGGCGAACACCTGCGCCGAGGCGGCGCCGGTCTCCGAGGCGCCGCGGTTCACGTCGGCGATGCTGGCGGTGAGCTCCGACGTGCCGCGGGCGGCTTCGCGGACGTTGCCGGCGATCCCCTGCGTCGCCGCGCCCTGTTCCTCCACCGCCGCCGCGATCGTGCGCGCGATCTCGGAAATGCGCATCACCGTCTTGCCGATCTCCTTGATCGCGCCGACCGATTCCTTGGTCGCCGCCTGCATGGCGGCGATCTGGGTGGCGATCTCGCCGGTCGCCTTGGCGGTCTGGGTGGCGAGCGCCTTGACCTCGTGGGCGACCACCGCGAAGCCCTTGCCGGCTTCGCCGGCGCGCGCCGCCTCGATGGTGGCGTTGAGCGCGAGCAGGTTGGTCTGCTCGGCCACGTCGTTGATCAGCTTGACGACGTCGCCGATGCGGTTGGCCGCCTCGGAGAGCTTGACGATGCGCGCGTCGGTCTTCTTGGCCTGCTCGACGGCCTGATCGGCGATCGAACTCGATTCCTGCACGTGCCGGGCGATGTGGTCGACCGAAGCGGACATCTGATCGGTCGCGCCGGCGGCCGAATGGGCGTTGGCGGCGGCCTCCTCGGAAGCGGCGGCGACGGTGCCGGAAAGCTGCCGGGTCGTTTCGGCGGTGCGGGCGAGCGTCCCGGCGGTGGCTTCCAGGTTGGTCGAGGCCGACGACACCGAATCGACGATGTTGCCGACCACCGCCTCGAACCCGTCGGCGAGCTGGTGGGTCGCCGCCTTGCGCTCGGCGGCGGCGCGCTTCTCCTGCTCCGCCTGTTCGGCGCGCATGCGCTCGACCTCGCGGCCGCTGGTGCGGAACACTTCCACCGCCCGCGCCATTTCGCCGATCTCGTCGCGGCGGCCGAGCCCCGGCAGTTCGACGGCGAAATCCTTGGCGGCGAGCTTGCTCATGCAGTCGGTCATGGCGCGCAGCGGCCGGATCACGCTGCGCGTCGCCAGCAGCAGGATCGCCAGCAGGGCGAGCCCGATCGCCGCCGCCCCGGTCACGATCGAGCGGCTCAGCCCGGTGCCGTCGGCGATCTGCTGGTCGATGACCGAATCGACCTCCAGCACGCCGCGCACGTCGCCGAGCTTCCAGTCGGTCTTCGGCGACAGCGGGTTGGTGTTGTGGCAGGCGATGCAGCTCTGCGCCGACATGGTGTCGGCGACGGCGACGCGCACGACCTGTTTGCCGTCGCGCTCCTCGGTGCGGGAAAAGATGGCGGCCGGATTGGCGGTGAGGAAGTCCCAGGCCTGCTGCTGGAACTCGTCGAGCCGGCGCTCCTTGCGGTTGGGGAACGGGTAGGCGCTGTAGAGATTGACCGTGGTCGCCTTGCCGGCGAGCAATTCGCTCAGGTCATGGATCATCGTCGCGGGCAGCGGGATCGCCTTGCCGTCGGCCTTGTGATCGAAGGTCGCCGCGACCACGCCCTGCTTCACCAGTTTGTTGACGACGTTCTCGGTGTAATAGCCGCGGACGATCTTGAACTGCGCGGCGGTCTGCAGGCCGGCGCGGATCGCTTCGTCGACGGCGCTTTTGGTGATGGCGGGCGGGACCGTCGCCCACACCAGCGCGATGGCGGCGGCGAGCGCGACCGGAATGGGAACGATCAGCCGCCATCCGAGCGTGTGCCGGAAGCTGCGCCAGAAGGGTCGATGATGGGCGGGCACCGGCAATTCTCTCGGCGGCGATGATGGGGAGCGGCTTCGCACACGTAGATTGCATTCGTTGGTAAACGCCCGGTTAAGAATCGGCGCATGGGTCGATCGCCGCCGCCGGAAATGCGCGGCGAGACGCGGCCCGGTTGTGCGGCAATCGCAATGGTTGCCGTCGCTAGAGCATGATGCCGAAAAGTGGGTACCGGTTTTCGGAAAAACATCATGCTCCAACAATAACCTAAAGCGGGATGACGATTCGAAGATAAGTCATCCCGGTTTAGGCAAACCGCCGCCTGAACGCTCAGCGCCGGCCGGCCGCTTCGCAGGAATAGCGCAGGTCGGCGCCGGCCTCGCTCCAGCAGCCGGGGCGGTTCACCAGGTCGCTCGGCGCGCCGGTCTCGCTCGCTTGCGCCGGCGGGCGCGCCGCCGCCCAGCCGCCGGCGCAAGGCGCCGCGATCGCGGCGGCGATCCCGAGCGCGGTCGCCAGAGCATGATGCCGAAAAGTGGGTACCGGTTTTCGGAAAAACATCATGCTCCAACAATAGGCTAAAGCGGGATGGCGATTCGAAGAAAAGCCATCACGCTTTAGGTGCAAGGATGCGGCATGTCGTGCGGAGATGATCATGCCGTTCGACTAGCGCAGGCCGGGCAACGGCGGCGTGAGGGATTTCACAAAGGCGGAAATTTCTTTTCCTCTTCCGCCAGCACCGGATGCAGGCGCGCCTCCGGCAGCAGCCCCTGCGGGCGCAGGCGCAGCACCACGATGAGCG
>DASPVJ010000440.1:0-2536 GCA_035622435.1 Xanthobacteraceae bacterium | reverse complement strand
CATGGCGACCGGCAGCGTCTGGGTGCGCTGGGTGGTGACGAACAGCGAGGCGGTGAACTCGTTGAACGAGAGGATGGCGGCGAACAGCCAGCCGCTGGCGAGGCCGGGCAGCAGCAGCGGCAGGGTGACGGTGGCAAGCACGCGGTGCGGCGGCGCGCCGAGGCTCGCGGCGGCGAGTTCCAGGCGCCGGTCGAGATTGCGCAGCGAGACGTAGACGCTGCGCAGCACGAACGGGAGCACCAGCGCCACGTGGCAGGCGATGACGACCGCGAACCCGCGCGCCATGCCGAGCTGGGCGGCGAGGATCAGAAAGCCGAGGCCGATGGTGAAATGCGCGATCACCAGCGGCGACAACAGCACGGCCTCGAGCGCGCGCTTGCAGCGGAACGCGTAGCGGTCGAGGGCGAAGGCGAAGGCCGCGCCGACGACCAGCGCGATTGCCGACGCCGATGCGGCGACAATCGTCCCGTTGCGGACGCCGGCGCGGAAGTCCTCGTAGGCAAGCGCCTTGGCGAACCACCGCCACGACCAGCTCTCAGGCGGAAACGCCAGGATCGCGCGATCGTTGAAGGCCGCGAGCGCGACCACCACGGCCGGCAGCAGCAGGAAGGCGAGGATCGCGATGACGACGCTCGCGCCGAGGAAGCGAAGCAGCCGGAGCGACGTCAGGCGCGCCATGTCAGTGCGGCCCGATCTCTTCCAGCGGCCGGGCGGCGGCCCGCACCAGCGCCAGCACCGCGAAGGTGAGCGCGAGGCCGGCGACCGAGAGGCTCGCCGCAAACGGGAAATTGAAGCTCGCAAAGCCGAGCTGATAGACGAGGTTCGCGACCATGTTGACCTGGCCGCCGCCGATCAGCTGCGGGGTGGCGAACGCGCTGAAGGTCCAGGCGAACGCCGTCGTCGCGCCGGCGATGATTCCCGGCATCGAGAGCGGCAAGGTCACCGTGAGGAAGGTGCGCAGCGGCCCGGCGCCGAGGCTTTCGGCCGCGCGCTCGTAGTCGCGATCGATGTGCGCGAGCGCCGCCGCGAGCATGATCACCATCACCGGCAGGGTGACGTGGACGAGCGCGGCGACGACGCCGAAGCGGGTGAACATGAACTGCACCGGCTGGTCGACCAGTCCGGATTTGAGCAACATGGCGTTGATGAAGCCGTTGTTGCCGAGCACGACGATCCACGCATAGGTGCGCACCACTTCGCCGAGGAACAGCGGCGTGACCGCGATCACCAGGATCGCCGACTTGAGCGCGGCGCTGCGCACGCGCACCAGGGCGTAGGCGAGCGGGTAGCCGACGACGAGGGTCGTCGCCGCGGTGACGGCGCAGATCCACACCGTGTCGAGGAAGACGCGAGCGTAGAGCGGCTTCATCAGCGCGGCGAAATTCGCCAGGGTGAAGCCGCCGGGCTCGAGCGAGCCCGGCACGTAGGCGCGCACGCTGTACTGCAGTACCGCCGCCAGCGCCGCCATTAGGGCGAACGCGCACAGCGCCGCCGGCGATACGAAGGCGCGCAGGAACGGCTGGGTGGTCATGGCTCGATGCGGCTGCGCTGGTGCGGCGCGCCGTCGCGCGATCAGTTCATGATGTTTTCCGCAAACCACTTGCGCCACTCGGCGGTCTTTTCCGCGCGCAGCTTGGGGTCGATGATGATCGCCTGCTTGCCCCACTGCTCGGGGGTCGTGAACACGCCCGGCAGCTTGGCGACGACCGGATCGATCTTGGCGTTCGTCACCGTCGGACTGCCCTTCTTGAATTTGGCGACCTCCGCCTGCACCTGCGGATCGAGCGCGATGTCGATGAACTTGTAGGCGAGGTCCGCCTTCTTGGACCCCTTCATGATGGCGATGGTGTCGATGCCCAGCACCGCGCCCTCCTTGGGAATCACCAGCCGGATCGGCACGCCCTCGCCGGCCATGTAGTAGGCGTTCATCGACAGGATCACCTGCACCGGCGTCTCGCCGTTGGCGATCAGCTGCTGGCTGTTGGCGTCGTTGGTGTAGAACGCCTTGAAGTTGGGTTTGAGCTCCTTGAGCTTGGCTTGCCCCTTCTCCCACGTCGCGGCGTCGCCGCCCGACAGGATCGCGGACACGACGATGAGATGGCTCGGGTCGAAGTCGGGCGCGGCGAGCTTGCCCTTGAGCGTGGGCTTCCACAGGTCGGCCCAGCTGTCGAACGTCTCGTCCTTGATGAGGTCGGGCCGGTAGCCGATGGTGTAGACATAGGCCCAGGTGCCGACGTGATAGGGACCGATCCTGGCCGGCGCGATCAGGTTGGCGGCGTTCGGCACCTTGGCGAGATCGAGCGTCTCGAACAGGCCGTCGTTGGCGTAGAGCCAGCCGACGTGCGACGTCGTGAAGGTGATGTCGCTTTCCGGATTGCCCTTGGCGAGCCGCTCCTTGTTCAGCCGGTCGATGGTGCCGCCGGTGACGTATTCGACCGGCACGCCGGTTTGCGCGGTGAACTTCTTGGCGATGACGGCGTCCACCGTGTCGCGCCAGCTGCCGCCCCACACGCTGACCACGAGCTTGTCTTGCGCG
>DASPVJ010000439.1:0-2058 GCA_035622435.1 Xanthobacteraceae bacterium | reverse complement strand
TCGGACCCGGGCGCACGATTTCTTGCTTTCCACAATCGGCTACCGACAAAAACGTTCGCAACGGGAGGACGCGCATGATTCCGTATGGAAGAACCCTCGCGCTCGCGGCAACGGCCGCGGTTGCCTTCGCGCTCGCGGCGTTGGCCCAGCAGGGCACCAAGCAGCCCGCGCCCGCGCAGGCCCCCAAGCAGGCGGCGCCGGCACCCGCGGCCGCGCCTGCGGCGGAGGTGGTCAAGCCGCCGACGAGATACGGCGACATGGCGACGGTAACCCAGGACCTGCTCAATCGCGCCGGCGAGGACGGCAACAACTTCCTGCTCACCAACGGCGATTACGATCAGCAGCGCTATTACCCCAACCGCCAGATCAACCGCACCAACGTCGCCCGCTTGCGGCCGGCCTGGATCTTCCAGACCGAGGTGCGCGAGTCGTTGGAGACCTCGCCCATCGTCATCAACGGCATCATGTACGTGACGACCTCGTTCAGCCACGTCTATGCGCTCGACGCGCGTACCGGCCAGGAATTGTGGCACTACAAGCACAAGCTCGGGCCGATCACGACGTATTGCTGCGGGCCGAACAACCGCGGCGTCGCCGTCTACGGCGACAATGTCTATCTGGCGACGCTCGACTCCAAGCTGGTCGCGCTCAACGCCAAGACCGGCGCGGTCGTGTGGCAGTCCGACATCGCCGATCCCGAACTCGGCTACAGCGAGACCATGGCGCCGACGGCGGTGAAGGACAAAATTCTGGTCGGCACCAACGGCGGCGAATACGGCATCCGCGGATTCGTGAAGGCCTTCGACGCCAAGGACGGCAAGCTGCTGTGGACCTTCTATACGATCCCGGAAAATTCGGTCGGCGTATGGGCGGAGAAGGACGCGACCGGCCGGGACATGCATCGCGACATCGCCGCCGAGAAGGCGCAGCTCGCCAAGATCGGCGACCCCTACAAGACGCTGGGCGGCGGCGTCTGGCAGAATCCCGCGGTCGATCTCGCCACCAACCGCATTTACTTCATGGTCGGCAATCCCTCGCCCGATCTCGACGGGTCGCTGCGGCCGGGCGACAACCTCTATACCAACTCGCTGGTGTCGGTCGATCTCGATACCGGCCGATACATCTGCCACTTCCAGTACATCGCCCACGACGTGTGGGACCTCGACGCGGTGAGCCCGGCGGTGCTGGTCGACGTCAGGGACAAGGACGGCAAGACCGTTCCCGGCGTCATCCACGCGGGCAAGACCGGTCACGTGTACGTCCACAACCGCAACGACTGCAGCCTGATCCGCTTCTCCGAAGCGATGGTGCCGCAGGAGAACATGTGGACGCTGCCGACCAAGGACGGCGCGCGCATGCTGCCGGGCGCCAACGGCGGGGTCGAGTGGTCGCCGATGGCGGTCAACGCGCGGATGGGCCTGGCCTACGCCATCAACCTGCACCAGCCGATGACCTATCACGTCGACAGCGCCCCTTATCCGCAGGGCAAGCTGTGGCTCGGCGGCGCCTTCAAGGTCATCCCGGCGGAAGAGCAGTGGGGCAACGTGACGGCGGTCGACTACAACACCGGCAGGATCCGCTGGCAGGTGAAGACGCCGCAGCCGATGATCGGCGGCATTCTCGCGACCGCCGGCGGGCTGGTGTTCACCGGCGAGGGCAACGGCTGGTTCAAGGCGTATGATTCCGGCACCGGCGCGATCCTGTGGAGCTTCCAGGCCGGCGCCGGCGTCAACGCGCCGCCGTCCTCCTATTCGGTCGAGGGCAAGCAGTACATCGTCGTCGGCGCCGGCGGCAACGTGCAGCTCGATTACAAACGCGGCAACAACATCATCGCATTCACCTTGGATCAGTGATTAACGAAGATCGTCATCCCGAAGAGGCCACGCGCTTTTGCGCGTGGCCGTCTCGAAGGATGACGCCGTGGTTGTTTGTCGTCCTCGTCGTGCTGAGTCCACGGGCGCCGCTTGCGCAAACCATCGAGGAGCAGGCGCAAATCTGCGCCGCCTGCCACGGCGAGAACGGCGTTCCCCAGGATAAATCCACGCCGGTCATCGCCGG
>DASPVJ010000438.1:0-4038 GCA_035622435.1 Xanthobacteraceae bacterium | reverse complement strand
GCCATGCATCGGCCCCCATAGAATCCGTCTCATGCTGGATTGGACGACATGCTCGGCGGTTGAGCGCATACCGGGGAAGGTGAGCGGCGAGTGGCTGTTCAAGAGCACCCGCGTGCCGGTGCGGGCGCTGTTTGAAAACCTCGAGGGCGGCGCGCGGGTGGATGACTTCCTCGAGTGGTTTCCGGGAGTGACGCGCGAGCAGGTGGAGCTTGTGCTTCGCCACGCTGAACGAAGCCTGGTGGCCTAGTCGCGCGAGGCCCCGCTCGTGATACCGCGAATCGGATAGCGCGTCACACGTCGTTGATAGCCCCGCCGCGGCTTGCCGCCTAGAACGCAATAGACCTCACTGGCAGGTCGTTCGCCCGTTCCCCGCCAACCGTTGCGACCGCTTGAACCACTTTCTCGATTCAACGCTCTTTGCCGGCGTGATTGCCGACCGCCGATTCGTGGCGGCGGTCGCGATTGCGCTCGTATCGGGAGCCGCACGCGGCTTCTCCGGCTTCGGCTCGGCGATGATCTACATCCCGCTGGTGGCGGCCGTGTACGAGCCGCGGATCGCCGCCGCCACCATGGTGCTGATCGATCTCGTTTGCGCTTTCCCGCTGGCGGTCCGTGCCGTTCCCCATTGCAGCTGGCGCGAGGTGATTCCGATCTCGATCGCGGCCGCCGTGGCAGTGCCGGTCGGCACCATGGCGCTGCTCGTCGCCGATCCGGTGATGCTGCGCTGGCTCATCGCCGGCGCGGTCGCCGTCCTGCTAGCGGTGCTGGCATCGGGCTGGCGCTATCACGGGCGCCCGCGGCTGGCGGCGACGGCCGGCGTCGGCCTGTTGTCCGGGCTCGGCAGCGGCGCCGTGCAGATCGCCGGCCCGCCGGTGATCGTCTATTGGCTCGGCGGCGCCGGACCGGCGGCGTTCGTGCGCGCCAACCTGATGATCTACTTCACCTTCATCGACGTGATCGGATGCGTGGCTTATTTCGGCCAGGGCTTGTTCACACCCGAGGCGATTGCGCTCTCGATCTTGCTCGGGCCGCCGTTCATCCTCGCCATGGTGGCCGGCGCCCGCCGGTTCGGCGGCGCCTCGGAACGAATGTTTCGGCGCGTCGCCTATGCGATCATCGCCCTCTCGGCGTTCCTAAGTCTGCCGGTGTTCGACCACTTGTTGCGATAAGCAGCCCGCCTCACGCGCTCATCTTGGCCATGAGCGCGTCGGAGACTTCGAAGTTGGCGTAGACGTGCTGTACGTCGTCGTGGTCCTCGAGGCTCTCGATCAGGCGCAGCAGCCTCTCGCCTTCGAGGTCTTGGAGCGCGAGCGTGGTCTGCGGCTTCCACACCAGCGTCGCCTTGCGCGGCTCGCCGAACTTCGCTTCGAGCACCTTGGCGACGTCGCGCAGACGGTCCTGCGCCGCGTAGATTTCGTGGCCCGCTTCGGTCGAGATCACGTCGTCGGCGCCGGCATCGAGCGCCGCCTCGAACATCGCCTCGGCGCCGGCGGCTTCGGGCGGGTACTCGACCACGCCCACGTGATCGAACAGGAACGACACCGCGCCGGTCTCCGCCAGGTTGCCGCCGTTCTTGGAGAACACCGAGCGCACGTCCGAGGCGGTGCGGTTGCGGTTGTCGGTCAACGCCTCGACGATGACGGCGACCCCGCCCGGCCCGTAGCCCTCGTAGCGCACCTCGTCGTAGCTTTCCGCCTCGCCGCCCTGGGCCTTCTTGATGGCGCGCTCGATGTTGTCCTTGGGCATGTTCTCGGCGCGCGCGGCGATGATGGCGGCGCGTAGGCGCGGGTTCATGTCGGGGTCGGGAAGGCCGAGCTTGGCGGCGACGGTGATTTCGCGCGCGAGCTTGCCGAACAGCTTGGAGCGCGCCGCGTCCTGGCGCCCCTTGCGATGCATGATGTTCTTGAACTGGGAATGTCCGGCCATGGGGTCTCCGCCGTCTCAATGCTTGGCCCGCGCTAGGAGAGCGCGCGGCAATCCGATGATCCCGTGATGGCGGCGCTTATAGGCCGCGGCAGCGGCAAAATCCACCGCCCGACATCACGGCCAGAACGGCGGGTGCGCCTCTTCCAGCCGGCCGCCGAAGCGCACCGCCGCGACGCGTGACGCCAGGCCCGTCGTGTCGTCGGTCTCGACCGCGATCGCGCACAGGGTTGCCGGCCCCAGCGCCGGCTCGAACTTGCCCGCCGGGATGCGCCGCAGGAACCGCGTCAGCGGCTCGTCCTTCATCATGCCGATGATCGAATTGTAGTCGCCGGTCATGCCGACATCGGACACGAAGGCGGTGCCGCCGGGCAGGATGCGGTGGTCGGCGGTGGGCACGTGGGTATGGGTCCCGACCACCAGGGTGGCGCGGCCGTCGGCAAAGAACCCCATCGCCTGCTTCTCGCTCGTCGCCTCCGCATGGATGTCGATGACGATGGCGTCGGCGCCGCGGCCGAGCGGGCAGGCCTGAAGCTCGCGCTCGACCGTCGCGAACGGATCGTCGAGCGGCTCCATGAACACCCGGCCCATGGCGTTGACGATGAGCACGCGCGCGCCGTTCCTCGCCGCGATGAGCGTCGTGCCGCGTCCGGGGGTGCCGGGCGGATAATTGGCCGGGCGAATGAGGCGCGGCGCCCGCTCGATGAACACCAGCGCCTCGCGCTGATCCCAGGCGTGGTTGCCGAGCGTGATGGCGTCGGCGCCGGCGTCGAGCAGATCCTGGTAGATCGCCTCGGTGATGCCGAAGCCGCCGGCGGCGTTCTCCCCGTTGAGGACGACGAAGTCGAGCTTCCAGTCGGCGACGAGCCGCGGCAGACGCTCGCTGACGATGGCGCGCCCGCTGCGGCCGACCACGTCTCCGACGAACAGCAAGCGCATCGGTTCAAGCCTTGCGACAATCGATGACCTCGCGCTCGGTTAGCACGAGATCGAGCCGCGCGTCGCGCGCGGTCGCCGGCACCGCCGGGATTTCCTGCGCCGCGTAGGCGAGACCGACGGCAAGGATCGGCTTGCGCGCGCGCAAGGCGGCGAGCGTCAGGTCGTAGTAGCCCGCCCCATAGCCGATGCGGTGGCCGGTGCGATCGAACGCGGAGAGCGGCACCAGCAGGATATCGGGCTCGACCTCCGGCGCGTCGGCGCGCGGCTCGCGGATGCCCCATGCGCCCTTGCCGAGCGGCTCGCCGAACGCCCAGGCGCGAAACACGAGCGGCTGTCCGCGCCCGACGACCACCGGCAACGCCAGCCGCGCGCCCTGCCCGGCGAGGCGGCGCATCAGCGCCAGCGGGTTGATTTCGCTGCCGATGGGCGAAAAGCCGGATACCCGCATGCCCGGCGGCACCTCCGCCGGGAACGCCCGCGTCGCCAAGGTTTCGGCCGCCGCCTGGCGCTTCTCCGGCGGCAAGCCGTCGCGCCGCGCCAACGCCTCGCGCCGCAGCCGGGCCTTGACCTCAACAGGAGCGGATTCAGGCGTCCGATCGGGTTCGACCATGGACAATCCCGGGAGCCCGAGGGAGGTGGCAGAAGTGCGGAGCCGCGCTGGCCGTCGGAGCGCTCGATCCCGGGTACCTACAGCGTAGGTGGGCGCCATATGTCCGAGCCCACGAGCCCGGCCAGGGACAGCTCCCTGAAGGATCGATAAGGCCCCGGGGATATGTCTCCTGACGCACCGCGCAGCCCCGCAGTTCCAATCTATAGCGCGCGAGTTAACGGCGCTACCGCCTAGAGGATCTAGTGTCGAAATGTCCTCCCTCAGCTGAGGGTGAGGCGTTTGCTGCCAGAATCGTCATTGAGCTTCTTGACGACTTTTTCGATGCGCTCGGCTGCGGAATTGAACGCCGTGACGATCGCAGCTTGCGTCGCTTGCGCGCGATCGGCCGCCACCGCACGAGCGTCTTGTAGCGCTCCGAGTTGCGTTTCGAGTCCACGCAGCTGTTGGCCGGCTTCGGTCAGTTCGTCGGCGATCGTCAGCGCCGCCATTACGGTGAGCCGCAGATCACCGATCTCGCCAAACTTTGCGCGCAATTCGTCGATCCGCAGATCGAGATCTTTCGCAAG
>DASPVJ010000437.1:0-10553 GCA_035622435.1 Xanthobacteraceae bacterium | reverse complement strand
AACGCGCCGGGGCCCGGCAAGCGGCCGCTCTCGTCGATGACGCCGACGATCGTCTTCAAGGGCGGCCGGCCCTATCTGGTGACCGTCACCCCGGGCGGCAGCCGCATCATCACCATGGTGCTGGAGGTGATCCTCAACGTCGTCGACTTTCGCCTGGATGCGGCCGCCGCGGTGGCGGCGCCGCGCATCCATCACCAATGGCTGCCGGACGAGGTGGTGGCCGAGCAGGCGGTGCCGGACGAGGCCGTGCGCGGGCTCGAGGCGCTCGGCCACACGGTGGTGCGGCGGCCCAACTGGGGCTCGGCCAATTCGATCATGGTCACGCCCGACGGGCTTGCCGGCGCCGCCGACCCGCGCACCCGCGGCGCGCTCGCCGCGGGGTATTAGTAGGGCGCAATAGCGTAGCGTATTGCGCCTGCTGACAAGCATACGGCGCATTACGGCCTTCGGCCTAATGCGCCCTACCGATCACTCATCGGCATCCCACAGCATCGCGGCGCCGCGCACGCCGGAGGAATCGCCGTACTGCGCCGGAACGACGGGCGTCGCGAAAACGTCGGAGAATATCCACCGTCCGATCTCCTGCGGCAGCCGCGCGTAAAGCTCGGGCAGGTTGGACATGCCGCCGCCGAGCACGATCACGTCGGGATCGACGATGTTGCAGATCACCGCCAGCGCGCGGCCGAGCCGGTCGAGGTAGCGCGCAAGCGTCGCTGCCGCCGGCGCATCGCCCGCCCGCGCCAGCGCGGCGATCTCGGCGCCAGCGAGGGTGTGGCCGGTCGCGCGCCGATGGTCGACCTCGAAGCCGGTGCCGGACACGTAAAGCTCGAGGCAGCCGGGGCGCCCGCACCAGCACGGCGGCGCCGGGTGCTCGTCGGCGTTCGGCCACGGCAGCGGCGTATGGCCCCATTCGCCGGCGATCGCGTTGGCGCCGGTGACGACGCGGCCGTGCATCGCCAGGCCGCCGCCGCAGCCGGTGCCGAGGATCGCCGCGAACACGACCGCGGCGCCCGCCGCGGCGCCGTCGCGCGCCTCCGACAGCGCCAGGCAATTGGCGTCGTTGACCATGCGCACCGGCGCGCCGAGCGTCGCGCCGAGGTCCTCGCGAAACGGCTTGCCGTTGAGCCACAGGCTGTTGGCGTTGCGCAGCAGCCCGGTCTTGGGCGAGATCGAGCCGGGGGTGGCGACGCCGACGAAGCGCTTGCCGCCGGCGCCCGCCTGGCGCTCGGCTTCGACCACGAGGTCGCGCACGGCGACGAGCGAGGCCGCGTAGTCGCGCGGGGTCGCGGCGCGCACGCGGGCGCGAAACCGCCCGTCGCGGTCGAGTGCCGCCGCCTCGATCTTGGTGCCGCCGAAATCCACTCCGATGCGGATCATTTGCTCACGATCCCGTCGCGCAACGCGCGCATGCGGGGAAACGTCTGCGCCCACGCCTCGCGCCGGGCGATGCCGAGCATCTGCATGGTGCCGACCGAGCCGAAGCGCAGCCATTGGACGATGCCAAGCGCGGCGCCGTTCTTGGGGTCGTTGCCTTCGGCGATGATCTCGTGCCCCGGATCGGGGCCGACGCGCATGGGGCCGGACTGCACCAGGCGGAACTGATCGAAGCCGCCCGCGTCCGCGAGCATGCGCCGAGCGAAGCTTTCCCGTTCGGCGGGCGGCGGCGCCTCGCCGCCCGTGGTCCGGACCATGAAGAACGGCTGCGCCGACGCGACGGTCGCGTCGCTCGGCCCGAAGGTCAGGATCGCGGTGCCGTCGGGGATCGCCCGCACCAAATGGAAACCCGCAAGGTCGCCGAACCGATAGGGCAGGAGGCCGAGCTTCTCGGCTTCGGGCACCGCGGCGCGCACGACGAGGCTCGCCAGCGACGCGCGCAGCACCGCGTCCGGATAAGTGTCCCGCGCGGCCTCCGGCATGACGATCAGGATGACGGCGGTAAGCTCGTCGCCGGCGAGCACCAGCGCCCACTTGCGCACGCGCGTCCCCGCGAGGTCCTGGTGCGCGACGATCAAATACCCGCGCAGGCCGGCGAGCGCCACGTCCGTGCGCTCATCGACCGCGATGCCCCCGGCCTTCATGGCGTCGGGCGCAAAATCCTTGTCGACGTGCGCGAACGTCTCGGCGCCAAGCTCGGTGATCAGCAGCACGGCTTGGCGCCCCGCGTCCTCGAAACCCTTGAGCGCCGGGTTCGCCACCATGCCTTCCGGCGGCACCAGGCCGATGCGGAAGCCGGGAAGGAACACCGGCTCGGCGGCCGGCGCGGGCGTGAGCGGGGCGAGGGCCACTGTAAAGACCATCGCCAGAACGATTTGGGTTCGATAGATAAGAGACACGACATCAGTCCATACGGCCGGCGGTTCGACGTCGAGCTAACCTTGACCTTGCCGGCAAGATCTTTGCAAGCTTGGCCGCAAAGCGTTACCCCTGCTAGCATTCATCCTATAGGTCGCACATATGTGTTTGGACTTGGAGGAAGTGGGAATGGCCTCTGGGTATCGTTACAAACTCGAGCGCCAGGAGAACGGCTGGTGGCTCGTTCGCTTTCCGGGAATTCCCGAGGCGTTGACCGAGGGCGAAACCGAAGAAGAGGCGAGAGCGAACGCCTTTGACTGCGTCATCGCGGCACTCGAGGGGTACATGAAAACCGGCCGACCTTTGCCATGACGTTCGACCCGACACAATTCGGTTTTGTCCGGCTGCGGGATTTCCGGATCGCCGACTCGGTGCCAGTCTATGAATATAAAAACCACCCAGCTGTAGACGGGACAAAGGACTTCTTGCGCCTCAACCTCTACCTCACCGTCGATGGTACCTACGTGACTATCTGGCATGGGCTACTCGAGCCGCTGTTTGCGGAAGCGGAATTTGCGGAGGGCCGATTGGCCTCCGTAGCAACGCCCACGAACGTGGATTTCATGCACTCGTATAATGAAAATTTGTTCCGTGGGTATATCGATTCGGCAGAGACCGCTGAGCACATTTTCAAAGCTTTGCGCGTCGGCGAGGGTAGACGCTACGCGCTTCCTTCGATGCTGACCAGCGGAAGCGATAATATGCTGACATGCCGTTTAATGGAGAAGATCGACTGAGCCAACACTGAGATATCTCGCCGACTGGGCCGCGTTGCACCGCGTAAGGACCCTGAATGGTCGCGGCATCAAACCATCAAATATGTTTTGTAGGCGGGAATTCCCACACTTTCCTTTGATCGCAGCCGCAATCACTGGGCTGTCGGTCCATCTGTGCGTTGCGCAAGCGTTCCGTTACGGCGACGCGATCGTGGTCGTGCCGCTCGACTTCCTGCGGGTTCCCTTGATCGCCCTGATCGGGTGGTCGTTCTACGGCGAAGCCCTCGATGCGTTCGTGCTCGCGGGCGCCGGCCTCATTATTGCCGGCGTAATCTGGAACCTGCGCACCGAAGCGCGCGCCCCTGCTCAAGCGAGCTAGTAAGGCGGTCTGTCAATGGCATGTGCAAGGAACGCCAGATCAGCCAACATAAATAGGCAACCGGGCATATGGCGGGACTACGCGAGCGGAGCCCGCCGTTGAGCCAATGGCCGACTAGCTAGGTAACAAACTCGTAGTGGACAGGCATGTATTTTCCGGTGAAAGGCGGCACATATATTTCAGTGGGGGACCAACGCGGCCACTCTACTAGGCGGTGGAAAGCGCGGAGAGCTGCATCCCCCGTTAGAGCAAAGTCCGATCCGTGATGGGCGCACAACATTACGAAGTGAGCAGCGACCGCTTGAAACGCGTGCAGAAGATTGGCTTTTCGGAAATTCGATTCGCGATCATGTTTGACTTGGTTGTAGGCGTCATACCACTCTAAGCTAAGGGTCGGGCAAGCGCTGTCCCATTCTCCGAAAGGTTTGATTGCGGGTAGCCATGGATAATACGGAAAGCTGACCCGGTATTGATCGAGTTTCATTGCGGTTAACAGCTTAACGTAATCGCGCGTATTCCCACCCCCAGTGCCGTTGGCTTTCAGGGTACTTTTCCACAAAGCTTCAACTTCGGTTGAGGCCAGGATCAGAACATTTCGGATTTCGTGTCCGTATGAACGCAGATTGCGACCCTTAGGTTGAATGACACGGCAAATTTGTTCGAGCTGTTGGTTGAGCGCGTGGAGTTGTCCTGTGGTCGATGCGCGCGCATCGGCAACTTTTTGGCTTTTCTCCGGATTCGCGCCAGGGCCATGCTCATTGGATGCACTTGGTCGAGCCATGCACGGAAAATATTGACCAGGACCGAGGGTTAACTCGTAAAAGATCGATCCAGGGTAAATCCGCTGGAGTTCGGAGATTGCTTCCGCGTCGGGTTTGAGTCGATGGCGGCTAAGCGTTGAGCGGACATCGACTCGATCCAGAACGCGCCCCCGTAGTACCCAGAACGCATCTCGTACCTCGGAAGAGTGAGGAAGCTGAATGTAATAGTGAGGCATGAACTGTGGCCCAAGGTCTGCGGTGGTGGACTCGGCCGGGAACGTACCGCTCAGATGGCTCAGGGCCTTCGTGAGCCGAGGACGGTTGTATCGAAGGATAAGGTGGAGGCAAGGTTTAATGCTCCTGCCTATACCGCTCTTCCCCTTCGAGTACAATCTTGAAAGAGAGGACTACACTATGGATACCCAAACTCGTATCGGCGTCGGGGCGGCGGCGTTGTTCGGCATCACGGCTTTTATTGAACCGGCTTTCGGATGGAGGAAATCATTTCCCGCGCTACTTGCCTTTTATTAGATGAAAATATTGCTCCTCGTTGCCCTCGACCAGATAATAGTCCGTGGGTGTCGTACCGTCCGGGTCTAATTTGAATTGCCCAAGTGCCAGCTTCCGAGCGTCCCCGCTATTGAACCACGCAAGCGCCGTCTCTTTGTCAGGAAAACGCCCAACTGGCCAAGTTCGACTGTCCAAATCAGCTCCGAGTTTATACCGGACCTTGTACATAGCGGCGCCCCGACTCTGCGGCCACGTTAGCTCGGTGCCTGGCACCACTGGCGCCGCCCCACCGCCACCCGCGCCAGGGTACGATTGGGGCTCCATCTGGATCGCCACGTTGTCAGGCAGGCGGAGCAGGGCCAGACCGATTGCCGCCATGTACGGACCCTGCGAGGGAAAGCCATGGGCGCGGGCAACGTCATCGGTCTCGGCAAAGCCAAACACGATTCCAGGCGGAACACCGCGCTTGCGCTGCATTTCAAGCAGGAGCTTGTTGTGGTGGGCGAGCCTTTCGGCTGCCGCCTCGATCATGCCGTACAGGCCGCGCAACTCCGACAACACGGACGACTTAGCGACGTTGCGCCCGGCACACCAAGACTTTACCGTATCAAGACGTACCTTGAGAAACTCGGCGGCCTCGCGCTGAGACAGCCCGCAGCGCTCCGCCAGAACTGCGAATGGCGTTGCGGCCATCACTTGGTCTCCCGGCGGAACTTGGAGGCCATCATTTCTACAGGCTTCCGCGAGGTGACGCGCGACATACGTTGTGTTTTTTTGTGGGCTTCGGAACATGGGGGTCTCTATTTCACCCATTACAGCGGGCCAATCCCACCGTTACCAACGTTAACGATACACTAAAAGTGTATGTAGTCAAGCACAGCCGTTGCCGAGAAAGCACCAGTGACCACCAGCGCGCCCGTGCGGCCGCCAAGCGCCATAAGGGAATTGTGCGATACCGTGTCGGCCGTCTTGACCGGGCCGCTTACGGCCGTCGTGCTTACCCCATGCTTACCCGGGAAAAACGGCCGGGACCGACCTTCCGGCCGCCCAGCGCAAGGCATTGACATTGCGGTGGATTTTGGAGCGGGCGATGGGATTCGAACCCACGACCCCAACCTTGGCAAGGTTGTGCTCTACCCCTGAGCTACACCCGCATCCGAGAGGGTAAGCGGCCTTAGGCCGCCCGCCTTCCTATGCCAAAAGGCGCCCGACTTGGCAACCGACCAAGCGGTGGGTCGGCTTGCGCCGCACGGTCGCCTCGCGTAGCGAGCCAGGCACACCCCCTCCCCGGCCCTCCCCCGCAAGCGGGGAGAGGGAGAAGACCCCGCCCATGCCCGCGACCCCCGACGACCTGTTCGCCTTCCTCGACCGGCTGGGCATCGCGCACCCGACCGTGAGCCATCCGCCGGTTTTCACGGTCGCGGAAGCCAAGCGCCTGCGCGGCGCGATTTCCGGCGGCCACACCAAGAACCTGTTCCTCAAGGACAAGCGCGACGCCGTGTTCCTGGTCACCGCGCTCGAGCACGCGGCGATCGAGCTCAAGACCCTGCATCGCCGCCTCGGCGCGGCGCGGTTCTCATTCGGCTCGGCCGACCTCCTGCGCGAATTGCTCGGGGTCGAGCCGGGCGCGGTGACGCCGTTCGGCGTCATCAACGACACCGGCGCCCGGGTCACGGTCGTCCTCGACGAAGCCATGATGGAGCACGCGAGCCTCAACTATCACCCGCTGGTCAACACCATGACCACGTCGATCGGGCGGGAGGACCTCGTCGCCTTCCTGCGCGCGACCGGCCACGAGCCGCGGATCATGGCGGTCGCCGGCACGGCCGAGGTGGCCGCTGACGATTGAATTCCTTCGCGCTCTGGCCCATTTAACCGATGGGCCGGGGCCGCGCGCCCCGAAGGCAAGGACAGGATCATGCTGCAGAACGCTGGGGCAACGGCGACGGCGCCCGAGGTGGTCAAGGACACGACCACCCAGGCTTTCGTCAAGGACGTGATCGAGGAGTCCCGGCGCCAGCCGGTGCTGGTCGACTTCTGGGCGCCCTGGTGCGGCCCGTGCAAGCAACTCACGCCGGTGCTGGAAAAGGCCGTCAAGGGCGCCAAGGGCAAGGCCAAGCTCGTCAAGATGAACATCGACGAGCATCCGTCGATCCCCGGCCAGATGGGCATCCAGTCGATCCCGGCAGTGATCGCCTTCGTCAACGGCCAGCCGATCGACGGCTTCCTCGGCGCTTTGCCGGAGGGCCAGGTGACGGCCTTCATCGAACGGCTGATCAAGGACCGCCTCGACGGCGAGGAAAAGGACCTGCTCAAGCAGGCGGACGCCGCGCTGGTGGAGGGCGACCCCACGACGGCAGCGGAAATCTACGCGCAAATCCTGGCGCAGGACTCCGGCAACGTCCATGCGCTCGCCGGCCTCGCGCGCTGCTACGTCGAGACCGGCGCGCTCGAACAGGCCAAGCAGACCCTGGCGCTGGTTCCGGAGACCAAGCACAACGAACCGCCGGTGGCGGCGGCGCGCGCTGCCTTGGAGCTGGCCGAGCAGGCGAAGGCGCTCGGCCCGATCGTCGAACTGGAGCAGAAGGTCGCGGCCAACCCGCTCGACCACCAGGCGCGCTTCGACCTGGCGCTGGCGCTCAACGGCAAGGGGCAGCGCGCCCAGGCGCTCGATCATCTGCTCGAGATCGTGCGGCGCGACCGCAAATGGAACGACGACGGTGCGCGCAAACAACTGGTGCAATTGTTCGACGCCTGGGGGCCGACCGACGAGGCAACCGTCGAGGGCCGGCGCCGCCTCTCGTCGATCCTGTTCGCTTGAACTGTCGTTGGATGCTCTAAAGCGTGATGGCTTTTCTTCGAATCGCCATCCCGCTTTAGGTTATTGTTGGAGCATGATGTTTTCCGAAAACCGGTACCCACTTTTCGGCATCATGCTCTAGCCGCGGCGACGCGCGCCGCAGGAGAGCGACCATGCCGATGAACGTCGCCTATCGCGGGCCCGGCGACCTCGCGGACGTGATCCCGGTTTTCCCCCTCGCCGGCGCGCTGCTGCTGCCGCGCGGCCAGATGCCGCTGAATATTTTCGAACCGCGCTACCTCGCCATGGTCGACGACGCATTGGCGAGCGGCCGCCGCCTGATCGGCATGATCCAGCCGGACCCCGCCCACCCGGGCGACGAGGCCAAGCCCAACCTCTACCGCATCGGCTGCGTCGGCCGCATCACCCAGCTGGGCGAAACCGGCGACGGCCGCTACCTGATGGAACTCACCGGCATCGCCCGCTTCCACGTCACCGAGGAGCTCGAGGTGCCGACACCCTATCGCCAGTGCCGGGTCAGCTACGCGCCGTTCGCCGACGACTTCGTCGCCCACAAGGGCGAAGCCGCCGTCGACCGCGCCGCGCTGCTCGCCGCGCTCGCGGCGTTCCTCAAGGCCAACGACCTCAAGGCCGATTGGGACGGCATCGAGAACGCCCCCAACGAAGCCCTGGTCAACGCGCTCGCCATGATGTCGCCCTACGGGGCGGCGGAAAAGCAGGCGATGCTGGAGGCGCCGGATCTCAAGACCCGCGCCGAGATCCTGGTCGCCGTCACCGAGATCGAACTCGCCAAGTCCGGGACCGCGGGCGAGACGCCGTTGCAGTGAGGCGGGCGAGCGTATTTACTCGGGGCCCACCCGTCCCGACCCCGAGCCCCGCCCATGACCACATCCCCGCCCGACCGCCCCGCCAGCAGCGTCGATCCCAAGCTGCTCGAAATCCTGGTGTGCCCGGTCACCAAGGGAACCCTCGAATACGACTCGGAGAAGCAGGAGCTGATCTCGCGCAAGGCCAAGCTCGCCTACCCGATCCGCGACGGCATCCCCATCATGCTGCCGGAGGAAGCCCGCCGCCTCGACTGACCGGTCCCGTCATCAAACAAACAGGAGGAAGCGATGCTCAAGGTGTGGGGCCGAAAGACGTCGTCCAACGTCCAGAAGGTAATGTGGGCGATCGGCGACCTCGGACTGGCGCACGAGCGCGTCGACATCGGCGGGCCGTTCGGCGGCAACAAGGAAGCGGCCTACCTGGCGATGAACCCCAACGGCCTGGTGCCGACGCTCGAGGACGGCGACGTGATGCTGTGGGAATCGAACACCATCGTGCGCTACCTCGCCGCCCGCTACGGCGCCGGCACGCTCGAGCCCGCCGATCCCGGCGCGCGCGCGCTCGCCAGCCAATGGATGGACTGGCAGCTCTCGGTGGTGGGACCGGCGATCTTCGGCGCGTTCTGGGGCCTCATCCGCACCCCACCGGAAAAGCGCGACGCCGCGGCAATCGCCGCCTCGCAGGCCAAGACCACCGACGCGATGAAGATCTTCGACGCCAACCTGGCGAAGCACGCCTACGCGGCCGGCGACAGTTTCTCCACCGGCGACATCCCGGTCGGCATCATGGTGTACCGGTTCCGCCAGCTCGTGCCGCAGCGCCCGCCGCTGCCCAATCTCGAGCGCTGGTACGCGGCGATCGAGAAGCGCCCCGGCTTTCACGACCACGTGGCCGCCGTCCCGCTGACTTGAATCCCTCCCCGCTGCGCGGGGGAGGGTGGCCGCGCGCGAAGCGCGCGGCCGGGTGGGGCGATCGGGAGTCAGTGAACTGTTTGCTGAAACCCCCACCCGGCTCGCTGCGCTCGCCACCCTCCCCCGCTGCGCGGGGGAGGGATAAGCCGAGGTTTACAACGCCTCTCCCCTTAGCAGCTTGGGCACGTCGCCGACGAGGCCGGCGGCCTCGCGGATGAACAGCCGCTTGAGCGCGGGCAGCCGGTCGACCAGGCCGAGGCCGACGTCGCGCACCAGGCGCAGCGCGTCGGAGCGGTTGGAGAACAGCCGGTTGAGCCCGTCGGTCGCGATCCCCATCGCCATGGTGTCGAACCGGCGCCAGCGCTGGTAGCGCTCGAGCACGTCGGCGGCGCCGAAGTCGAGCCCGAGCCGCGCCGCGTCGACGATGGTTTCGGCCAGCGCCGCCACGTCGCGCAGGCCGAGATTGAGGCCCTGGCCGGCGATCGGATGGATGACGTGGGCGGCGTCGCCGACGAGCGCCAGCCGCTCGGCCACGAATGCGCGCGCCACCGTCAGCCCGAGCGGGTGCACGCGACGCGGGCCGACGAGCGCGATCTCGCCGAGATGCAGCCCGAAGCGCTGCTCGAGTTCCGCGTGGAACGCCTCGTCAGGCAGCGCAACGATGCGCGCGGCGGTGCGTTCATCCTCGGTCCAAACGATCGACGAGCGCCGGCCCTTGAGCGGCAGGATCGCGAACGGTCCGGCCGGCAGGAAATGCTCCTCGGCGCGGCCGCCGTGGTCGCGTTCGTGGGCGACCGTGCCGACGATCGCGGACTGGCCGTAGGACCAGCCGAACGTCGCAATGCCGGCAAGCTCGCGCAGCTGCGAGCGCGCGCCATCCGCCGCGATCAGCAGCCCGGCGGCGATCGTTTCGTCGCCGCAGCGGACCGCGATCCGCTGGCCTTCGATTGCAAAGCCGGCAACGGCGCTCGGGCGCAAGGTCACCCCCGGGGCGCGCGCCGCACTGGCGAGCGCGTCGACCAGCGGCCCGTTCTCGACCATATGGGCGAAGGGCTCGCCCGGCTCCACGTCGCCCGCGAAGGTGAGGAACACCGGCTTGACCGCGTCGCCGAGCCGGCTGTCGGTCACCACCATGTCGAGGATCGGCTGCGCCTCGGCGGCGACCGCGTCCCAGGCGCCGATGGTCTCGAACAGGCGCCGGGCGCCGGCCGCGATCGCCGACGCGCGGGCGTCCTCGCCGGCGGGCCGGCCGGGCGAGGGATCGGCGACCACGAC
>DASPVJ010000436.1:0-6481 GCA_035622435.1 Xanthobacteraceae bacterium | reverse complement strand
CGGCCGCGCCGCGATCGAGACGCTGATCGTCGACGGCGATACGATCGCCGACATCCACGTGGTCGAGGCCGAGAAGACCAACGGCGACAGCATCCGGACCAAGGTGATCGCATTCTTCACGGTCAGGGGCGGTAAAATCGTGCGCGTCGACGAGCTGACCCATCTGCTGCATGGCGCGGACGAGGATCGCGACATGGGCTCGCGGACATCAGGTGCGATGGGCTAGCAATGTCGATGCAAGCCGGCAATACCGGATTCCGGCGGACCGGCCGGCGCGGCGAGGCGCCCGAACCGGACGACCGGGAGAGGCGCGAAATGGACGGCGAAATCACCCGCGCGCGCATTGCCGCCGCGGAAAAGCTGATCAGGCCGCATATCCGGCGCACGCCGGTCATTGCGGTCGACGGCGCCGATTTCGGCCTCGACGTCGCGTCCATCTGCTTCAAGCTCGAGCTGATGCAGCATTCGGGATCGTTCAAGGTGCGCGGCGCGTTCGCCAACCTGCTCATGCGCGAGGTGCCGCCGGTCGGCGTCGCCGCCGCTTCGGGCGGCAGCCACGGGGTGGCGGTCGCCTATGCCGCCCGTCGGTTGGGCGTGCCGGCGAGGATCTTCGTGCCGTCGATCGCCTCGCCGGCGAAGATCGCGCGCATTCGCGACTACCGCGCCGAGCTGGTCGTGGTCGGCGCGCTCTACGCGGATGCGCTGGCGGCGAGCGAGATCTTCGTCGCTCAGTCCGGCGCCCTGGCGGTTCACGCGTTCGACCAGGCCGAAACGCTGCTCGGTCAGGGCACGCTCGCGTTGGAGCTCGAGGGGCAGGTTCGCGATCTCGACACGCTGCTGGTCCCGGTCGGCGGCGGCGGGCTCATCGGCGGCATCGCCGCTTGGTTCGGCCGCAAGGTCCGGGTGGTGGCGGTGGAACCGGAAGCCTCGCCCACGCTCTATCGGGCGCGCGCGGCCGGACGCCCGGTCGACGCCGAGGCCGGCGGCATCGCGGCCGAATCGCTCGCGCCGCGGCGGATCGGCGAGCTGGGGTTCGCCATCGCGCGCGACTGCGTCGATCGCGTCGTGCTCATCGACGACGATGCGATCCGCGCCGCGCAGCGCGCGCTGTGGGACGCGATCCGGGTCGTCGCCGAGCCGGGCGGCGCCGCCGCCCTCGCCGCGCTGCTCGCGCGCCGCTATCGGCCGGAAAAATCCGAACGCGTCGGCGTGGTGGTAAGCGGCGGCAACACGATCGCGGTTGATTTCGAGCGCTGAAGCGCGCACCCTCGCCCTGACGCATGGGGCATGAACGTGCGCTCAATCCATTGGTTGATCATCCTGGGCACCGCGGCGGTGGCGCTTGGCTGGTTCGCCATTGCGTTATGGTGGTTCGGTCCCAGTCCCGCCGTGGTCCGCTTGAATCGCGGCCTGGAATATCAAAACAAGGGCGACCTCGATCGTGCGATCGCCGACTACAGCGAGGCGATCCGGCTCGATCCGCGATTTGCGCTGGCCTACTACAACCGCGGCCACGCGTACCAAGCCAAAGGCGACCTCGATCACGCGATCGCCGATTACAGCGAGGCGATCCGCCTCGATGCGAAATATGCCTTCGCCTATAACAACCGCGGCAACGCGTACCGGGCCAAAGGCGACCTTGAGAGCGCCATCGCCGACGACAATGAGGCGATCCGGCTCGATCCAAAGTTCGCCCTGGCATTCAACAACCGGTGCGCTGTTTGGAACGACAAAAGCGACTTCGACCGGGCGATCGCCGACTGCAGCGAGGCGATCCGGCTCGATCCGAAACTCGTCTACGCATTCTACAACCGCTGCAACGCTTGGGCCAACAAAGGCGACCACGAGCGAGCGGTCGCCGACTGCACCGAGGCGATCCGGCTCGATCCGAAGTTAGCCCCGGCACTCAGCAACCGCTGCAACGCTTGGGTCAACAAAGGCGACCCCGACCGGGCGATTGCCGACTGCACCGAGGCGATGCGGCTCGATCCGAAATCCGTCTACGCATTCAACAACCGCTGCCTCGCTTGGGTCGCCAAAGGCGACTACGGGCGCGCGATCGCCGATTGCGACGAGGCGATCCGGCTCAATCCGCAATTCGTGCAGACCTACCGCAATCGCGGCAATGCGTATCAAGCCAAGGGCGAACTCGACCGCGCCATCGCCGACTACAACACGGCGATCCGGCTCGATCCGAAATTTGCTCTCGTTTACTACAATCGCGGCAACGCGTATCGATCCAAAGGCGACCTCGATACCGCTATCGCCGATTACAGCGAGGCGATTCGGCTCGATCCGAAATCCTTCCCCGCATTCAACAACCGCTGCGGCGTTTGGAACGACAAAGGCGACCCCGAGCGGGCGATTGCCGACTGCACCGAGGCGATCCGGCTCGATCCGAAGTTGGTCATAGCATTCAACAACCGCTGCAACGCTTGGGTCAGCAAAGGCGACCCCGACCGGGCGATAGCCGATTGCGACGAGGCGATCCGGCTCAATCCGACATATGCCATCGCCTACCTTAACCGCGGTAACGCGTACAAAACCAAGGCCGATCTCGACCGCGCCATCGCCGACTACAGCGAGGCGATCCGCCTCGACCCGACGTTCGCCCGCGCATTCGTCATGCGTTGCCGAGCATGGAACGACAAAGGCGATCGCGACCGAGCGATGGCCGATTGCAACGAGGCGATCCGGCTCGATCCGAGATATCGCCTGATCATAACTCAACCCGGCTAATGCATTTTCCGATTGGGTCGACCCAACCACTTTGCGTCATGCCCGGCCTTGTGCTGCCTTGTGCCGGGCATCCACGTCTTACCCTTTGCAAACAAGACGTGCCCCCGGGCCATCAACTGCACGGTCGAAGCCACAGAGAGCCCGGGGGCGTGGATGGCCGGGACACCCCCGGGACGAAGTGCCCGGGGGCGGCCATGACGGCCCGGTGAGTCAGTCCAATTGGAAACTGCTCTAATGCGTATCGCGCCAAGGACGACTGTGGTTTCTCCTGCGGCTAGCGGCCGGCGCGGCGCGGCGCGGGCGCTAGTTCGCTTGGCAGCCTGCTAGGATAAGCGAAGCGGGGGTCCGGGTATAATGCCCGGTCCCCCGCATGGGCCGGCCCCAGGGGAGGAAAGAATGGCGTGGCGACCAGCTAAGATGAGTTTACTAGATATTGCTAGCGAGATGGGTAATGCGCAGCCCGGATCAGCAAGCCATACAATGATGTCCGCCGAATTGGCGCGGCGACAAACGCGCGCTCAGATTAACGCGACGAGATATATGCTTTGGTCAGTAATTGCCATTGCGATTACTTCCGGGTTCAATGCGTTCTTTGCATTTTTAACTTGGTATCTCCCTCGTATTCCACATTAAATCAATCAGTGATCTTGCGGCGCAGAATGCGCTTTCGCGCCGTGCGCTTTGCCGACTTGGGGTTGCCCTTCATCGGCTTGTGGCCGACGATCCGGGCGCCGCGGACGGCGGCCGTGATCCGCTGTTGCGTCTCTTGCTCGCTATATTGGTCGTCTTTGCCAGTGCTCATGAGGGCATCCTAGCTAGGACAAGATAGCATGGCGTCGGGCGCAAGGCGAAGGCCAAAATCACAGCGGTATACAAGTAAATCATTCCGCCCATACACGTTGGCACTGGGACAGTTAGCCCTTGCTTGGAACGGCCTTCATGAAACCTTAGCCCAGTTGTATTGCAGGCTCATGGGTGGCGGCCTGATGGGCAAGGGACCCGCAAACCAGCATCTCGCCGTCTGGCACGCGCTCAAAATGGATCGAGCACAAAGAGAGATTCTTTTAGCGGCTGCCAAGAGCAACACGTGGGGAGCGGTTCCAGTAACATTGATCGAGGACATCGAATGGATTTGCGGCAGAGCAGATGTCATTGAAGATGCAAGGAACGACTCGCTTCATTCCCCGTTGTGGGCAGATGAAAGAAATCCAGCCAGCGCGATTGTTAAGCCGGTGACTTTTCTTGGTCACGTGCGGGCAGGCAAACTCTTCGATAAAGACCTTCTTACCGAATTTCGATGGTGCCGAGATGCGGCTATGGCACTTGATGATTACGCTATCGGGATCGCCGACTCCTTGTTCGATCCAATGAAGCCATGGCCCGATAGACCCGTATGGCTAAACCGGGGGCGTCCCAAAAAGCCGAACCCCCGCCATGTACGGACAACAAAACGTCTTCCCCCGCATCGACCATCTCGGGCGTGATCTCGATTTCCGGGGCCGGTTCAAGGACGCTATGGGCTGCGGCGGGGCACATGCCTCGGAACTAGGCATTTAGTCCCACAAATGAAATTGCTTTAATACCACAAGGGTTTAAATTTATCGCGACGCACAATAACCTACGAGAATCCCTAGATATAGTTCCTGTCGTGTCAAGGGCATATTCACCCTTTTTGGTATTGCAGAGCAAAAACGAACAAGGTTCGCTCGAGAGCCTCTGTCTTGAGCGTTTCGCCCTGGTGCTGGTCAAGCACGCCTACCGCCTGCCGCCGCGCGTGGGCGCGGGCGCCAGCAAATCGAGATCGATCGCCTCGCCCATGGCGAGGTAGCCGGCGCGGTTGGGGTGGATCTTGTCGCCCGCCCCGCCGGTCGCGCTCTCGGGGATGAACTGCGCCTTCAGGCTGCCGGTCTGCGGATCGATCGTGGCCTTGTCGAAATCGGCGACTCCGTCGAACAGGCCCGAGCCGCTGATGAATTCGTTGAGCGCCTTGCGTTTGTCGTCCAGCTCGGCAAAGCCGTAGGCGGCGTTGGTGCTGCCGAGCGCCGAGGTCAGCGTCGCGCCGATCACGCGCACGCCCGGCGCGCGCGCACGGATGCGCCCGACGATCTCCTTCATGCCGGCCGCGACCGCCTCGACCGAAGCGTTGCCGTTGCGGCTCAGGTCGTTGATGCCCTCGAGCCAGATCACCGCGGATAGCCCGGAGAGGCCGAGCACGTCGCGCTCGAGCCGCTGGCCCGCCGCCGGCCCGCCCGCGAACGGCTGTTGCGGCGAATATTCCGCCGGGCCGATCACCTGGTTGCCGCCGATGCCGGCGTTCACCACCGCGACGTTCTTGCCGAGCGCGTGCAGCCGGCGCGAGAGCACGTTGGGCCAGCGGTCTTCGCCGTTGATGGTCGAGGCGGTGCCGTCGGTGATCGAGTCGCCGAAGGCGACGATCAGCCGCGTGTCGGCCGGCACCATCATGTCGACGGCGTCGAGGAAATACCAGGATGCCGTGCTGAACGGGAACGCCTCCTCGTCCACGGCGCCCTTGCCGCCGGCGTCGGGCGCGCTCACGTAGGACGTGGTCAGCGCCTTGGCGTGCCAGGTCATCGGGCCGCTTTCGCCGACGACGTGGAAGCTCACCGCGAGCCGGCGTCCGGCAAGCTCGGCGCCGTTGCCCTTGACGAAGGAGATCGCCGCCGGGTCGCTCCAGACCGACTGGCCGGGCGCGACGGTCACCGTCTGTTTGCCGCCGAAGGCGACCGGGCGGCGCGAGCCCGGCAACACGGCGGCGCTCGCGAGCTGCAGGCCGACGAAGACGCCGTCGAAGGCGACGGGCTTGGTGCCGAAGGCGTTCGACAAGCGCAGCCGCACGGCGCGGCCCCAGATGTCCGGCGTGACCATCAGGCGGAACGTCTGGTCGCGCGCGCCGGTCTCGGCCGCCGGGAAGGCGAAGCGGAGGTCGGGCTGCGCCAGCGGATAGCCCGCCGGGTAAGGGCCTTGCGCCGAAGCGGCCCAGGCGGTGACCCATTTCCGCCCCGGCTGCGCCGAGGCCAGGGCGGGCGCGAACGCCAGGGCGGCGAGGCCGGTCTGTACGACGACGCGCCGTGTCGGCATGCGAGGCTCCCGTGCCGGATTAAGGTGTCACATAGCGACGTGCTCGGGGCAACTCTTGCTACGCGCGATTACTTCCCCTTCACATTGAGCGTAATCGGCACGTTCTCGATCCGCTTGCGGGACTTGACCAAGTCCTTCGTTGCCTCCGCATACTTCTTGAAGTGCGGCGTCTCCAAATGAGCCTTGAACGCGTCGGCATTCTCATAGATTTCGAATAGCCGTACCCGTGTTGGATTTTCCTTTTCAAAAACTGCGCTAAACCCTCGACATCCGGGTTCGACGCGGACAGCGGTCTCTCCATTCTCTTTGATCGCCGCTTTGAATGCTTCCAGTTGAGAGGGATCAATTTCAAGTTCAACGACTATGACAAATTGCCCCTGTATCGCATCCGCAGTCGCATGCCGGCTCGGTAAAATTAGCGACAACGATGTAGCAAGGATGAGAGCGGCCATCGTTCGACTGATCATGATTTCCTCCCCTTGACTTATCGATGCTTCGTAGATGAAGCGTTGACTAGCATACCACGATACCCCCGTGCTGAAGGCGTAGATCAGCGCGGCGGCACCCTCGCAGCGCCCTCGGTTTATGTCGCCGATTGGCACTTTTCTGCCGTTCCCTGGATGTCCGCTAATCGGTCGCTATC
>DASPVJ010000435.1:0-2474 GCA_035622435.1 Xanthobacteraceae bacterium | reverse complement strand
GGGGCTCGCGGTGTGGCTTGCCGTATCGAAGCAGTCGAAACCCGTCCCCATGTCGAGGGTGTCATCGGGGGCGCGCGCGGCGGCCGGGCCGGTGCATGATCCGTACGCCGTCTTGGGGTCGAACGGCGCGGGCGGCGCGCGCGGTACGGCAATCAGCGTCAGGTCGACCGCGGTACCGGTCGAATGGGCCGATTGCAGGGCGATGTAGCCGAGCGCAAACAACGCGTTCTTCGCGAGCTTGGGAAAGAAGCGCTTGGTTGCATCCGCGCGCCCGCCGTCGTTCGCCCAGCGGGCCATGGCGCGCACCGCCCGCGTCGGGCGATAGCAGTCGTACACCTTCAGTCCGAGGCTTGACGCCGCGAGGTCGGCCTGGACCTGCTTGAGGGCCGCGGCGACATCGCGGCGCAGAATGCACTCGGCGGCGCCGTAGCCGGGCAGCGGTTGCCCGACGAAGTTGTCGGAACCGGCGTAGCGCATGTCCTGGGCGATGGTCGGATCGATGTCCCGCAGGTACACGAAGCCGGCCGGCAACGTGCTTAGCGCGGCCGCTTGGTTCACCGTCGCCGCCAATGCCGATGCCACGAGCCACGCCCGCCAAAGCTTCGCGCGGGGAAGCGTCATTGGCGCCTGAACAGGCTTGCCGGAAACGTTGCGGCCGCGGGCCGGACCGCCGGTTTGGCTGCATCGGGGCGACGGGCAACGCGATCCGAACTCTTCCGCTGCCGCGCCGTGCAAAAGCTCTCGACCGCTTCGAGCACGCCTGCGCCGATGACCGCCTGATGCTCCGCGGTGCCCAACAGCAATTCCTCGTCGCGGTTGATGATCGAGCCGGCCTCCAGCAGCGCGGCGGGCATGGCGGTGTCTTTGAGCACGATCAGCTGGTCGTAACGGTAGACGCCTGCTTCGGCATCGACCAGTTCGCGTCGGCGATGGCCCATGATTTTGTCGGTGTAGTGCGGGGTGTATTGCAGGCCGCGGGCTTTCAGCGCGTTGCCCAGAAGCCTGGCGAACAGGAGACTGCCCTTGGGGTCGCGGTTGTCATGGGAGATGAAGATGGAATGGCCCTTGAACCTGTCGCTGAAGTGGTGCGGCGCGCCGTTATAGTCCCAGTTTTCCAGCAGGGCGTCGGGCACGGAATCGTGGTGGATCGAAAGGAAAAGATCCGCGTGCGACCGGTTCGCGCGCCCCACCCGCTTGGCGAGGCCGGGCATGGCTCGGCCCTCGGTGACCAGCAGGATGGTCCTGGCAAAGCCCGCCTCGATCAGCTGGTGCTCGATCAACGTCGCCAGCCGCAGATTGAAGTCAAATTCGTGGGCGCCGCGGGCGCTCACCGCCCCCGGGGCGTCGGCGGTATGCCCGACGTCCACGACGACGCGAAAGATTGACCGGTCGCAGGCCGCCTCCGGCGGCTTCTGCGCCGCGTCGCCGCCCGCTTCGGGCCAGGCGGGGTGGTGCGCGCCGATCCAAACCAGGATCGCGGCGGCAACGAGCGCGCGCGTTCCGACGCGCCGCAGGCCGGTCATGGCAGGCGCCCCTTGGCGGGGGCCGGTGTGGCGAGGCGGTACATCTTGCGGCCAATTGCGAATAACATCGCCAGTCTAACCGCCCGGCCGCCGCTCGACCATGACGGAGCCGATGAACGACAGGACCAACGCGCCCGCCTGATTGGTGCCGGTGTTGAGGGCGGACACCAATCCCCAGCCGGGACGGCTCTTCGACGCGCGCGTCTCCACCACCTCGGCCGCGAACGCGATGGTATCGCCGACGTACACCGGCACGAGCCACTTGAGGTCGCGGAAGCCGGGCGAGGGACCGACCTTGGCGACCGGCTCGCCGCGGGCGCGCCGCGCCGCGTCCTCGGCGCGCCGGTGGAGGATGGCGAGCCGCACCCACACCGCGGTCGTGTGCCAGCCGGAGGCGACGAGCGCGCCGAAATGCGAGCGCGCCGCCAGCGCCTCGTCGAGGTGGAACGGCTGCGGATCGAACCGGGCGGCGAAGGCCTTGATCTCGCCGGCCGTGAAGGTGTGGCTGCCGAGCAGCGCCCGCTCGCCGATCGCGATGTCCTCGAAATATTTCATCGCCCGCCGCCCGATGCCATGGCGGAGGCGGGGGTGAAGCCGCGCCGCGCGAACATCATCGTGCTCACGAGCGTCATCACGCAGGCGCCCGACTGGTCGAGCATCTCGTAGCGAAACTTGACGAAGCCCATCCCCGGCCGGCTGTCGGACGGACGCGTCTCCAGCACGCTCGCGCGCACCGTGAGGCTGTCGCCGGGCCGCACCGGCCTGAGCCATCTTGCTTCCTCGACGCCGGGCGAGCCCATGGACGCGGATGCGAGGACGAAGCCGTCGGCGATCATGCGCATCTGCAGCGCGCAGGTGTGCCAGCCGGAGGCGACGAGCCCGCCCATCATGGTCGCGCGCGCGGCCGCTTCGTCCATATGCATGGGCTGCGGGTCGAACTCGCTCGCGTAG
>DASPVJ010000434.1:0-3615 GCA_035622435.1 Xanthobacteraceae bacterium | reverse complement strand
CGCGAGGGCGTGCTGGCGCTCATCGACCCGAGCAAGCTGCCGCTGCCGGCGCGCGCGGCGCTGCGTTGCGCGCGGCTGATCGAGCGGCCGACCGGCGCGGGCGCGGCGGTGCGGCTCGCCGCGGCGCTCACGCGGCTCGGGCCGACCTACGTGAAGCTCGGCCAGTTCCTGGCAACGCGGCCCGACGTGGTCGGCATGGCGCTTTCGCGCGATCTCGAAATCCTGCAGGACAAGATGGCGCCGTTCCCGCAAGGGGAGGCGGAGGCTGCGGTCGCCGGCGCGCTGGGCAAGCCGCTCGACCACCTGTTCGCCCGCTTCGGGCCGGCGGTCGCCGCCGCCTCGATCGCCCAGGTGCACCGCGCGGAGGTCGACGACCCGCACGGGCGCCGGCCGGTCGCCGTCAAGGTGCTGCGTCCCGGCATCGAGCGCCGCTTCAAGGCCGATCTCGATGCGTTCCGGTTCGCGGCCGGGACGGCGGAAAGCTTCTCGGCCGAGGCGCGGCGACTGCGGCTCGTCGACGCCGTCGACACCCTCGCCCGCACGGTCGCCATCGAGATGGACTTGCGTCTCGAGGCCGCGGCCATCGCCGAGATGGCGGACAACACCAAGGACGATCCGGATTTCCGCGTGCCCACGGTCGACTGGGAGCGCACCGCCCGCGACGTGCTCACGCTCGAATGGATCGACGCGACGCCCCTGTCCGACCGCGCGCAGCTCGCCGCCGCGGGCTTCGACCTCAAGCACCTTGGCCGCGCGCTGATGCAGACGTTCCTGCGCCACGCCCTGCGCGACGGCTTCTTTCACGCCGACATGCATCCCGGCAACCTGTTCGTCGACGACGCCGGGCACCTGATCGCCGTCGACTTCGGCATCATGGGGCGGCTCGGTCCCAACGAGCGCCGCTTCCTGGCGGAAATCCTCTACGGCTTCATCACACGCGACTATCGCCGCACCGCAGAGGTGCATTTCGAGGCCGGCTACGTGCCGTCGCGCCACTCGGTCGAGAGCTTCGCCCAGGCGATCCGCGCCATCGGCGAGCCCATCCATAACCGCACAGCGGCGGAAATCTCGATGGCGAAGCTCCTCATCTTGCTGTTCGAGATCACCGGCCTATTCGACATGCGCACGCGGCCCGAGCTGCTGTTGCTGCAGAAGACCATGGTGGTGGTCGAAGGGGTAGCGCGCTCGCTCGATCCCGACCTCGACATGTGGGCGACGGCGGAGCCGGTGGTGCGCGAATGGGTCGAACGCCATCTCGGGCCGGCCGGCCGGATCGAGGACGCCGCCCAAGGCGCTGCCGAGGTCGGCCGCTTCCTCGGCGGCGTGCCGGGGCTGCTCTCTCGCGGCGCGCGCATCGCCGACCAGCTCGACGCGGCCACCCGGGACGGCCTCGTGCTCTCGCCCGACACCGTCAAGGCGATCGGGGCGGCGGAAGCGCGCCGCAACCGCTGGACCGCGGTGGCGCTGTGGCTCATCGCCGGGCTCCTGGCCTGGCTGGTCATTTGGGGGTTGTGAGCGCGGCGGGATAAAATAACCCCCTCCCTGTCCCTCCCCCGCAAGTGGGGGGAGGGAATTGAGATGATGGCGCGGGGGGGAGGGATCAGAAAGACGAAGCGATGCTCGACGGCAAGCGCATTCTTCTGGTGATCGGCGGCGGCATTGCCGCCTACAAGGCGCTCGACCTGATCCGCCGGCTCAAGGAGCGCGGCGCCGCCGTGCGCTGCATTTTGACCAAGGCGGCGCAGGAGTTCGTCACGCCGCTTGCGGCCGGCGCGCTCGCGGGCGAGCGCGCGTTCACCGATCTGTTCGATGCGAAGGGCGAGTTCGACGTCGGCCACATCCGCCTGGCGCGCGAGACCGACCTCGTGGTGGTCGCGCCGGCGACCGCCGACCTCATGGCCAAGATGGCGGGCGGCCACGCCGACGACCTCGCCACGACGGTGCTGCTGGCGACCGACAAGCCGGTGCTGATCGCGCCGGCCATGAACCCGCGCATGTGGGAGCACGCCGCGACCCGCCGCAACGTCGCGCAACTCGCCGCCGACGGCGTCGCGGTGGTCGGTCCCAACGAGGGCGACATGGCCGAGCACGGCGAGCACGGGCGCGGCCGCATGGCCGAGCCGCTGGAGATCGTTGCCGCGGTCGAGAAGCTCTTGGGCAGCGCAGCGACGAAGCCGCTCGCCGGCAAGCGTATCGTCGTCACGTCCGGGCCGACCCACGAGCCGATCGATCCGGTGCGCTATCTTGCCAACCGATCGTCGGGCAAGCAGGGCCACGCCATCGCCCGCGCGGCGGCCGCCGCCGGCGCCGAGGTGATCCTCGTATCCGGACCGGTCAGCCTGCCGGATCCGCCCGGCGTCAAGACCGTGAAGGTCACGACCGCGCGCGAGATGCTGGCGGCCGTCGAGGCGGCGCTGCCGGCGGACGCGGCCGTGTTCGCCGCAGCGGTCGCCGACTGGCGCACCGCCGAGGAAACCAAACAAAAGATCAAGAAGGGCAACGCGCAACCCAAGCTCGCCCTGGTCGAGAACCCCGACATCCTTGCCACGGTCGCCGCGCGCAAAGCCAAGCGGCCGAAGCTCATCGTCGGGTTCGCGGCGGAAACCGACCACGTCGTCGCCTACGCCAAGGACAAGCGCGCCCGCAAGGGCAGCGACTGGATCGTGGCGAACGACGTGTCGGCGGAAACCGGGATCATGGGCGGCGACCACAACAAGGTTCACCTCGTCACCGCCGCCGGGGTCGAATCCTGGCCGGACCAGTCGAAGGACGAGGTGGCCAACGCGCTCGTTGCCCGCATCGCCGCCGCGCTGGCCCAAGGGTCGCAATGAGCGCGGGCGAGGTCGAGGTCCCTATCGCCCGGCTGCCGCACGGCGCCGACCTGCCGCTCCCCACCTACCACTCCGCCGCCGCCGCTGGGCTCGACCTGATGGCCGCGGTCCCGGCGGACCGCCCGGTCGCCATCGCGCCGGGGCGATGGGCGGCGATCCCCACCGGGCTCGCCCTGGCGCTGCCTCCCGGCACCGAGGGACAAGTGCGGCCGCGCTCGGGGCTTGCCGCCCAGCACGGCGTCACGGTCCTCAACGCCCCGGGCACGATCGACGCCGATTACCGCGGCGAGGTGAAGGTGCTCCTGGTCAACCTCGGGGCCGACCCTTTCACGGTCACCCGCGGCATGCGCATCGCCCAGCTGGTCATCGCCCATGCGGCGCGGGCCCGGCTCGTCGAAACCGCGGATTTGGCTGCGAGCGGGCGCGGGAGCGGCGGCTTCGGGTCAACGGGCATGCGGTAGAAAGAAAGAGGCCCCGGGAGCAGGGGGGCTGCGTGGTCCCGGGGCCGAGAACCCGCCGTCGGAGTAAGCGGGGCAGATGGCCGATGGAGCAAAGCTACCGCCCGCATGTGACGGCCTGACAAAAGCCCGGTGACATGGCGCACCGGCTGTGAATAGCCCCAGCCGCCGGCGCCTCCGATTTGGACTGTCGGTAGCACATGAGTTGTCCGGGTTAGGTAGCACACGAGTTGTCCGGTTTTCTGCCTCCTGGCGGAGGCGAATCGATGAACCGGGCGACGTGGCTACAGGGCCGAAGAATGCAGAAGTTTCGGGACGTTTTGAGC
>DASPVJ010000433.1:0-2310 GCA_035622435.1 Xanthobacteraceae bacterium | reverse complement strand
GCTTTTCTTCGAATCGCCATCCCGCTTTATCTTATTGTTGGAGCATGATGTTTTTCCGAAAACCGGTACCCACCCCGGATCACGTCCGGGGCAGGCTTTTTCGGCATCATGCTCTAAACCGGCGGCGCCCCATCGGCTTGCCTGCGCGCGCGCCGCGCGCGCAGGATCGCCGCGTTGAGTTCGCCGCCGTAGATGAAGATCGCCGCCGACAGGTAGAGAAAAACAAGCGCGATCATGGCGGAGGCGAGGCCGGCGTAGGTGGTGACGTAGCGGTTGGCGTATTGCGCGAGATAGAGTCCGAACGCGATGCCGCCCACGAGCCACAGCCCGATCGTCACGGCGACGCCGGGGAGAATCTGGCGCAGGCGCCGCCGCCCGGCCGGCAGCCACAGGTGCAGGAGCACGAGCGCGACGACGAGAACGCCGCTTGCCGCCGCCAGCCGCGCGAACGTTCCCACCCGGTCGATCGGCTCGAGCCAGTGGACGTAGCGCACGGCGACCGCGATCAGCAGCGGGGCGAGCACGACCAGCACCGCCATCACCAGGAGCGCGATCGCGCTCACCACCACGTAGAGGGTCGATTCGAGCCGCAGCAGCCACCAGCTGCGCGCTTCGACGACGCCGTAGGCGCGGTTGAGCCCGATGCGCAGGCTCTCGATGCCGCTCGAGGCGAAATAGACGGCGAACAGCGCGCTCAGCGTGACGGCGCCGCTCTGCGCCGTGCTCTGCACCTGCTCGACGTCGCCGGCGATGGGCGCGGCGACCTCGCGCGGCCAGGCGCCGAGCAGGATGCGCCCGGCCTCCTCGCCGAGGTCGCGCGAGCCGATCGCGCCGGCGATCGCGTTGACCAGGATGAGGAACGGAAACAGCGCCATCAGGATCGCCATCGCGATGTAGCTGGCGATCGCCCAGCCGTCGGCGGCGAGGAAATGGTGGAACGCCTCGAGCGGAATGCGCAGCACCGGGGGCGCGCGCGCGATCAGGGCGTCGAGCAGCCCCGCGCTGGGTGCCGATGGCGCCGGCTCGCCCGCATCGCGCACCCCGTGAACCTCCGGATCAGGCCGGGCCGCATGATGGCAGCAACCCCGGATGGCAGCAACCCTCGCCGGGGGTATCGGCATCGGCATCGGGCGTACCTACATTGCGGGCACCTTCACGCGCGACCACCGGAGACGCCCCATGGACAAGATCAAGCCGCTCTTCACCGCGACCGCGACCGCAGTCGGCGGCCGCAACGGGCACACCAAGACCAGCGACGGCATCGTCGACGTGGACCTGTCGGTGCCCAAGGCCATGGGCGGCCCGGGCAAGCCGGGCACCGCCACGCCCGAAGACCTGTTCGCGGCCGGCTACGCCGCCTGCTTCGGCGGGGCGCTCGATTTCGTCGGCAAGCAGCACAAGCAGGATGCGAGCAAGGCCGCGGTCACCTGCGCGGTGTCGATCGGCCCGCGCGAAGGCGGCGGCTTCGGCCTGGCGGTCAAGCTCAACGTCGAGGACAAGAGCCTGCCGCAAGCGGCGCTTGCCGCGCTCGCCCGGGAAGCGCACGAGAAAATCTGCCCCTACTCGCACGCGACTCGCGGGAACGTGGACGTGCAGATCGCGGTGGTTGGCGGGTGATGTGTAGGGTGGGCAAAGCCGCGTAGCGGCGTGCCCACGCGGTTCGTCATTGCGAGGCACACAGTGCCGAAGCAATCCAGGGCCGAGTGCGCGACCTGGATTGCTTCGTCGCTTCGCTCCTCGCAATGACATGCCCTCGCGTGGGCACGCGCCTTCGGCGCTTTGCCCACCCTACAAAACTCTTCACGCCCGCAGCGCGCTGAGCATCGCCTCGACGTAATCCTCGCCGTCGGCGACGACCAGCATGGAGGCGTAGGGGCGCAGCGCCGCGAGCGTGCGCGACAGCGCCGCGTCCGATTGCCCGCGGGCATCGACGATCAGCGCCGTCGTCATCACGCGGTTGAGCGCGCAGGCTTCGCCGATGACCGAGGCCGCCGGCGGGCTGCCGCCCGCTTGCGCCACCATGACGACGAGGTCGGCGGCGGCGATTTCGGCGAGGAGGTCCTGGGCGCGGCCGGCGACGTCGCCGAGCCACGCCTGCATCGACCACGCCCGCCCGCCCGGCACGTCGCCGTCAACGGACGTGAAGAACGCCGCCCCGCGCCACGACCCGCGGGCGATGCGCTTGACCACCCGTTCGCTCGCCTGATCGAGCGCGATCACCTTGACGGCGCGCGGCTTGGAATTGGGGTCGGCGACGCGGAAGCGCGCCTCGGCCGCGCTCGTCGCCCGCGCGCTTTCGCTTTGGCCCAT
>DASPVJ010000432.1:0-10074 GCA_035622435.1 Xanthobacteraceae bacterium | reverse complement strand
TCAGCGGCAACGCCGGCCAGGCGCTCACCAACGTCCAGGTCGCGACCTTCAGCGACACCTACACCGGCAGCACGGCGAGCGACTTCGAAGCCATCATCAACTGGGGCGACGGCACCACCACGGCCGGGACGGTCTCCGGCTCAGGCGGCGCGTTCACGGTCGACGGCTCGCACACCTACGCGGACGGCGGAAACTTCGATGTTACGGTGACCGCGTTCGACGAGCCGCCGGGCACCGCCATCGCCACGGGCGCCGCCGCCGCGTCGATCAATCTCGCCACCCAGATGGTGCTCACCTCGGCGACCGAAGGCACGGCGCTGCCCAACACCACGCCGGTCGCCACCTTCAGCGACGGCAACCTCAGCGACACGGCGAGCGACTTCACGGCCAGCATCAGCTGGGGCGACGGCACGACCTCGACGGGCACCGTCGTCGGTTCGAACGGGTCGTTCACCGTCGAGGGCGGCCACACCTACACGAATTACGGCAGCGACTACGCCAGCGTGACCTTGACGAACACGGCGACGCAATCGACGGCGAGCGTGAGCGGCTCGGTAACGGTCGCCGACGCCAACAATCTGACAGGGCAGAGCATCACCTTCTCCACGCCGATCAACTTCAGCGGCGCGGTCGCAACCTTCACCGACACCTACACCGGTACTCCGGCGAGCGAGTTCAACGCGACGATCGCCTGGGGCGACGGCTTCACCAGCGCCGGCACCGTTACCGGCTCGAACGGCTCCTACACTGTCAGCGGCTCGCATAACTACGAAGACGGCGGGCAGTACACGGTCACCGTGCAGGGGGCGGACAACGCTCCCGGGATCGCCACTTTCTCCGTCACCAGCACGGCCGACGTGAGTTTCGCCGGCCAGCTGGTGCTCAATTCCGCGACCGAAGGGACGGCGTTGCCCGGCACGACGGCGGTCGCGACCTTCAGCGATTTCAACCCGACCGATACCGCGAGCGATTTCACCGCCACCATCAACTGGGGCGACGGGGTCACCACGACCGGCACCGTCGTCGGCGCGCCCGGAACGTTCACCGTCGAGGGCGGGCACACATACGCGAACTACGGCAACGACACGGCCAGCGTGACCGTCACCGACACCCTCGACCAGATACAAGGAACCTTCAGCGGCACCGTTGCGGTTGCCGACGCCAACGTCCTCACCGGCCACGGCACGACCATAACGGCCAACAAGGGCCAGGCCTTCACCGGCACGGTCGCGACTTTCACCGACACTTACACCGCCACGCCGGCGAGCGAGTTTCTCGCCACGATCAACTGGGGGGACGGCACGACGTCGACGGGCACGATCTCGGGCGCGAACGGCTCGTTCACGGTGAGCGGCACGCACAGCTACGTAGACGGCGGGGAGTATACCGTCACCGTGCAGGGGGAGGACGATCCTCCCGGGACCGCCACTTTCTCCGCCACCAGCACGGCCAAAGTCAGTTTGCCGTCCAGTTTCGTCGGCCAAAATCTCAGCAACTATGATTTCGCGAACCAGAACCTCGCGGGCGCGGATTTCGCCGGCTCCAACCTGTCGGACGCCGATTTCGCGAATGCCGATCTTGCCGGCGCCAACCTGCAGGGCGCCAATATGCAAGGCGCCGACCTCGCCGGCGCCAATCTCACAAACGCCGTTGTCACGGGCGTCAACCTTCAGAATGCTGATCTCGCGGGCGCCGATCTCCAGGGGGCCAATCTGCAGGGCGACAACCTCCAGGGCGCCGCTCTCCAGAATGCCAATCTGCAGGGCGTCAATCTGCAAGGTGCCAATCTGCAGGGTGATAATCTGCTGGGCGCCGATCTGCAGGGTGCCGATCTGCAGGGCGCCAATCTCCAGGGTGACGATCTCGCGGGCGACAACCTTGTGGGCGCCGACCTCCAGGGCGCCAATCTGCAAAACGCCGATCTGCAAAACGCCGACCTGCAAAACGCCAATCTGACGGGCGCCAACCTGCAAGGCGCCAATCTGCAAGGCGCCAACCTGCAGGGCGCGCAAGGCGCCGGCAACGCCGACCCGCCCTCGACCGGCCCCGACAGCAACATCGTGCTGCAGGACGCCCCGGGCACGCCGGTGATCTGGTTCATGAACGGCACCAGCGTCACCGGCGACGTAGTCTCGTTCATGAACGGCACCGGCGGCACCAGCGAGGTGACGTCGCTGCCGGCTCCGCCGTCGTCGTGGCAGCTCATCACCACCGGCGACTTTGCCGGCAACGGCAACGCCGACCTCTTGTGGCAGAACGCCGACGGCCAGGTGGCGATCTGGATGATGAACGGGACGTCGATCGCGAGCGCGGTTGCGATCGCCACCCCGCCGTCGTCCTGGCACATCGTCGACACCGCCGACTTCACCGGCAACGGCGACTCCGACATCCTGTGGCAGAACAGCGACGGCACGCCGGGCATCTGGATCATGAACGGCACCTCGATCGTCAGCGCGGTGGCGCTGCCCGATCCCGGATCGTCGTGGACGGTCGTCGGCACCGGCGACTTTTTCGGCAACGACATGGCCGACATCCTGCTGCAGAACAGCAACGGCACGCCGATGATCTGGGAGATGAACGGCACCTCGATCGTCGCCGAGGTGACGCTGCCGACGCCGCCGTCGTCGTGGCAAATCATCGGTACCGGGGACTTCGGCAACGGGCAGTCCGACATCCTGTGGCAGAACACCGACGGTCAGGTGGCGATCTGGATGATGAACGGGACGTCGGTCGCGAGCGCAGTGGCGCTGACCACGCCGCCATCGTCCTGGCACTTCGTCGGCACCGCCGACTTCACCGGCAACGGCATCGACGACATCCTGTGGCAGAACAGCGACGGCACGCCGGGCGTGTGGATCATGAACGGCACGACGATCGTCTCGGCGATCACGCTGCCCAATCCCAACGCGGATCCGCCGGCGAGCACGGCGCAAGCCAGCGGCGCCGTCGTGAGCCCGCCCCCCGCGGTCAACGGCAGCCCGCCAGCGGGTCAGCAAGGCACCGGCAACGGGACGTGGCCCGGGGCCTTCGGCAGCCAGTGGGCGTCGTCGGCCCCGCTCTGGCAGGGCTCCGGCGCGTCCGGCTTCGGCGGCGGTTGCTCGTCGTCCCTCCTCTCCGGGCCGACCGGCGCCAGCGCCCCGCCGCTGGCCTTGCGCCACGGGTGAGCCCGGGCCGGGCTGCGCGATCTCCATGCTAAAGCGTGATGGCTTTTCTTCGAATCGCCATCCCGCTTTATCTTATTGTTGGAGCATGATGTTTTTCCGAAAACCGGTATCCACTTTTCGGCATCATGCTCTAGGGAGGCGTTTTCCGATCGATCTGACCACTTTGCGTCATGCCCCGCCCCGGATCGAGTCCGGGGCAGGCTCTTGTGCCGGGCATGACGGGTGAGAATCAGCGGCCGTCGGGATCAGTACTTCGCGACGACGGGAGCAGCGAAGCGATAGTTCAGCCGGATCGTCCCCATGTCGACGTCCTGGCTGATGGTGTCGGTGCGTCCGACGGCGATGGTCGTCATCGGGAACGTGACGTTGTTCTGGCCCATGAACAGGTGATCGTATTCGACGGCGACCGACCAGTTGCGCGCAAAGCCGATTTCGATGCCTGCCCCGGCGGCGCCGCCCCACCGCGTTTCGCTCGCCTGATTCCACACGACGCCGGTCGCGGTGAAGAAGGAGCTGTAGCTGTTGTCGATGACCGCGGCGCCGCCCTTCACGTATAACAGGACGTTGTTCCAAGCATAGCCGACCTGACCCGTGAACAGGCCGACGGCGTCGATCTTCGTCTGGTTCGTGTAGGGAATGATCGCCGTCAGGCTGCCATTCGATCCCGTCAGATTGGCCCAATCGCCTTGAGCTTCGACGCCGAACACCCAATTGGCGGTCTGCCAACGATAACCGAGTTGACCGCCGGCCATGCCGCCGGTGGCGTTGTGACATCCTTCCAAGCTCGGGAGAACCGGAACGCCGTTAACGCTGGTGAGGGTCCAGCACTCGTGGCTCGATGCGCCGCCGCCGTCGACGCCAATGTAACCGCCGGTCCAATCGTAGAGCGGTGCGACCATCGGGGGCGCTTTGGCGGGAAGATCGGCGGCCAAGGCCCCGCTGGCGAAAGCCGCAATCGTCAGGGAGAAAGCTCCGACAACCGCAATACGCCGCATTGTCCACCCCCACTCAACGATGAACAGTAGGTCATCCTTGTTGCATGGAACCGCCCCGCAGGACAGGCGGTTGCATCGAACGGTTTGCGTTTTCTGCGGAGGTGTTGCATCGCCGCCACACTGAGGGCGTCGGCGACGCCGGTCAGGCCGGAGCACGGCGTGCGGGCGCGCGCGCGGCCCCGACCGGCTCCGGCCCAAAGCGGTTCGCGCCGGCCGTGCCGGGCAGAAAACCCAGTTCACCGATCAGCCAGATCCATCCGACCACCGGAATCAGGTAAATCAGGACAAACCATCCCGTCCGGTCGCGATCGTGACATCGTTTGACCGCGGCGACGAGACCGGCAAGCATCACGACGACGCCGCAAAGCGTTTTGAGCGGCTGCTCGTACTCCGCCGCAAGGGCGATATCGGCGAACATCACGGCCAGTCCGATAATTGCGGCAGGAGCGCAATATTGCAGCCAGAACTGCGACCTCGTGATGCGGGGCGCGTGGGAAAAGAGAAAATTGGACCATACGACCAACAGGCAGCAGCCGGCGGCAAACGTGACCAGCAGCATGGGCGCCGCCCGATCGATCCTGGCGAGATCGGCCGCGGCGACCGGCGCAAATGCACCGAACAGCGCGGTCGCAAGCCCGTAAGCAAGCGAAAAAACGGCGACGCGGCTGCGGGCCGGCGCGAGCTGCGCAAGCGCGACCGTCGCCGCCACGCTGTAGCCGGAAAAAACGAACGACAGCCAAAGCTCGATCAACAGAAGCTTGACGAACTCCGGGTCGGAAGCAAACCACCAAAAGGCCGGATAGGTCGTCAGCACCATAAGCGCGGCGGATGCGGCAAGAACCGACTTGGACCCGAACCGATCCGCCAGCGCACCCATGATCGGCATCCATAACAAGCACGACAGGCAGAAGGTGGCGGTGATGACGAGCGCCACATTGCGCGTATTTGCGAGTTTGAGAACGGTGATTCCATAGGCCAGAAGAAACGACGAGAACAGGTAGGTGCAGATGGCGACCGTGGAGACGAGCACCGTGCCGGCTGCTACGACATCGAGGTTTCTCCCGATCGAGCGCAGCGCCTCCAATGTGCGCGGCGGCGGCCGGGACGCGAGGAAGTCCGGCGTCTCCGCGAGGGAGCGCCGAATGAGGAAGATAAACGGAGCGATCAGGCACCCGATCAAGACCGGGATGCGCCAGCCCCAAGCGCCGATCTCGGCGGCAGAAAGCCACATGCCGAGAGCGACCGCCATCAGAGCGGAGGCGAGAATCCCGGCCTGCCCGCTGAAAGGCTGCCAGGCGGTATAGAAGCCCTTGTGTCCGGGCGTCGCCAATTCGAACAGATAGATCGAGACGCATGCAACCAGGCCTCCCAAGGAAAAGGCCTGCAGCAGACGGCCGACAACGACGGTTACGGTCGCCGCCGGCCCGATGGTCGCATAGCTCGGCGTGCAGGCGATGAGGATCGTGCCCAGCGCCATGATCGACAGAGCGACGACGAAACCTCGGCTGCGGCCGGCCTGATCGGCGAAAATTCCAAGGACGACAGCTCCCAACAGCCGAAAAAAGAGGCCGGCGAGGGTCATGAAGAACACGAGTCTCGATGCGACCTCATCCGCCGCCGGGAAAAATGCGCGGCCAATGTGGATGAAGAGGACCCCGAACAAGAAGAAGTCGAGCATTGCGAAAGCGCTGCCGCCCGCAACGCACGAAACAACCGCAAGTCTGGACGATCTCGAGCGTGAATCCATGAAACGGCTGCTCCCCGGCCGGCGCGATTTTTGCCTGAATATCCCGGCGAGTCTATTGCTCAGCCCCGATTGGCCGGTGGCAATCGAGGCCGTCGCGGCCGTGGATGGGGCGTCCGCGGCGCGGCGTTCCCCGTCGTTGCGCCGGTGCGGTCGGGCGGCGGCAGGCGCTTTGCCGGCGTCGCCACGGAAGCCGCGTCCTCGTCGGGCGGGTCGTAATAGTCCCAGGCCTTCTCGTGACCGAGATAAACGAAGGGCCCGACGACGAAAGCGAAAGCGGTCAGGAGCACCGCCGCGGCAAGTTCGCCGACCACCACGTAGTTCGCGGTGAAGTCCGTCACGGTGGCGACGGTGCGGAAGGTGATGGTCTTGGCCACCGCTCGGCTGATGGTGACGCCGCCCTCGCCGGCCGGCGGCGCCTGCGCGTCCGGCCGCAGCGAGGCCAGCGCCGGCAGGCCGACGTCGGCTCCGCCGGGGCGGAAATAGTTCCAGGCGGTTTCGTGGGCGAAATAGAACAGCGGCCCGGCGACGAGCGCGAAGGTCGAGAGCCCCACCGCCGCGGCGAGTTCGCCGATCACCACGTAGTTCGAGGTGAAGTCCAGGCTCGTGACGATGATCCGAAAGGTGACGGTCTTGGCGATCGCCCGTTTGACGCCGAACCGGGCCGGAGCGGGCAGCGGCGCATCGATGTCCGGAACCGCGGGCGCGGCCGTTTCCCGTGCCTTCTCGCCCAATCGCTGGACGCCGCGCACGGTCGCGCGCAACAGCGGATCGAGGGCGCCACCGATTTTTGGCAGGACCTTGGGCGCCAGCACGGCCGCGACCCCGAGGATTACGCCGGGCACCAGCGCGGCTTCGAGAACGGCCGCGCCCAGCCCGACGATCGCGATCGTCGCCACCGTGGCGACCGCGTCGCCGCCGGCGTCGGCGCGGCTCTCGGCTGTCGCTGCTCGCATCGAAGGCTCCCGAGCGCAAGCGCGCTTGATAGCACCGCCGGCGAATGCGGTCGACCGGCGCGCGTCAGGCGGAGCGCAGCCGCGCGAACAGGCGTCCGACCCGCTGTTCCAGGTCCTGCGCCCGGCCCGACAGGCGGGCGGTCCACTCGCCGATCTCGCCGACCGAGTCGGCGCTGCGCCGTGCCGCCTGCTCGACCGACTGAATTTCGGTCGAGGCGTGCGTGATGTTGCCCGCCGCCCGATGAATGGTGTCGGCGATCGACCGCGTGGTCAGGGCTTGTTCGTCGACGGCCGAAGCGACCGAGGTGGACACCTCGGTCATCTGCCGGATGCTGTCGGCGATCGACGAAATCTCGGCGACGGCGCCCTTGGTGGCGTGCTGGATCGCCGCGATCTGCTGCGATATGTCCTCGGTCGCGCGCGAGGTCTGGTTGGCCAACGTCTTCACTTCGGCCGCGACCACCGCAAACCCCCGGCCGGCCTCGCCCGCGCGCGCGGCCTCGATGGTGGCGTTGAGCGCCAGCAGATTGGTCTGCCCGGCGATCTTGGAGATCAGCCCGACCACCGAACCGATCCGCTCCGCCGCTTCGTTGAGCGAACGGATGGTCGTCTGGGTGCGATCGGCGTCGGCGACCGCCGCGCAAGCCATGGTCAATCCGCGCGCGGTTTGCCGGCCGATCTCCTGGATCGAACTCGACAGCTCGCTGGTCGCCGTGGCGGTGAGCTCGACGCTCTGCGTCGTTTCGGTCGAGGCCATGGAAGCCGATGCCATCCGCTGCATGGTGTCCTCGGCGGCCTGTTGCATGGCCGTCGACGTGGCGGTCAGCGAATTCGACGCCTCCTTGATCGCGCGAATGACTTCGCCGATCACCGCGTCGAACTCGGCAACGGCGTCGTCGATCGTCTTGCGGCGCGCGAGCGCGATCCTTTCGACCGACTGCAAGTAAAGCGTCGATGTCGTGGCAAGGTCGAACAGCATCGCGCGCGCGAGCAGCGAGATGCGTTCGCCCGCCGCCGAGGCGAACGGGTGCTGGCGAATGAGCGTGGCGGCGGCGGCGGCGAGCAGGCAAGCGGCGCATTGCATGCGCAAGCGGCTTTCCGCGCCCAAAGCGGTCTCCCGCTCGGCCGTCTGCCGGCAGCGCTCGAGATAACCGGCGTCGAAATCCGCGGTCAGCAGCGCGCGGAATTGGCCGGCCTCGAGTTGCGCGATTTCCTGCCCGTGCTCGGCCCACAGGGCGGCGGCGTGCGGCAGCTTCCCCGCATACGACCTCGCCCGGTCCATCGCCGGATCGATCAGCGGCTCGACGATCGGGCGCAGTCGGCGCAGCAGCAAGCGCGCGCGATCGTCGATCTCGTAGTTGGCCAGGCGCGCGGCGATGTCGCCGGCAACGGCGGGAAGATTGTCCATGCAACGACCACCGTTTATTAACCACGGCCGGCCCAGGTTTACCGCGGAATGGTTTTTCAAGCCTTAAAGCGGGATCGAATGAACCATCCGCTCGCCTCCGCGCGCTTTGCCCGCCACGTCGTCGAGACGCGGTACGAGGACCTGTCCGCTGACGCTATTCTCCAGGCGAAGACCTTCATCCTCGACACGATCGGGGTCGGGATCGCCGGCTCCTCGGCCGCAGGCGCCGACGAACTCGCCGCGGTCAGCGCCGGCTGGGGCGAGGGCGCGCACGCCTGCGTGTGGGGCCGCCGCGCCCGCGTCCCGGCCGCGACCGCCGCCTTCCTCAACGGCTTCCAGGCGCACTGCCAGGAATACGATTGCCTGCACGAGCGGGCGGTGCTGCATCCGATGGCGACCTTGCTGCCCGCCGCGCTCGCCGCTGCGGAACGCACGGGCGGCGTCGCGGGCCGCGCGCTGATCGCGGCGGTCGTGGTCGGGATCGACGTCGCCGTCGGCCTCGGCGTTGCGGCGCGCGAAGGGTTGAGATTTTTCCGGCCCGCGACCGCCGGCGGCTTCGGCGCCGCCGCCGCGGTCGCGCGGCTTTCGGGTTTCGACGGCGACACGCTGTGCCACGCGCTCGGCATCCAATACGGCCAGACCAGCGGCACCATGCAGGCGCATGTGGAAGGCAGCATCGTGCTGCCGATGCAGATCGGCTTCAACGGCCGTGCGGCGGTGCAGTCGTGCGACCTGGCGGCGGCCGGGCTGACGGGTCCGCGCGACGTGTTCGAGGGACCGTTCGGCTACCTGCCGCTGTTCGAGGGTGCGTGGGACCTCGAGCCGACGTGGGACCGGCTCGGCAAAACGTGGTTCGTGACCGAGCTCAGCCACAAACCCTACCCGGCCGGCCGCGCCGCCCATGGCGGCATCGAAGGAATCATGGCGCTGCGCCAAGCGCGGCCGTTCGCGGCGGCGGATGTCGCCGCGGTCAAGGTCGTCGGTCCGCCCCTGATCAAGCGCCTGTGCGGGCGCCCCGACATTGCATCCCCGAACGCCAACTATGCGCGCCTGTGCCTGCCGTTCATCGGCGCCAAGGTGCTGCTGCACGGCGCGATCGACCTCGCCCACTATCGCGGCGCCGAGCTGACCGATCCGGCCACGCACGAACTTGCCGCGCGCCTCGTCGTGGAGGCGGACGAAACGCCCGACCCGAACGCCATGGTGCCGCAGGAGGTCGTCGTCGCACTGAGGGACGCAACCGTGCTGCGATGGCCTTGCGCGGCGATGCTGGCCGGTCCGGGGCGCCGCCTCGCGCGCGAACGGCACCTGGCGAAATTTCGCCGCTGCCTCGATTTCGCACGCGAGCCGCTGCGTCCCGGCGCCGGCGACGCGCTGATCGATCTCGTCGATCGCCTCGACGCGCTCGCCGACGTGCGCGCGCTTACCGAGCCGCTGCTACGGTGACTGCGGCACGCCCGCGGTGTACGATGGCTTGCCAAGTGTGGGAGGCCAAGGTGGCAAACAACGCAGAAATGGTCATCGATCTCGACAAAAAGCGCATGCAGGCGATGGGGGAGAAAGACCTCGGCACGCTCGAGGCCCTGCTTGCCGACGACCTGATCTACACCCATTCCTCGGCGCGGGTCGACACCAAGCAGAGCCTGATCGCCAACATGAAGTCGGGGACGACGGTCTATTCGTCGATCGAACCTTCGCAGGTGAAGGCGCAGGATCTCGGCGACGCGGTGGTGCTGACCGGGGTCGCGTGGGTCAAGGTGTTCTCGCGCGGCAAGGAACTCGACTTCGGCGTGCGCTTCACCGACGC
>DASPVJ010000431.1:0-4143 GCA_035622435.1 Xanthobacteraceae bacterium | reverse complement strand
GCGGCGACGAGGGTGCGCACCACGTCGGCCGCCGCCATCCCGCCGCGCAGCAGCTTGAGGCCCTCGACCCCGTAGAACGGATTGAGCAGCGCCTGGGTGGCGACGGCGCCGTACCCGCTGGCGATGTGCGGCACCCGTGCGCCCACGGCGAAGAACTTGGTCGCGACCGCGATGCCGAAGGCGCCGGTCGCCGGGTCGCGGGCGATGATCGAGAAGGTCATCGAGACGAGTCTTTGCTTGGTCGCATTTTCTGCGGAAAACCGGTGCCCACTTTTCCTGAAAATGCTCCGGTTACCGCCCGGCCGCGTAGCCCTGCATGCCGCGCGGATTGGCGGCGGCGCGGCGGCGCGGGCCGACCTGGGAGGCGGCCGTCAGCCGCCCTTCCGACCAGTCCGGGCCGACTTCGACGACGTGACCGCGCCGCTTGAGTTCCGCGACTGTCGCAGGCGGCACGCGGCCCTCGACCACCAGCACGCCGGGCCGCGCGGTGCGCGGCCAGAACGAAATCGGGAAATGCTCGCTGTGCCAGGCCGGGGCGTCGATCGCCTCTTGCAAATTCTTGCCGCGATGGACGTGGCGCAGGAAGAACTGGGCGGTCCACTGGTCCTGCTGGTCGCCGCCGGGGGAACCCCAGGCGAGATACGGCCCGCCGTCGCACAGCGCCATGCCCGGTGACAGCGTAGTGCGCGGCCGCTTGCCGGGTGCAAGCGACGCCGGATGTCCCTCTTCGAGCCAGAACATTTGCCCGCGCGTGCCGAGACCGAAGCCGAGTTCGGGAATGACCGGCGACGACTGCAGCCAGCCCCCCGACGGCGTCGAGGAAATCGTGTTGCCGGCCGTGTCGATGACGTCGAAATGCACCGTGTCGCCCGCCATCTCCCCCATGTGGCCGACGGTCGGTTCGCCGGCGCCGAAGCGGCCGACCGCCGCGCGCTGACCCTCTTCGTGCCGCAGCTTGACGACGGCGCCGAACCCTTCGACCGAGCCCGGGCGCAGATCGAGGGACGCCGTATCGCCGACAAGCTTGCGCCGCTCGGCGTTGTAGGCATCCGACAGCAAAGTCGCCATCGGCACGTCGACGAAATCCGGGTCGCCGTAGAACGTCTCGCGATCCGCGTAGGCGAGCTTGGCACACTCGACCTGGAGGTGGATGAAATCGGGACCCACCGGGTCGAGGCCGTCGAGATCGAAGCCCTTGAGCAACGCAAGTTGCTGCAGCATGACCGGCCCCTGGCCCCAGGGCCCGGTCTTGCACGCCGTATAGCGGCCGTAGTCGTAGGTCAGCGGCGGCTCGATTCTGGCCTGCCAGCGCGCCATGTCGTCGCCGGTGAGCACGCCGCGATGGGGCGAGCCGCTCACGTCCATCACGTCCTGGGTGCGGCAGAAACGGTCGATCGCCTCGGCGACGAAACCCTGCGACCACACCTTTCGCGCCCGCTCGATCTGCCGCTCGCGGTCGCCGCCCGCGCTCTCCGCCTCGCGCAGCACGCGCGCATAAGTGTCCGCCAGGGTCCGATTGGTGAACAGGGTTCCGGTCGCCGGCACCTTGCCGCCGGGCAAATAGACTGCGGCGGACGTGGGCCAATACTGGCGGAACAGGCCTGCCACCGTGGCGATGGTGGCATTGGCGCGCTCGACCAGCGGGTACCCTTCGCGGGCGTAGCCGATCGCCGGCGCGAGCACGTCGGCGAGCCGCCGCGTCCCGTAGTCGCGCAGAAGCAGCATCCAGGCGTCGAACATGCCCGGCACGCAGGCGGGCAAGAGGCCGGTGCCCGGGATGATGTCGAGCCCGAGGGCGCGGTAGCGGGCGATGGTGGCCCCGGCCGGGGCCGGTCCCTGCCCGCACAGCACCTCCACGACCTTGCGCCGCGCGTCGTAGAGGATCGCCGGCACGTCGCCGCCGGGACCGTTGAGGTGCGGTTCGACCACTTGCAGGGTGAAGGCGGTGGCAATGCCGGCGTCGAAGGCGTTGCCGCCTTTTTCCAAGGTCGCCATGCCGACCGCGGTGGCGATCCAGTGGGTCGAGGCGACGACCCCGAAGGTGCCTTCGATCTCGGGCCGGGTGGTGAAGAAGCTGGGATTGATGTTGCTCATGGGGAGTCCGGAGGTGGGCAGCGCCACTTCACCACATGTCGCGGGGCAGGCCAACCTCGGCCTCAAGGGCAAGTTTTTGGACGAATAACGATGAGGCGACCGCCAGCGGCGGTCAGGCGGCGCGGGGCGTGGACGGCCGGGCCGGCGCAAGTTCCATGGCGGCCGGGTCCGGCTCCTCGATCATGGCGGCCCAGCGCTCGACTTCGCGGGTCGCATCGAGCAGGTGTGCGCGCAGCGTCTCTTCGCTGAAATAGCGCGTCCAGGCGCCGCTTTGGTAAAGCTCCGCCAAGTGATTGCGGCGCCGCTCCGCCAGCGCATGCCACTTGCGCGCAAGGGCGTTGGGTTGCCAGGGCGTGGATGAGGAATCGTGCATGAGCGCGCCGCCGCCGATCCGCCTGATATCCCAGGAGTCATCGTGGCGCGCACGATCCTCACGCGCAACGCGTGACGACGCAGTCGCCTACGCAACTTGTGGATAATCCGACGGAGCCCCCCGGCCGGACCATACGCCCACGACTGACGATGACGTATTGATCGAACCGTAACACGATCCGCGCCCGCCGTCTGTCACTCTAATGTCACAGAACGCGCAAAAAGGCGCGCGCGGCGAGAGCGCGGAATAAGCAACAGCCGAGGCGCTGCCGTTTACTGGCCGGCGGCCTTTTCGGCGCCCGGGTTGACGGCGCCCTTCGGCTCGACCGCCGTCACGGCCGCGAGCGCATCGGCAAGGCCGGCGCCCGCCTCGCCGCGCATCTTGGGGCCGAGGCTCTTGGCACTCGTGGCGAGAATTTTGCGCACGTCGTCGGGCTTGAGCGACGGCTTGACCTGGATGAGGAGGGCGGCGAGCCCGCTCACGTGCGCCGCGGCGACCGAGGTGCCGGTCGTGAGCGCGACGTTGGCGTCCGGCGCCGGCACCAGCACGTCGACGCCGGGCGCAGCAACCGCGATGTAATTGCCGCGGTTCGCCTGGGCGAAAACCTTGTCGTCGGCATCGGTCGCCGTCACCGCGATCACATTGGGGTCGGCGGCGGGATAGAGCGGCGGCGATTTCGGGCCGGCATTGCCGGCGGCCGCGATCAGCACGATGCCCTTCTTGCGGGCCTTTCCGAGCGCGTCTGCCAAGGCCGGGTCAGGCGGGCCGGCAAAACTCATATTGACGATGCGCGCGTTCTGCGCGGCCGCCCAATCGAGCCCGCGCAGGATGCGGAAGGTGGTGCTTTCCTCCCCGCCAGCGGAAGCGCCGAAAGCCCGCACGGCCAAGAGCCGCGCGCGCGGCGCAACCCCCAACAGCCGGTCGTGCGCCACGATGGCGCCGGCCATCTCGGTTCCGTGGATATGGGGCTTCTCGTCGGTCCCGAGGGTGTCGAGCTTGGCGACGATGGCGCCGGCGAGATCGGGATGGGCGTCGTCGATGCCGGAATCGATCACGGCGATGAGGACCTGGTCGCCGGTCGCAAGGCGATGGGCGTCGACGAGGTGCAGCTTGCCGACCGCATACTGGGTGGGATCCCCCTGCCCCGGGACGCCGAGGCTGGCGGGCTCCATTTCCGCCTGTTGCTGCAGCCCGTAGAGGTAGTTCGGTTGCGCGCCGGCCACCAGCCGTTCGCCCGAAAGCGCGCGGATCATGGAGGCGACCGAGCCGCGGCTCAGGCGCCATCGATGCATCGTACGACCGGTGAGCGCGAAGGACTGCGTTTCGAGGCGCGTCATCCCATGGCGCCGCGCGAGCACATCGAGCGCTTGCGTAGAGACATCGCCGCCGATCGATAGGATCACTTCATCCGGCACGAAGCGGCGCTCGCCCGACGGCGGCAGCAAGAAGCCCGCTCGCAGCGACGGGTTGGAACCGCGGTCCTTCCCGGTGACCCGGTCCTTGGATTTCCCCTTGTCCGTGGTCGTACCGTCGCCGCCCTGCCCGCCGGAGCCGGTTGAATTCCAACCGGGCGGGAAATTCGGGTTGATGTTGGTCGGACGGATGGTATCGGTCGGCGACGGGGTCACGCTCGGCCCGATGGTCGGACGGACGCTGTTGGCTATGCCCGCCGCCCA
>DASPVJ010000430.1:0-5366 GCA_035622435.1 Xanthobacteraceae bacterium | reverse complement strand
CGCGGCCGGCGGCCCGATGGCCGGCGTCGTGGCCGAGCCGGCGCAAGCGGCGTTCGGCTCGCATCTGGCGCTGGGCGGAGCGCTCGCCGCTCTCTTCGGCGGCGCCGGCTTCCTGGCGCAGGGCCGCTCCGAGCGGCCGGTGGCGCCGATCCTGTGGGCCGCCGCGGGGGTCATCGCCCCGATCGCGATCCTCGCCGCGCTCTACTACCGCATCGCCGCGTTCGACCGTTCGATCCCCTTCGCGGCGCTGGCGCTGGTGCTCGCCGGCCTCTACGCCTGGGCGGTCGAAATCTTCGACCGCCGCGCGCCGCGCCCGGGCCTTGCCGCGGCGAGCGCCATCTACGCCGCCGCCGCCATCGCCGCGCTCGCGCTCACGCTGACCTTCGCGCTGGAAAAGGGCTGGCTCACGGTCGGCCTCGCCCTGATGGTGCCGGGCATGGCGTTCGTGGCGCTCAAGCGCCCGCTGCCCCTGCTGCGCTGGGCCGCGGCGGTGGGCGTCGCGCTGGTGACCGCACGCATCGCCTGGGAGCCGCGCATCGTCGGCAACGACGTAGGCCTGACGCCCATCTTCAACTGGCTGCTCCACGGCTACGGCATCCCGGCCGCCGCCTTCTGGCTCGCCGGCCATCTCTTGCGCCGCCGCGCCGACGACGTGCCGGTGCGCGCGGTCGAGGCGGGCGCGATCCTGTTCACCGTGCTGCTCGTGTTCCTGGAGATCCGCCATTTCATGAACGACGGCGACGTCTATCGCCGCGGCGGGGGTTTGAGCGAAGTGGCCTTGCAGGTCTCCGCCGCGCTCGCCATGGCGATCGGGCTCGAACGGCTGCGCGCGCGCTCCGGCAGCGTCGTGCACGACGTGGGCGCGCTCGTCCTCGCGGCGCTGGCGCTCGGCGGCATCGTGTTCGGCCTGTGGCTCGTGGAAAATCCGCTCGTGACCTCGGCGCCGGTGGGCGGCGCTTTCGCCAACCTGATCCTGCTCGGCTACGGGCTGCCGGCGGTGCTCGCCGCCATCCTGGCGCTCGTCGCGCGCGGCACGCGGCCGTACGCCTACCGGGTGGTGTCGGCGGTCGCCGCGGTCGGGCTCGCGCTCGCCTATCTGTCGCTCGAAGTCACCCGCCTCTATCACGGCCCGGTGCTCACCCGCGGCCCGACCGGCAACGCCGAGCAGTACACCTATTCGGCGGTGTGGCTCGGCTTCGGGGTGGCGCTGCTGATCGTCGGCGTGGCGCTGCGCTCCCAGCCGGCGCGGCTCGCTTCGGCGGCGGTCGTGCTCATCACCATCGGCAAGGTGTTCCTGTTCGATCTCGCCGTGCTCGAAGGGGTCTACCGCGCGCTCTCCTTCATCGGTCTCGGCCTGGTGCTGGTCGGCATCGGCTGGCTCTACCAGCGCCTCTTGTTCCCGCGCCGCGCCGCGGCGCCGTCATAACCGCTGGTTTTAAATCGCCATCAGCAAGCGGTTTGCGCAATCAGCAAGCGGTTTGCAAGCTTGCTCCGTGCGCCATCGACCTGGGCTTTTCTCCAATTCGCCCCGAAAACGCGCGCGAACCGCGTCGGGATTTCGTTTTCCGTGGCAAACGCGGCGAAATTTGCTTTTTCGCCCCACGACCGGGGTTTCCGCGCAGCCGGCGCGCCGAAAGTGCGCTTTCAGCAAGGATCTGCAACGAATAACAATGGAACGCCCGCGCGCCCCGTCTCCGCTTCGCCCCTGCACGCGCCGCTGCCGCACGTTTTTACAGGAATCTACAGGGCGGATCGCTCCGTCGCGACGCCCGGGCGGTAACGTGGTCCGGCTCGTTGTGCGCATGCTCGCTGCCCGGCTCGACGGCGGCGTGCATAGATTCTCCGCCGTCGAACAACGGGCAGTGTAATCGATATAATTCCGAATGTCGAGAGGAATCTGCAGAATTCGGGGGCCGCGTTCCGATCAGGATCGAAGCGCGCTCTGCAGGTTCCGACTGGGTCGAGCGGACCGAGCGCCGCGCCTCGACCGGGAAGGCTAGGTGGTCCCGCCCGGCCCCTAAGTTGGCTTTGACCCGTCCTTTGCCTTCGAGGCGCCGTTACCGTTGCCGTTGCCCTGCATCTGGATGCCCTTCGACAGCACATAGGATCCGCCACTGATCCCCAACAGGCCGAGCACGCCGTTGGGAATCGTGGCAAAGTCACTGTTTTTGAAGGACAGCACGACAAAGATGCCGACAATTGTGAAGGTGAACAGGAGCAGCTGAAATCGCGAGAGACTCGCTTTGCCGCTGCCGTCGGACTCGTTGATGAGCGCGTCCAAATTGATCTTGCCGATCAGCATTTGGTAGATGATGAGGATGCCGATCAGCGCCAGAAAGATGACGACGACCCACTCGAGGATCATCCACGCCGTGTCCATGGTCCACTCCCCTATGTGCTTGCCTTGCCATTGCCGACGAAACGCCGAACGAACTTGCCCACGACATAAAGCCCTTGACTGCCCGCGACCCCCGTCAGCATGTACGCCGAGGGATCCATGAACGCTTGATTGGCGAGCGAATCCTGCGCGAACACGGCCACGCTCGCGAGCACCGCGAGGAGAAGCTGGAGGCGCTCGGGTGAAAGCCTCCCGGTGGTGCCGTCGGTGAGCAATCCGCGCGTGTTGATCCGGCCGGTGAGAAGCCGGTAGCCGATGAGCGCCGCCAGCGCCGCCAGCCACGCGAGCATAAAGTAGTACATGAACGTCGCCGCCATCGGCGCTTCCCCGCGCGGGTCGGGAATCGGGATTGGCGTTGCGTTGGTGTCCGCAGCCCCGAGAGTCGCTACGAACCGTTCACGCCCGGTCCGCGCGAACCCGTACCCTGCAAACCCACATTACACTTCAACCGAAGGCCGCGGCAAGCATCCCACGCAATTTTGCACCAAACCTGATTGTGCAGCGCATGATCGAGACCGCGCGCACGCGCGGATGGTGCGCTGCGCTGCGAAAAATCTCGACTGCCGCTATTCGCCTAAGCCCCGGGCGCGCCCGCCGCGCCGGCCCGCACAGACACGCGCCGTCAACTCGACCAAGGCGACCAGCGAGCGGCGCAGGCCGGGCTCATCGATCGCGGCGAAGGCGCGCGCGAGCCGGAACGGGCGCCGGGCAGCGATGAGATGCAAGGCCGACGGCGCGGGTGATCGCTCGCCGCCGTCCGCCCCGTCCAACAGCGCTGCGAGCGGAACGTCGAGGGCGCGTGCGATCCGCACAAGGCGGCCGCTGCCGATGCGGTTGACGCCATTCTCGTACTTCTGCACCTGCTGGAAGCTCAGCCCGAGGCGGTCGCCGAGCACCGTCTGCGTGAGCCCCTTCGCCATCCGGTGAAGGCGGACGTTGCGTCCGACGATGGCATCGACCGCAGTGGGCGTCCTCGGCGACATCCCTTGATCGTCCCGTCCGATGCGGCGCCGATCCGGCATTTGGACCATCGGGGCCATAATGATACCGTCTGCGGGAGCGGCACCTTTGGCCTCCCCGCCCCACCTTCGGTTGGAATCGGCGTCTCCTTGAACTCCTTATATACGGAGCTTATTATAAATGCAACTGGAGTTGGTCCGCGAACTGGTCGGCATGTTCGTCGAGCGCATCGTGAGCGAAATCTTTCCCGACGAAACCGGCGCCGCGCGGCTCCAGCAGGTCGGCTTGTTCACCCTCATATTCGTGCTCGACGACGGCGAAACGCCGGTCACTGCAGCGCGCCTCGCCGCTCTGACCGGCCAATCGATCAGCCAGGTGCAAAAGCAACTACAGAAACTCGCCAAGGTCGGCGTGATCGAGCGCAAGAAGACGTTGAACGTGCGCGGGCGCGGCCACGCGTTTCATCTCAAGGTCAAGCATACGGAGAAGACCAAGCGGCTGCTGAACGCGATCGGGAAAGCGGCGCGCGGTCGCAACCGATGAATCCTGACGCGCCGATGCGCTAAGAAGATCACCACATTTTAGGCCCGCATGGATTGCAATAAAATAAAATCCAAATAAAATTATATAAAAGCACAAGAAGCCTCCTTTTCACTTCTGATCTCAGGAGTCACCTTCCTGTGCTCAAAAAATGCGGGGGAGATTCGCATGCCATCTATAAAGCTCAATGGCTGGCAGCGGATTGGGATTATTGCTTCTATTATATGGGCATTTGGCGCAGGTATTTACACGCATAAAGCCGATGTCGAGCGCGCCAACTTCTTCGCGAACTTCGCGTACAAAGTCTGCGCGTACAGCAAGGAGGTGGCCCATGAAACTGATCTGTCAAGCTGCGACCAAGAGCGCAAGGCGAATATAATCGCATGGATGAAAGGAAGTGATGAAAATGTAGCATTTGCTGCGTTGGCTCCCATTCCACTTGGATGGTTTGCGGCGTTCATCCTTCTCTATGTCGGTCGAGCACAAGTCATCGGCTTTCGCGCTGTCGTCCCATGGGCTACCCTGAATTGGGCAAAGAAATCATTTGTCGTGTTCTGCACGTTTGTAAGTCTAATATCCATCCTTTTTGCGATCATGGTCATCTTGAACCTCTATGTCGATACACAGGTTCCTGTTGCCCTCGCCTTGCGCCCGAAGGTTATGAAATTTGGAGAAGATTCGGTCATTGCTGAGGGGACTTGGACACGATCTGGCCCCACCCAATGGTCGTCGATTGCCTTCCCGTTACAAACTTCCCGAATCCGATGTAATAGACAAGAACGCCGTTGCATGGAAGCGAAGGCATCAGTCTCTGGCAACGTTCTAGTCTCAGAACTGCTGGAATACGAAGTGGAAAGTTGGACCGGAGGTTCGATCGTGTTTAGGAACGATGCTCCCTGCGCCAGTGAGGTATTCACGATTGACTTGAATACGGAAGCAGTAAGTGGAGCCGGGCACACAATCAACGAGAATACTGCATTTTGCAAAATGCGAGAAGACAATGAGAAATATTGGAATTATCTTCTTTCCAATGGCTTCGACGTTTATTGGGCGCAAAGACAAAAGGCAAGGCCGCTTCTGCTACGTCTCATTCAGACTTTATTCGGTAATTGATCAGCTCTTTGGCATCAAATCGCCCGCTAAGGACCGGCCGCTTCTGCCGAAGCGCCCCCTACTTCCCCGTCACGAAGTCGTAGGTCAGCTTGCCGACGAAGGCGGGGCCGCACCAGTTCGACTGCAGCCCCAGCGGGTTGGTCACCGGATTGACCGCGCCGCCCGGCGTCGCGCCGGGATCGCCGGTGAAGACGAAGCAGTTCTCTTTCGTCAGGTTGGTGTTGGAATAGACCAGGTCGAGGGTGAACGGGTCGAATTCGAAGGTCAGGCCCAAGGACCAGTTGGCGTAGCTCGGCAAGGGAAAGCCGCCGAGGCTCGCCGACTGGTCGCCGAACCAGGACTGGCCGAGGTTGCC
>DASPVJ010000429.1:0-6294 GCA_035622435.1 Xanthobacteraceae bacterium | reverse complement strand
GCGGAAGACCTGTCGGCGGACATCGGCGCCGAGACCAACCGCGATGCGGACGGCCGCTTCACCGGGCCGTTTCGCCTGGCGCGCAGCCTGTGCATCGCGGCGGCCGCCGCCGCCAAGGTGGCGGCGCTCGACACCGTGTTCGTCGACTTCCGCAACGCGGAGGGCCTGCGGCGCGAGGCCGAGGAGGCGCGCCGCGACGGCTTTGCCGGCAAGCTTGCCATCCATCCGGCCCAGGTCGCGATCATCAACGAGGTGTTCACGCCGTCGGCGGCGGAAATCGTAAGAGCGCAGGCCGTCGTCGCCGCCTTTGCGGCGGCGCCCGGCGTCGGCGTCGTCGGCATCGACGGGGTGATGTACGACCGCCCGCATCTGGAACGCGCCAAGCGGCTGCTGGCGCGAGCGGGGATCTCGTAGGGTGGGTTAGGCGCGAAGCGCCGTAACCCACCGACTGGCATAATCGATCGATGGCGGTGGGTTACGGCGCCGCAACGGTCGAAGCACGGGTGAGGTCGCGCGCGGCGCCTAACCCACCCTACGACTTGTTGCGATACACCGCCTCGGGATCAAACAATTTGTCGGCGTCGCGGAACTCCAAGGTCACCGCGCCCTTGTGCGCGCCGAGCGGCACGGCGCGATAAAAGCACGCGCGGCGGCCGGTGTGGCAGGCGGCCGCGCCCTTTTGCTCGACCTTGATCCACACCGCGTCCTGATCGCAATCGATGCGCATCTCGACGACCCGCTGGGTGTGGCCGGAGGTTTCGCCTTTGCGCCAGAGCGTCCCGCGCGAGCGGCTGAAGTACCAGGCCTCGCCGGTTTCGATGGTGCGCGCGAGCGCCTCGGCGTTCATGTACGCGACCATCAGCACCTCGCCGCTGGCGGCGTCGGTGGCGACGCAGGTGACGAGCCCGTCGGCGTCGAACTTCGGCGACAGCAGCCGGCCTTCCTCCACCTCGGCGGTCGAGCCGCGGGGCGCAAACGGACCAGACAAGAACTTCTCCATGGAGCATTTCCCGGAAAAGGCCTGCCCCGGACGTGATCCGGGGTGGGCACCGGTTTTCCGCAGAAAATGCGACCAAATCAAGAATCTATCGCGCCGCCCCGCGCACCAGGGTGATGAACCGCACCTGCTCGCTCGGGTCGTCGCGGAACAGGCCGGCGAACTGGGTGGTGACGGTCGCGACCCCGGGCTTCTGCACGCCGCGCATCGCCATGCACATGTGCTCGGCCTCCAGCATCACCGCGACGCCGCGAGGTTTGAGGATTTCGTCGATGGCGGTGACCACCTGCGAGGTCAGGTGCTCCTGGGTCTGCAGCCGGCGGGCGTAGACGTCGATCAGGCGCGCGATCTTGGAGAGCCCGACCACGCGCTCGACCGGCACATAGCCGATGTGCGCCTTGCCGACGAACGGGGCGATGTGATGCTCGCAATGGGAATAGAACGGGATGTCGCGGATCAGCACGAGGTCGTTGTAGGTGCCGATCTCCGCGAAGGTGCGGTCGAGCACGTCGGCCGGGCACTCGCGGTAGCCGCGAAACAGTTCCTCGTAGGCGTTGACGACGCGCGCGGGCGTGTCGCGCAAGCCTTCCCGGTCGGGGTCGTCGCCGGCAAAGGCGATGAGCGTGCGCACCGCCGCCGCCGCTTCCTCGCGCGAGGGGCGCGGCATCGCCGGTTCCGGCGCGGCGCGGACGTGCTCGGACAATCCCGCCTTGGGGAACGACTTGATGACGGCGTCCATAACGGTCTCTCCGTTCGACCGGCCCTGGGCCGGGAGTGTCACCGGGCGGCCGCGTCACATATACGCCCCGCGCCATCACCGCCACGTGACGAACGGGCGGATGCCGCATTCCCAAGATGCATGGCTGCCGAAGCGGCCGAAACCGCCGAAAACCACGCCTGCGGCGGCGAAACCCATCTCGCGGCGCCGCATCGGCCCCTATATATTCGGTTCGGGTTCGCGGGCAAACGTCCCAAAGGTTCAAATTCCAGGCATCCGGCCGCATGCTGAACGAGGTCTACAACCGCCGCATTCTGGAGCTCGCCGGCACGATTCCCCGCCTGGGGCGGCTTCCCGCCCCCGACGCGAGCGCGACCGCCCATTCCAAGCTGTGCGGCTCGACGGTCACCGTCGACCTGAAGATGGACGGCGACGTGGTCACCGACTTCGCCCACGTGGTGAAGGCGTGCGCGCTGGGCCAGGCGTCCTCCTCGATCATGGCGCGCAACGTGGTCGGCGCCCGGGCGCAGGAGCTGCGCAACCTGCGCGAAAGCGTGCGGCGCATGCTCAAGGAAAACGGCGCCCCGCCGGGCGAGAAGTGGGCCGATGTCGCGGTGCTCGAACCGGTGCGCGATTACAAGGCGCGCCACGCCTCGACGATGCTGACCTTCGATGCGGTCGTATCCGCCATCGATCAGATCGAGAGCAAGCGGCGCGCGCCGGCGGCGGCCGCGGCGCAGTGAACGGACTGTTGCAAGCGGTGCGCCTTGCGCCGCGCCGGGCCGGCGGCGGCTTGATCAAGCTCTACCGCTACACGCTCTCTCCGCTGGTCGGCTGGGACTGCCGGCACCTGCCGACGTGCTCGGCCTATGCGCAAGAGGCGATCGACCGATTCGGCCTGTGGGCCGGCTCCTGGATGGCGCTCGCGCGCATTCTCCGCTGCCATCCGCTCGGCACCTCCGGGCTCGATTTCGTGCCGCCGACGCCGCCCGCCGGCGCCCAGTGGTATCTGCCGTGGCGGTACGGGCGCTGGCGCGGCACCAACGCCGAGCCCGATCAATCGACCGCGTGAAGCGCGGTCGGCGGCGCGCCGTCAGGTGCCGACCTGGGCGTCAGGCACACCCTTGCGGCTGCGCTTGAAAGGAAACCACTTCAGCAGAAGCGGGATCGCCGCCGCCACCCCCGCCAGCCCGCCGATCGCGCCCGCCAGGTAATCCCAGGCGGCGTGGATCTGCGCGAAGTAATATTTGATCCATTGCACCAGCGTGGGGTCGACCGGCATCGCAACGTGAATCGTTCCCAGCGGCCAGGATTCCGGGGAGGAGGCGAACGTGTAGTTCGCGAACATTTCCAGATCCAAGCTGCGTTCGCCGGGCTCGGAGCCGGCGATGTGCCACGTCCAGGTCGGCCAGTTGGGCGCCGCCACCACAAGCGGGTTCTCCTCGCGCGACGGCAGCGGCGCATCCGCGGAAGAATCATAAAGATGCGCCGTGATCCGATCGCCCGCCTGGGCGTGGTAGACGATGATCTCGTCGCCGTCGGACTTTTTTGTTTCGATCGGGATGAGCTTGCTCGCGGTGCGGGGAAACGGCGCTTTGCTGGCGCCCGTGCGGTCATGTTCGATCGTCAGCGTGATTCGCCCGGATTCGCCGAGCCCGATCCTTTCCGGCTTGCTGATCGTGACGATCGCCGGACGCAGCAGCGTGGCAACGTGGTCGGCGTGCTCGGGATGATAGCTCTGCGGCTTGCGCGCGCTCGCAGCCAGGACGGTGGACCGCGGGATTCCCGGCGCGGCTCCCGCCGCTTCGGGCGCGAACAAGGCGCGCGCCGCGAAGAACGTGCCGACCGATGCAACGACGAAGACGCCGACAAGAATGCCGAATGCCGTTGCGCGCCTGGCCAATTCAGGCATGGCATGCTCCTCGACCGCAACCTAACTTTGACTCCGCGCCTTCGCCGAATCAAGCGAAGGCCAAGCCCCGCTCTGCCGCCCTCGCAATCGGGCGCCTGAAGGCGGTAGACGAAGGTCGCGAGCCCCTGTAGAACCGCCTCCGACAACAGATGCTTACCTGCATTCGTAGGCAGCGAGTGAGCAGGAGACGACAATGGTTACCTTGACCTTCCCCGACGGGGCGCGTCGGGAATTCCCCAACGGCATCACCGGTCTCGACGTGGCCAAGGGCATCTCGCCCTCGCTCGCCAAGCGCTCCGTCGCCATGGCGCTCGACGGCGTCGTCACCGACCTCGCCGATCCGATCGAGCGCGACGCCCGCGTCGAGTTCCTGTCGCGCGAGGACAAGCGCGCGCTCGAACTGATCCGCCACGACGCCGCCCACGTGCTTGCCGAAGCGGTGCAGACCCTGTGGCCGGGCACCCAGGTCACCATCGGGCCGGTGATCGACAACGGCTTCTATTACGATTTCTTCCGCAACCAGCCGTTCACGCCCGAGGACTTTCCGGCGATCGAAGCGGAGATGAAAAAGATCATCGCCCGCGACCGGCCGTTCCTCAAGGAGGTGTGGGACCGCGACAAGGCCAAGAAGGTGTTTCGCGACAAGGGCGAATTGTTCAAGCTCGAGCTGATCGACGCCATCCCGGCGGGCGAGCCGATCAAGATCTACAAACAAGGCGACTGGTTCGACCTGTGCCGCGGCCCGCACATGACCTCGACCGGCAAGGTCGGCCCGGCGTTCAAGCTGATGAAGACCGCCGGCGCCTACTGGCGCGGCGACGCGAAGAACCCGATGCTGACCCGCATCTACGGCACCGCCTGGCCGAGCCAGGCGGAGCTCGACGCCTATCTCAAGCAGATCGAGGAAGCCGAAAAGCGCGACCACCGGCGCCTGGGCCGCGAGATGGATCTCTTCCACTTCCAGGAAGAGGCGCCGGGCTCGGTGTTCTGGCACGCCAAGGGCTGGACCCTGTTCCGCGCGCTCGAGGACTACATCCGCCGCCGGCAGACCGCCGCCGGCTATCTGGAGGTCAACGCGCCGCAGCTGATGGACACGTCGCTATGGGTCGCCTCCGGCCACATGGAGACCTTTCGCGAGGCGATGTTCCTCACCCAGCCGCGCGAAGACGACGAGCGGGTGTTCGTGGTCAAGCCGATGAACTGCCCCGGCCACGTCCAGATTTTCAAGAACGGGCTCAAGTCCTACCGCGACCTGCCGTTCAAGCTCGCCGAGTTCGGCAAGGTGCATCGGTTCGAGCCGTCCGGCGCGCTGCACGGCCTGTTGCGCGTGCGCGCCTTCACCCAGGACGACGCCCACGTGTTCATCACCGAGGACCAGATCGCCGACGAATGCCTCGCCATGAACGACCTGATCCTGTCGATTTACGAGGACTTCGGCTTTTCCGACGTGAGCATCAAGTTCTCCGACCGGCCGGAGAAACGCATCGGCGCCGACGCGGTGTGGGACAAGGCGGAAGCCGCGCTCAAGCGGGCGCTCGAGGCTTCCAAGCGCCCGTGGACGCTCAACAAGGGCGAAGGCGCGTTCTACGGCCCCAAGCTCGAATACGTGCTGCGCGACGCCATCGGCCGCGACTGGCAGTGCGGGACGGTGCAGGTCGACCTCAACATGCCAGGAAGGCTCGGCGCCTTCTACATCGACGAGCACTCCGCCAAGGTGACGCCGGTGATGCTGCATCGCGCCATGTTCGGCTCGCTCGAGCGCTTCGCCGGCATCATGATCGAGCATTACGCCGGCCACCTGCCGCTGTGGCTCTCGCCGGTGCAGGCGGTCGTCGCCACCATCACGTCGGATGCGGACGAGTATGCCGGCCAGGTGGTGGCGGCGGCGGAGCGCGCGGGCCTGCGGGTCGACGCCGACCTGCGCAACGAGAAGATCAACTACAAGGTCCGCGAGCACTCGCTGGCGAAAATCCCGGCGCTCCTGGTGGTCGGCAAGAAGGAAGCCGCCGACCGCGCCGTGTCGATCCGCCGCCTCGGCAGCCAGCAGCAGACGGTGATGCCGCTCGATCGCGCGCTTGCGATGCTGGCCGACGAGGCGGTGGCGCCCGACGCGCGGCGGATGAGGCAGGCGGCGTGACGACGGCGGGGCGGTTCAGGACTCCGCGACGCGCCTATCCGTTCCACAGGGGACGGAATTGCGAGGCCACCAGCCGGTCGTACGGGACCGGCTCGGCGATGAGCCCATTGGCCTTGGCGAACGTGTTCAAGCCGTCGACCGCTTCCCGCGCAATGGCTGCATCGTAGAACGGCGCGTCGCGCGCAATGAGGTCGGCGATGAGCGCGGCCTCCTCGGGCGGGAACAGGCGACGTCCGATTGGCGTGGCGAGGGAAGGATCCGCCTTGAGCGCCCTTTGCGCCTTTACGATCGCGCGCACGGCGCCGGCGGCGATTTGCGGCTGCTCGTCGACGAGCCGCTCGGTCGTCGTCAGCGCGGCGAAATTGTACCAGCGGGCGCCCGGCGGGCCGTCGCCGCGACGCAGATCGAGGTGGACTTTGGCAACGCCGAGCGCCTCGCCGAGCGCGACCCGCATGGCGTTGCCCCAATAGGCATCGGCGATGCCCTGCGCCAGGGCATCGATGCCGGCGCGCCCTCGCCACTGGTCGTCT
>DASPVJ010000428.1:0-4432 GCA_035622435.1 Xanthobacteraceae bacterium | reverse complement strand
GCCGTCGCTGCCAGCCCGAACGCCTGCGCCATCAGCGCGTAGGAATGCTTGCGCGCGGCGTGGTCGTAGATGGCCGAGGTGATCATCACCTCGTCGGCCTTGCTCGCCTCGACGAGCGGCATGAGCCGCCCGCGCACCGTGTCGAGGCTGCCGACGAAGACCCGCGTGCGGTTGCGGCCGATGTGGCGGCGGTCGGCGTCGGTGAGCGGATAGGCGGCGGCCTCCTCGGGGCTCGCGAGCGGCAGGTACTCGCCCTTGGAGCGGCGCACGTAGTTGAGATCGACGGTCGAGGCGAGCCGCTCCGCCTCCGCGTCGCTGTCCGCGCACACCACGGCGACGGCCAGGATGGCGTAAGGTGCCGCGCGCCACGTCGACGCGCGAAAGCGGCTGCGGTAGCTCGTCAGCGCCGCCACCGCGTCGTAGGCGGCGAAATGGTGCGCGAAGGCGAAGCCGGCGCCGATGGCGGCGGCAAGCTCTGCGCTGTAGTCGCTCGAGCCGAGCAGCCACACCGGCGGCAACGACACGTCCGCCGGCATGGCGCGCACGTTGCGGAACGGATGATTGGCCGGGAAGCCGCCGCTCTCCCACAGCATCAGCTCCTGGAAGCGCTCGAGGAAATCGTCCTCCGCCCGCACGTCCTGGCGGGCGCGCAGCGCGTAGGAGGTCACCGGGTCGGTGCCGGGCGCGCGGCCGATGCCGAGGTCGATGCGGCCGGGAAACAGCGCCTCGAGCACCTTGAACCGCTCGGCCACCATGAGCGGCGCGTGATTGGGCAGCATGACGCCGCCGGAGCCGACCCGGATGCGGGACGTCGCGGCGGCGATCTGGCCGATCATGATGTCGGGGGCGGAACTCGCGATCGACGGCAGATTGTGGTGCTCGGCGACCCAGTAGCGGGTGTAGCCGAGGCGGTCGGCGAGTTGCGCGAGGTCGAGGCTGTTGCGCAGCGCGATGGCGCCGGAGCCGCCCGAGGTCACGAAGGAGAGGTCGAGAACCGAAAGCGGGATCATGCGGACGACGACGTCCGCGCCGGCACGTCCGGCCGCTCCTTGCGCAACGACAGCCACTCGGCGAACAGGCGGCCGTTGTCGGCCGGGAAGCGCTCGTCGAGCACTTGCGCCTGCGCGATGCGGTCGACGCGGAAGTTGCGGAAATCGGTGCGCAGTTCGCACCAGGCGCCGATCAAGGTCGCGTCGACGTAATAGGCCATGGCGATCGGCCAAATGGTCCGCTCGGTGCGCGTGCCGTTCCCGTCCACATAGGCGATGCGCATCTTGCGCGTTTCGCGGATGGCGCGGCGCGCCGCCGCCTGATCGAGGCCCTCGACGGGCGGGCTGTTGCCGTCGGACACGTAGAACGCAGGCGCCTCGACTTGGGTGCGCAGCGCGTCCGGCAGCGCGCCCAGCACCTTGGTGAGCACGCTGTCGGCCGCCGCCTGGAGCTTGGCGTCGCGGGTCCGGCGCACGAGGCGGACGCCGAGCGCGACCGCGTCGAGTTCTTCCGCCGTGAACATCAACGGCGGCAAGTCGAAGCCTGGCCGTAGCACGTAGCCGAGCCCAGCCGCCCCTTCGATCGGCACCCGGCGCGCCTGCAGGGTGGCGATGTCGCGATAGACCGTGCGCGCCGTGACCTCGAGTTCCTTCGCCAGGGCTGCCGCGGTCACAGGCCGGCGCGCCGCGCGCAGGATGCGGATGATGTCGAACAGCCGGCCGGCGCGGCGCATGGCAGCTCCCAGGGGCTCGCCTACTGACAGTACGCTGTCAGCATGCAGCCACTATCCTCGATGAGGGTCAATGCGGGCCGATGAATGCAGGGAGCCGGGTCGGACTATGTGAAGGGCGCCGCTTGCGGCCTTGCGGCGGTGGCGATCTGGGCGAGCTGGAGCGCGCTGACCCGCTTCGCCGTCACCACCAGGCTCGATGCCTGGGACATCGCGCTGCTGCGCGTCGGCGTGGCAGGCGTTCTCCTGGCGCCGGTACTGATGCGGCAAGGCCTTGCCCGCGACCGGCTCGGCTGGTCGGGGCTCGCCGTCATCATTGCCGGCGGCGGCGGGCCCTATGCCCTGGTGGCGGCCGGCGGGTTGCGCCTCGCCCCCACCGTTGCCGCCGCCGCGTTCAATCCGGGTTCCATCCCGCTGTTCGTTGCACTGATCGCCGCGCTCGTCGCGAAAGAACGCCTCTCAGTCATGAGAAAGTCGGGGCTCGGCCTCATCCTGGCCGGCGCACTCATGATCGTCGGCTGGCACGCCACCGGAAGCGCAAATTGGAGCGGCTTGCGCACGTTCGGCGTCGCGCTGTGTCTGTGCGCGGCGTTCATGTGGGCGTGCTTCACCGTGGTCATGCGCCAGGCGAAACTCGAGCCGCTGCACGCGGCGGCCCTCGTCTCCACCGGATCGCTGGTGATCTATCTGCCCCTTTATCTTGCCTTGCACGGAATCCGGCTCGCCCAGGTACCGCTCGCCGACCTTGCGCTTCAGGCGATTTTCCAGGGCGTCCTCGTCACCGTCGTCTCGCTGCTTCTCTACGGCCGCGCGGTTGCGATCCTGGGCGCGTCCGGCGGCGCCGCCTTCGGCGCCTTGGTGCCGGCGCTCTCCGCGCTCATCGCCATACCGCTGCTGGGCGAATGGCCGCACGAAACCGATTGGATCGCCATCGTCCTCATTTCCGCCGGCGTTTATCTCACCAGCGGCGGCCCATTGCCGCATCGAAATCACTGCTGACAGGACGCTGTCAGCACCGGGGCCCTATCCTGCGTGCATGGATGAGACGGACCAGCGCTGGCACGGCGGCCTGCTGATCGTCGCCTCGGCGGCGGCGTTCAGCCTGGCGGGATTCTTCACCCGCCTGATCGCGCTCGACGCCTGGACCATGCTGTTCTGGCGCGGCCTGTTCGGCGGCCTGTTCATCGCCGGCTGCATTGTCTGGCACTATCGCCGCGCCACCTGGGCGGCGGTCCGCGCGGTCGGCGGCGCCGGCCTCGCGGCCGCCGCTTGCTCGACGCTCGCCACCATCTGCTTCATCAACGCCCTGCGCCGCACCAGCGTCGCCGACGTCATGGTCATCAACGCCACGACGCCGTTCGTCACCGCGGCGATCGCCTGGCTGTGGACCGCCGAACGGGAAACCCGGGTCACGTTGCTCGCAAGCGTGGCCGCGCTCGTTGGCGTGGCCGTCACCTTCGACGCCGCGATGCCGGCCGGACACCTCTTCGGCAACGTGCTGGCGCTGGCGATGACGATCCTCATTTCCATGATGATGGTCATCATCCGCAAGCGCCGCGAGACGCCCATGCTGCCGGCCGCCTGCCTGTCGGCCTTCGCGGTTGCCGTCCTCGTGCTGCCGCTGGCGCACCCGGGCGCGGGGCTCGGACCCGAACTGCCCTATCTCGCGCTGTTCGGCGTCGCCCAGTTCGGCCTCGGCCTGCTGTTGCTCACGCTCGGGACCCGCCTGATCTCGGCCACGCGCTCGGCGCTGATCGGGTCGCTGGAGACGCCGCTGGCGCCGCTGTGGGTGTGGCTCGCGTTCGGCGAAGTCCCGCCGCTGATGACCTGCATCGGCGGCGCCATCGTCATGGCCGCCGTGGCGGCCGACATCGTGCTCAACAAAGCGCCCGGCAACGGAACCAACGGCGCCCGTCCGACGTTCGTGACCAGTGATCCATTCCGTGCGTTCGTCGCCCGAATCCCTCCCACCTTCCGCCGCATTATCGGTGGATGTTGGCGGCAGGGACGGCATGGCAAGGGAGGCCGCGATGAGAAGCGATTGGTTCGCCCGGCGTAAGGCCGGCTTGGTTTGGTGCGTCGCGTTCGCCGGCGCGTTGGCGGCGATGGCGCTCGCAATGCCCGCGTCGGCTGCGGACTTCAACACCGAGCCACAGGCAGCGCCGCCGCCGGCCGCCTATGCGCCGCCGCCAGGGCCCGCACCCGTCTACGCGCCGGCGCCTTACGCCTACGCCCCGGTGCCGTACTATCGGCCTTATCCCTACTACTGGCGCCCCTACGCCTTGCGCCCGTATTGGTGGGGACCGCGCTACGCCGGGTGGTATGGACGCCCGTGGGGGCCTTATTACCGCTATTAGGCTAATCGGCCGCGGCTCCGCCGCGCTGATGTGAGAGAGCGCGGCCGGCCCTCGGGTCGGCCGTTTTTTCCGGGCGTTCAACCGCATCGACGCGCGGTCGCCTAGTTTGGTTGCTTTCCTACTCGGTGTCCGCCCCAGGGGTCTGCCCATACTCCCCACGGGCGCGGCGGTTGAACCGCACCCGGATATCCTCATACGCGTCGCGGGCCTTCTTCTCGTCATCGGCGGAGGTTTGCCCCAGGCACGCGGCGTAGGCGTCCATGGCGTCGCGGAACGCCAGCATGTCCTTGCGGCAGTCGTCGGCGGCCTTGACGCTGGCGAACGGCACCGTTTGCGTCGCGCAGGTGGGCGCAGC
>DASPVJ010000427.1:0-4154 GCA_035622435.1 Xanthobacteraceae bacterium | reverse complement strand
GCATGGGCATCGCCGACGCGGCCGAGCGGGTCATCCCGAAGCCGGTGCTGGTCGCGCCCGCGGCGAACGGCGGCACCTTGGCGGCGCGTTATTTCATGCCGCACGAATGCCACAACGCCCTTGCCACCACGGGCGCGGTCGCGCTCGCGACCGCCTGCGCGACGCCCGGCACCATCGCGGCCGAGGTCGCCGGGCGCATCGACCTGCCGGCGACGCTGTCGTTCGAGCATCCCTCCGGCCGCCTCGACGTGCGGCTCGAGCGGCGCGCCGGCGCAACCCAGCCGGTCGCCGCGATCGTGCGCACCGCGCGCCGGCTGTTCGAAGGCGCCGTGCTGGTGAAGCGCTCCGCTCTGAAAGTACCCGAACCCGCATGAAACGAAGCGAGGCATCCCATGAGCGTATCCATGGAGAGAATGCGCCGCATCGACGTGCTGCTGGCGGAATACGGCGAAAGCCATCAGAACCCGACTAACAAAACCATTCATTGGATCGCGGTGCCGGTGATCACCTGGTCGGTGATCGCGATCCTGTGGGCGCTGCCGACGCCGGGATTCTTCGGCGACGCGCCCTATCTCAATTGGGCGACCATCGTGTGCGCGCTCGCCGTCATCTATTATCTGACGCTGTCGATTCCGCTCGCCATCGGCATGGCGGCGTTCAGCGCGATCTCCATCGCCATCATCCGGCTGGTCGAGGACGCCATATCGATCAAGATCGAGTGGATCGCCGGCGCGCTGTTCATCTTCGGCTGGGCGTTCCAGTTCGCGGGCCACGAGGTCGAAGGCAAGAAGCCGTCCTTCCTCAAGGACCTGCAGTTCCTGCTGATCGGGCCGGCGTGGCTCATGCACTTTTTGTTCCGCCGGCTGCATATCCCGTATTGAGCAAGCCATTGCGCTCGCGAAGCGGTTGCCCTACTCGGCCGGCGCCGCCTGCATGGCGATGCGGCCCGCCCGCGGCCGGCGCATCAGCAACAGCAGCAGCACCAGCGGCACGCTCACCAGCAGCATCAGCTTGAAGTCGTTGGCGTAGGCCATGATCTGCGCCTGGCGCGTCACCTCGGCGTTGAGCGCATCGAGCCCGCGCGGGACGACCACGTTCCAGTGCAGATAGGCGCCGCCCGACTGCAGCATGCGATTGAACGGGGTCACGTGCTCGGCGATGCGCGCATGCAGGATTTGGGTGTTCTGCGCCAACAGGAACGACGTGACCGAAATCCCGATGGCGCCGCCGACGTTGCGCATCAGGCTGAACAGCGCAGTCCCCTCGGTGCGCAGGTCCGGCTCCAGCGTCGCGAAGGCGATGACCTGCAGCGGCACGAACACCAAGCCCAGCCCGATGCCCTGGACGATCGTGGTGACCGACATCGACCACACGCTGACGTCGGGCGTCCAGCCGCTCATCTCCCAGAACGACACCGCCAGCATCGCCACGCCGAGGAACATCATCAGCCGCGGGTCGACCCGGTTGCTCAGGCGGCCGGCCGCCATCATGGCGAACATGGTGCCGACCCCGCGCGGCACCATCAGCAGGCCGGCCTCGGACACCGAATAGCCGCCGAGCGTCTGCAGGTAGGGGGCGAGCAGCGCCGAACTCGACAGCAGCACGGTGCCGACCGCGAACATCACCAGGATGCCGGAGACGAAGTTCACGTCGCGAAAAATGCGCGGGGTGATGAACGGCTGTTCGGCAGTGAACATATGGACGACGAACAGGTAGAGCCCGAGCACCGCCAGGATCAGCTCGGCCACGATCTCGGTCGAGCCGAACCAGTCGAGCTGCTCGCCGCGGTCGAGCATCAGCTGGAACGCCCCGAGGCACAGGCTGAGCACCGCGAACCCGGTCCAGTCGAACCGCAGTCTCGCGTTGTGGCCGGCGTCCTGCATGAACAGCCACAGGCCGGCCATGGCGACGAGGCCGAACGGCAGGTTGATGTAGAACACCCAGCGCCAATTGTACCAGTCGGTCAGATAGCCGCCGAGGGTCGGGCCGAGGATCGGCCCCACCATCACGCCCATGCCCCACAGCGCCATGGCCGAGCCGCGCTGCTGGATCGGATAGAGATCGAGCATGGTCGCCTGGGACAGCGGCACCAGCGCGGCGCCGAACGTGCCCTGGAGCAGACGGAACGCCACCATTTGCGCCAGCGAATCGGCGATGCCGCACAGCATCGACGCCACGGTGAAACCGGCGACGCAGACGAGGAACAGGTTCTTGCGTCCGAACCGCGCCGCCAGCCATCCGACCGGCGCCGTCATGATCGCCGCCGCCACCACGTAGGAGGTGAGCACCCAGGTGATCTGGTCGAGGGTGGTCGACAGCGACCCCTGCATGTACGGCAGCGCGACGTTGGCAATCGTGTTGTCGAGCGCCTGCATCAGGGTGGCGATCATCGAGCAGACCGACACGATGCCGCGGTGGGGCACCATCGGTCGGTCGACTCCCGGAATCGACGTCATCAGAACAGGTCGGAGAGCGAGCGCCGATGGCCGGTGTCGATGTCGACGACGACGCTCATGCCGGCGCGCAGGATCGGATCGCCGGGCTTGCGGTCGACGCGGATGCGCACCGGAATCCGCTGCACCACCTTCACCCAGTTTCCGCTGGCGTTCTGCGGCGGCAGGATCGAGAACTCCGAGCCGGCGCTGGGGCTGATGCTCTCGACCGTCCCCGACCACACCCGCCCCGGATAGGTGTCGACGGAAATCTCCGCGTGATCGCCTGGCTTCACGTGGGTGAGGTCGGTCTCCTTCATGTCGGCCTCGACCCACAGGTTGTCGGTCGACACCAGGGCGACGGCGCCGGTGTTGGTGAGGGCGGCGGTGGCCGACACCAGGTAGGTGCCGGGCTGCAGCGCTTCGACCTGGGTGACGATGCCGTTGAACGGCGCGCGCACGGTGGCGTGGTCGAGCTGGCGCTGGGCCTCGTCGACCTGCGCTTTCGCCTGCCGGTACTGCGGATGCTCCTCGATCGGGAGGTCGGGGTTGCCGGCGAGCCGGGCCAGCTGCACCTGCGCGATCTGCCGCAGCGACTCGAGCTTCTTCTTGTCGGCGGCGAGCATATAGCGCGCCTGGTCGTAATTCGCCTTGGAGACGACGTCGGTGCGCACGAGCACCGCGTAGCGGTCGAAATTCGCCTGATCGAGCTGGACCTGCGCCTCCTGCGCATCGATGTCCTCGAGCATGCGCTTGTGGTCCTTCTTCAGGGCGTCGATGTTGAGCGCGACCTGCGCCAGCTGCGCCTTGGCGTTGTCCAGCGCGATCTGGAACTGGCGCGGATCGACGCGGAACAGCACCTGGCCTTCCTTGACGAACTGGCCCTCGCGCACGTCGACCGAGGTGACGATGCCGGACACGTCGGTCGTCACCATCAGCTTGGCGGCGTGCACGTAGGCGTCGTCGGCGGAGACCCAGCGTCCGGCGCGCAGCCACAACGTCGCCGCCACCACCAGCGCGGCGAGGATGCCGCCGAGCATCAGCACCGCGCGCACGCTGCGCACCCGGCCGAGCGCCAGGCCGATCGACGGCGGCTGCAGTTCGACCGTTCGCTTGAGCATCGGTGCTACCCGGCCTTGCCGACGGCGCGCGCCTCGGCCGCGAGGTTGGCCTTCATCTGCAGCAACCCGTCCTTGAGGGCCTTCTGGGTGGCCGCGCCCATGCCGGCGGTGATCAGCCCGTTGATCTCCGCGCGGTATTTGGTGATCTCGCGCAGGATCGGGGCCGCCGCCGGCGTCAGGTGCAGCCGCCATACCCGGCGGTCGCGCGGATCGGCCTTGCGCACCACGAGGCCACGCCCCTCCAGCCGGTCGACCAGGCGCGCGATGGTGATCGGCTCGACCTCGACGATCGCCGCCATCTCGTTCTGGGTCATGCCGGGCTGGCGCTCGAGGTGCGCCAGAATCACCCATTGCGCCCGGGTCATGCCGCGGGTGCGCGCGTGCCGGTCCGCGCGGGTGCGCATGGTGCGCGCCACCTCGTAAAGCAGGAAGAGAAAGTCCTGGTCGAGAGCGGCTTGCATCCGCGGCCGTGCCTGCCGTCCATATCCCTTAGCCACGTTAACATAACGCACGTTAACATTTTGCACCAGCCCTTGGCGATTTGGCCGGGCAACGGCCTAGGCAGCGCCGGGCCGGCCGCCGCGCAGAATTGGCACGATGG
>DASPVJ010000426.1:0-5484 GCA_035622435.1 Xanthobacteraceae bacterium | reverse complement strand
CTAAGCCGGTCCCGCCATGGATCAACAGCTTCTCGCGGGCGCGCCGGGCCGCTACTGGCACCGGCTCGAGGACGGGCGCATCCAATGCGACCTGTGCCCGCGCTATTGCCGGCTGCACGAAGGCCAGCGCGGCCTGTGCTTCGTGCGCGCGCGCGAGCGCGACGCCATGGTGCTGACCACCTACGGGCGCTCGTCCGGCTTCTGCATCGACCCGATCGAGAAGAAACCACTCAACCATTTCCTCCCCGGCACGCCGGTGCTCTCGTTCGGCACCGCCGGCTGCAACCTCACCTGCAAGTTCTGCCAGAACTGGGACATATCGAAGGCGCGCGCGGCCGACCGGCTGCAGGACGAGGCTTCGCCCGCGGCGATCGCCGCGGCGGCGGTGCGCAGCGGCTGCCGCTCGGTCGCCTTCACCTACAACGACCCGGTGATCTTCCTCGAATACGCGGTCGACGTGGCGCAGGCCTGCCGCGCCCGCGGCGTCCGCACGGTGGCGGTGAGCGCCGGCTATATCTGCGAGAAGCCGCGGCGCGAGTTCTTCCGCCACATGGACGCCGCCAACATCGACCTGAAGGGCTTCACCGAAGGGTTCTACAGGAATCTCTGCTCGGCGCGGTTGGCCCCGGTGCTGGAGACCTTGGAATATCTCAAGCACGAAACCGACGTCTGGTTCGAAATCACGACCTTGCTGATCCCGGGCGAGAACGACGCCCCGGCCGAGATCGACGCGCTCAGCCGCTGGGTGATCGACCGCCTCGGCCCCGAGGTGCCGCTGCACTTCACGGCGTTCCATCCGGACTGGAAGATGATGGACACGCCGCCGACCCCGCCGCAGACGCTCGGCCTCGCGCGGCGCATCGCCCGCGCCGCGGGCCTGCGCTACGTCTTCACCGGCAACGTCTACGATCCGCCCGGCCAGGCGACCTATTGCCACGGCTGCGCCGCGGTGCTGATCGGGCGCGACGGCTACGATCTCACCGCCTGGAACCTCACGGCGGACGGCCGCTGCGCCGCCTGCGGCACGCCATGCGCCGGTGTGTTCGAGGAGCGCCCCGGCGCCTGGGGCCGGCGGCGCCGGCGCGTGGTCGTGGAGGAGATTGCGCCTTTCGGCTGAGCCAGTAGCCCGGATGCGTAAGGGAGGAGAGATTCGATGCCCTACGTCACCAATCAAGGCGTTCGTATCCACTACGAAGTCGAGGGCGCCGGGCCGCCCCTCGTTCTTCAGCACGGTTATACTTTCAACAGCGAGCTATGGTACCGCTTTGGCTACGTGGACGTCCTCAAACCGCACTACCGGCTCGTTCTGGTCGACGCCCGCGGCCACGGCGCGAGCGACAAGCCGCACGACCGGGCCGCATACGCATGGCCGGTCAACATCGCCGATATTCTCGCCGTCCTTGATCATCTCGGCATCGCTCGGGCGGCGTTCTGGGGCTATTCGATGGGAGGCGCCATCGTTCTCGGCTTGGCGCAACACGCGCCGCACCGCGTTTCGGCGCTGATCGTCGGTGGCGCGACGGCCTATCCTACGTCGCTGGCGACTCTTCCCGACGGAAGCAATCCTGAAGCCTTCATCGCTTGGCTCGAGACCACGGTCGGCGCGCGCGCTTCGCCCGAGTTCCGGGCCTTGCTGCTCTCAAGCGACCTCCGCGCCCTTGCAGCAGCGGCGCAGGATCGGCCGTCCATGCTGGAGGGCCTGCCGAAAATGCGCATGCCTTGCCTGTTTTACGCGGGAGACAGCGACGGCCGTTTTACCAACGCCCGCCGCACCGCTGAGCAGATACCGAACGCGGTTTTCGTCCCGTTGCGGGGCCTCAATCACCCGGAGGCGTTCTTTCGTGCTGCCGATCTCGTCGTGCCGCACGCAATGAAGTTTCTTTCGGCAGCAAGTAGCCCGGATTGACCCTCGCGAAAGCGAGGGGAAATCCGGGATCGCCGGCTGCTCATACCAACGGTCCGTTGATGACTCTTTTACCTCGTCATCCTGAGGGCGAGCGCGACGAAGTCGCGCGAGCGTCTCGAAGAGCCTGTCCCCGCGAAGGCGGGGAATGGAAACAAGCACGGAGCCCGCTGCCATCCTTCGAGACGGCCGCGCGCCAAAGGCGCGCGGCCTCCTCAGGATGACGTCGCGTTTGTTTGACGCTCTCCCAGGATGACGGTCATCAAATGGAGCCGTTGGTATCGGTCTGACGACGGTCGATCCTGGATTGCTTCGGCATTGCGTGCCTCGCAATGACGGCCCCGCCCCGGATTTCCCCTCGCTTTCGCGAGGGTCAATCCGGGCTACCGCCTGGGCTACCGGCTCATCTCAGCCCGTAGCCGGCGAATTCCACCGCCACGTCGGCGCGGACCGCCGTTGCCGCCGCCATGTCGGCCGCGCCGCCGGCCGCGTCGCCCTTCCGCCGTTTGGCCAGGCCGCGGCCGAACAGCGAGGTCACGAGCTTCGGGTCGAGCTTGAGCGCGGCGTCGTAGTCGGCGATCGCGTTGTCGAATTGCGCGAGCTTGAGATAGACGAAGGCGCGGCTGTCGCGGATGTACGGGTCGTCCGGCTTGAGGCGGACCGCCTCGTTGCAATCGGCAAGCGCCGCCTGCAGCTGATCGAGGATGGCGCGGTCCCAGCAGCGGCCGTTCCACCAGCGGGCGACCCGCGGCTCCATGCCGACCAGCTGATCGTAGCCCTGCAGCGCCCGCTCGAATTGGCCCTTGTTGGTGTAGGCGATGGACCGGCCGTTGATGGCCGCCGTGTAGGCCGGGTCGATCCGCAGCGCCTCGTTGTAGTCGACGATGGCGCGGTCGTAGGCGCGCTGGTCGCTGTAGACGTTGCCGCGGCCGGTATAGGCAAAGGCGCTGTTGGGATCGAGCCGGAGCGCCTCGTCGTAGTCGGCCAACGCGGTGTCGAGGTCGCCCTTGGCGCGGTAGGCATCGCCGCGCCCGATGTGCGGCCGGGCGTTGGTGGGATCGAGCCGCAGCGCCTGGCCGTAGTCGGCGATGGCGCGGTCGTAGTCGTGCTTGTCGTTGTAGACGTTGCCGCGGCCGGTATAGGCATAGGCGTTGTTGGGATCGAGCCGGATCGCCTGATTGTAGTCGGCGAGCGCCGTATCGAGGTTGCCCTTGGTGCGATAGGCGTTGCCGCGGTTATTGAAGGCGACGGAGCGGTTCTTTTGGTTCTCGTTGCCCGACTGGATGACGGTGGTGCAGCCGTTGATCTGCAGGTCGGCCGGGGCATTCTCCTTGTTCACGCACCAGGTCCACGCCTGCGACGGCTGCGCATGCGCCGCGCCGGCGAGGATGGCGCACCACCCGGCAACCGCCGCGCCAACTAGGCGCGCCGCGATCGGTTGCGTTCCTCTCCCCATGCGGCCTCCCGGTCGATCCGGCTTACTCGGCCGGGCAAGGCGCGCCGTCGGCCATCCACGCGGCGAAGGCGCGCACCAACTCGTCATGGCTTATGGGCGGGGTCGTCCTCGTCTCGCCGCTCAACGTCGTCCCCGGATTCCATGCCCACAGGACGAGGGGCTCGGTCGCCAAGTGGTGCAGCGTGTCGGCCAGCGCCCGATGGCCGTTCCGGCGCGTGTCCTTGAGGCGGGCGCACAGCGCGGCGCCCGTCAGCGGAACGCCGGGCGCCGATTCGAACGCCATCGACGCCGGCGCCAGGGCCCAGAACGGCTCGCCCGGGTGCGCCGGATCTTCGGTCCCGGGGATGCCCGTCCGCGCGTCGTTGCGGCTGCCATGGCATGACGTGCAGCGTGCGAACGGCGCGCCGATTCCGATCTCCACGACGACGCCCGTCCGTTCGGCCGTTTCCGCCGCGATCGCGTCTCCGCGCAGCACGGCGTAATAATGCGGGTGCCGATCGTCGCCCTGGCGCGGATAATCCAGGGCGAGGACGCCGAACAGCGGCGGCAACCTGGACGCCGCCGGGTGGCAGTTGATGCATCGCGGCGAGGTCAGCACGTCATAGACGTCGCGCCATTCCTTCGTCCCGCCGCTGGTCGGCCGGCGCGGCGCCTCGCAGCCCTGCGGCCGGCCGGGGCCGCAGTTGAAGACATCGGTTCGCAGATAGTCGGCGAGCAACCGCACATCGTCGTCGTTGAGGACGCCCGGGTAGAGCACGGGCATCGGCGGCGGGACCGTGGTCAGGAACCGCTTGAGCAGTTCGGGATCCGCAAGCTGGCTTTGGCGGGCGAGCGGCGGAGCGCTTCCTCCTTCGCCGCGCGGGCCGTGGCATTGCTGGCACGCCTGTACGAACAACAGATGGCCGGCGGTCCACCCGCCGGCGGCGGCAGCCGGGAGCCGGTCGAGCGTCACCACCCGCGGCGTTTCGGCGGCGCTGAGGCCGTAGACGACGACCCGCAAGGCTCCGGCCAGTTTGCTCGGATTTTCGGTGGCCCCTCCCACCGCCGCCGCGACATATTGCGTGCCGCCCGCCGAATAGCTGATCAGGCCGTTGTTGAGCGCGCCGCCGGCGTCGATGCGCTTCAACAAGGTCCCGTCCTTCGCGTCGAAGACCAGAAGATGGCCGTGGGTGTCGCCCGCGAACAGCAGGCCGCTCCTGGTCGGCGTCAACCCCGCCAGCACCTGCGCCTCGGCCCGGTATCGCCAGGCGACCGCGCCGCGGTCCCCGTCGAGCGCGGCGATCCAGCCTTGCGGCGCCTCGAGCTTCGCCGCCGCGCTCCAGTCCTTGATCGCGATTCCGCCGCCCGCTCCCGCCCGCTTGTCCTTGACGTACCAGGCGCAGTGATCGCTCATGCCGACGTAGAGCAGCCCGTAGCCCGGGTGATAGGCCGCGCCGTTGAACATCGCGCCGCCCTGCAGGCCCGGGCAGACATGCTTCCAGGTATTGTCCAGCGGCACGTCGTCGTTCTCGATCGTCGTCGCCGGAGTATCGAACACGACCGCCCGCGCCGTCCGGTCGATCGCGCGCACGCGCCCGTCCTTGCCGGCGATCGCAACGAGGTCCTTGCCGGAGGCCGAGCGGTAGAGCGTCGGCGCGGCGGCGAGATCCCAATCGTGTTCGTCGCGCGGGACCGCCTGAAAATGCCAGTTCAGCCGGCCGCTCGCGGCATCCACCGCAATGACGGAGTCGGTGTAGACGGTGGCGGCGGCGTCGTTCGCCGCCAGATCGCGGTTGAAATCGGGAAACGGGTTGCCCACGCCGGCGAACACCTCGCCGGTCTCGGGATCGAGCGAGTAGCTGGTCCAGAAGCCGCCGCCGGCGTTGAACCCCAGGGTGGTGTCGAAGCGCCAGAGCTCGCGGCCGGTTTCGGCGTCGAGCGCGAGCAGGCGGCCGGCGATGCCGGCGTCGCTGAACGCGATGCCGATGAAGACGCTCCCCCGCCAGGCGATCGGGGCGGACGGAAACATTTCCCGCTTGCGCGGGTTGGACGCCTGCACGTCCCACAGCACTTTGCCCGTGTCGGCGTCGAAGGCGATCACCCGCCCGTCGGGCGTGCCGCGAAAGACTTTGCCGTCCCAATAGCC
>DASPVJ010000425.1:0-5243 GCA_035622435.1 Xanthobacteraceae bacterium | reverse complement strand
GCACGGAACGCCGCCAGGGCCTCGGCGCTGCGCAAGGTCGGGGGCGTGAGCACGTCAAGCCCGAAGCGGCGCGCCTCGCGCGCGATCGGGCTTTCCTGCAGGTCCATGCCGCGGCCGGCGGGCTTCCCCGCACGGGTGTAGACGGCCACGACCTCGTGACCGCGCCCGACGATTTCGACGAGGGTCGGCAGCGCGAACGCAGGCGTGCCCATGAAAATCAGGCGCAGCGGCATGATGCCGGTTTACGACGACTTACGGGCGGCAGGCCAGATTTGTCTGTCAGCGGCCGGCGGTGCGGCGCACATGCACCACCGCCACGTCGTCGGCGTAGAGGCGCTCCCACTCGCCCATGCGGTCGAGCAGGCCGACGGCCGGCGTTGCCGGGTTGAGCAAGGTGACGGCGATGCCGTTCTCGTCGATCAGGCGCACGAAATCGTCGACGCTCTCAAGGGTCACGGCGCGATGGTGGCGCACCGTGAACGCCTCGCCGTAAAGCTCGGTGCGCCCGTCGATGAACGGCTTGAGGCCGGCGTGGATCAGGTAGCCGCCGAAGTCGTAGTCGTTGAGGATGGGGCCGGCGCCTTTTGCCTTGATGGCCGCGACCGCGGCGGCCGGCGAGATTTGCGCGCGCGGCGCCCAGGCGCCGGTGCTCGCCAGCGCCCAGGTCAGCGCGGCGAGCATCGCGACGACGACCGCGTCGGCGATGGCGCGCGGGTGCGTTGCGTCCCCTGCGGGCGCGCTGCCGTGCGCCGCCAGCGGAGCGGCGACGAACAGCGGCCCGAGCAGCCCGAGGACTTCCGCGTTGCGCGCATGCGCGAGCGCGAGATGCACCAGGCCGAGCAGCATCAGGATGCGCAGGGGCGGCAGGACGACGCCGCGATAAAGCGCGACGGCGAGGCCGAGCAGCAGGCAGGCCTCGAAGCCGTCGAAGCGGGCGAAATCCTGCGGCTGCCATTCGCCGATGATCGACAGCGCGCCGCCGAGGCGGAGAATGCGCAGGGCGACCGCAATCGATTCCGGCCCGTAAGGCGTGATGCAGGCCGCGAGCAGCGCCAGCAGCGCGAAGCCGGCCCATCGCACCGCGACCCCGCGCCGCTCGCTCCCCGCGTTCCACCAGGCTTCGAGCGCGATGGGCGCAACGAGCGCGAGGCCGAGGAGGAAGCCGCCGTGCAGGTTCGCCCACAGGCTCATCAGCGGAACGAGCGCGAGCGGCGGCGCCCGGCGGTTTTCCGCCGCGTTCAAAAGCGTGCCGACCCACGCCACCATCACCGGCAGCGCCAACGCGTGCGGCCGCGCCACGAGGTGCGGGGCCGCCAGCACGAACGCGGCGCCGACGAGGGCGAGCGCCGCCGCCGGCGCGAGCTTTTGCAGCAGGAAGCGGGCGAGGAGCGCGAACGCCGCCGCGCTCGCCGCGGCGGCCAGCACCACGACGCCCGGCCAGCCGGCGACGCCGAAGGCGCCTGCGTAGAGAAGCTGCGACAGCCACTCCTTGGCGATCCACGGCGCGCCCGCCATGGTCTGCGAGAACACGTCCACGTGGGGAAACGCGCCGTGGGCGACGATCCATTGCCCGACCGCCAGGTGCCAATAGACGTCGGGATCGTTGAGCAGCCGGGCGCCGAGCGCGAGCAGGAGCGCGTAAGTCCCGGCGGCGACGGCGAGCGGCAGCGACGCCCGCAAGCTCGCGCGGCGGCCCTCGCGGTCGGCGGTGCGTACGGACATGCCCAGACGTTAGGGCGCCGGCGTTAACTTTTGCCGAATGGGCGCACGCGCCAGACTCGCAGCACGTTGCCGGGCGGCAGCGGCACCGGTTCAAGCCACGGCCCGGCCTTGTCGGTCAGCAGCGCGTTGTAGAACGCGTCCGGGTTCGGATAGGCGGGAAAGTCCGCGCAGGTCATCACGTAGGCGACGCCGCGCGCGCGGATGCGCTCGCGCGCCGCGCCGGTCGACCCGCGCATCACCTCTTCCTCGAACAGAATGGATTTGTCGGCGCGATGGTAGCCGGCGCCGACGACGCTGTGCGGCGTGAAGGCGAGCAACGAGGGTCCGAGCTCGAGCGCCCCGAAGATGAGGCCGGGCGGCAGCGCCGCGACCGCGCGATAGAGGTCGGGACGGAAGCAGTTCGACACGTCGAGCGTCCACAGCGGCGCCGGCGCGGCGGACGCGGGTTTCGTCATCGGCGCGGCGATCGCCGCCGCCGCCCAAATGACCGCGAGGCTGACGACCGGCTGGCTCGCCAATGCGGCTGCGCCCATGCGCGCCAGCAGCGGGCGCCGCGCGCGTTCGGTCAAGGCGTAGACGGCGACGCCCACGAACGGCATGCCGAGCCACACCACGTACATGGCCATGCGGATCGTGCCGGCGGCGATCGCGGTAGCGACCGCCAGCGCCGCGAGCGGCGCCCACGCCAGCGGCGTGCGCACGCCCCGCCACATCACCAGGAACGCGCTGGCGACGACGACGCAGGGGAAGGCGAGGTGCACGACGCCGTCGGCGCCGACCCCGCGGATCAATCCGACGACGCTTTGGACCTCGCGCACGTTGTCGAGCCACAGGGGGAGGATCGCCTGGTCGACCAGCCCGAACGGGCCTTTCAGGCAGCGCGGCTCGAAGGCGGCGAACACGCCGAGCGCCGCCGCGCCGGTGAGCGCCATGGCGCCGAGCCTCGCGGGGCGCGTCCAGGCCCCGCCCACGCTCGCAACAAGCGCGAGGCCGAGCGATCCGGCGAGCACCGCGGCGGCCGAGTTCACGCCCAGCTCGTCGCACATGGGAGCGAAGCGGAACGCGCTCGGGGTGAGCGCCAACCAGGCCAGCACGGTCGAGCCGCCGAGCGCGAGCGCGAACGCGCGCACGGTCGCATGCCAGCGCGGATCGTAGACCACGAGCATCGCCAGGACCGCGGCGACGACGACGAGAAGCGCCGCGGCTTCGAGGCCCACGCCGAGCAGGAGCCCGCCCGCGATCCCCGCCGCGGCGGCGAAGCGCGGGGCGTCCTCGCACCACAGCACAAAGGCCATCATCACCGCCGTGAGCATCACCTGAGCGTTGTGATGATCGATCTCGCCGGGCCGGAAGATGCCCGGGATCATCAGCAGGGCGAACAGCGCGCCCACCAAGGTCGCGCGGCCGGCGCCGGCGCCGCCGAGGCGCAGCGCGCTGGCATAGGAGGCGACAACCGCGGGGCCGGACAGCAGCAGCGGCCAGACGGCGCGGGCCAGCCGCTCGGAGAGATCCGGGCTCGCGACCTGGCGGAACAGGACGACGAGGCCGGCGATCCCGGCGTCGAGCAGTCGCGACCAATGGGTGTCGTAGCCGGTCGGCGGCCACAACCGCGGTTCGTGCGGATCGAACCAGGGCGCGCCGTCGAGGAACACGTGCACCTGCGCCAGCCGCATGGCGTTGTCGGGCGAGCCGAAGGCCTCGTCGAGATCGGCCCAGTGCATGATCGCGACCGCCGCCGCGGTCGCCGCCCAGATCAGGCCGACCGCCGCCATCGGCAAGCGGTCTTCGGCCGGAGTTACCGCTGCTGGTCGCATCCTTGCCCCGTCGGTTGGTCGGGGGCACTCATAGCCGGCAACCGGCAAGGATTTGGTTAAGCGCTTATCCTTCCCCCGAAGGGGGAGGGTGGCGCCGCGCGCAAGCGCGGCGCCGGGTGGGGGTGGCACGACAGGCGCTGGCCTTTACAGGGAAAAACCCCACCCGGCTCCGCCCGCTTCGCGGGCGTCGCCACCCTCCCCTTTCAGGGGAGGGATTCAGGTGCTGCACAAGGCGCCGCCGATGACGCAGAAGCGGGCGCAATGGGGATGGTTGAGCGCCACCGGTCGGGCGGCGTCCCTCAAGGTCGCGCCGAGCTCGAACTGCGGGTCGTAGGGAACGAGGGTGCACGCGAGCACCGCCGGGCGATCGGCGCCCTTGCGCTTGATCACCATGCGCGAGGTCGCGCACATCACGTCCGCCGGCGACTTGCCGAGCGCGCTCCAGCTCCCCTCGGCGATCTCCGGCACGTCGGCCAGCGGGTCCATCTCCGGAAACAGCACCAGCGCCGCCGGATCGTGCGCATCGACGGGAATCGCACGTTCGGCAAACAGCCGGGCGTAGCCGTCGCGCTCGGCCGCCTCGTCCTCGCCCCACATGGTGCGGCCGGCGACTGTGACGTTGAAGCCGTTGCGCGAAAGCCAGACCAGCCCGTCGAGGGTCGGCCGGTAGGTGCCGGGCCCGCGCTCCTCCTCGTGCCGGTCGGGGGTGAAGTGATCGAGCGAAACCCGAATGACGAGCCGCTCGCCCGCTCGCCGATGAAGGTCGATGAGCTTCGCCTTGGCGCGCTGCATCGGCCGCATCGCGTTGGTGAGCACCAGCACGCGGAAGCCGCGCGCGAGGCACTCCTCCAGCATGCCGAACAAATGCGGGTTCATGAACGGCTCGCCGCCGGTGAACCCGATCTCCTCGGTGCCCCATCGGTCGCGCGCGATCTCGTCGAGATAGGCGGCGACCTCGGCGCGGTTTAGATAGACGAGGCGGTCGTTCTTCGGGCTCGATTCGATGTAGCAGTTGCGGCAGGTGATGTTGCACAAGGTGCCGGTGTTGAACCACAGGGTCCGCAGCCGCGCGAGCGCAACGGCCGCGCGCGGTTCGCCCGCCGCGGTGACGCGCGGATCGGCGAACTTTTGTTTTGGCAGCGGCGCGACGCTGTCGCGCGCCGCATCCGGCCACAGCTGATCGCAGGCGACCGCGCGCCGCCGTGACGGCGCAGCGCTGCGCGCAGGCGCCTTCCAAATAATTCGGCCCGGCGCCATCGGCACGCCGCGCTCGCGGATTTCCTTGAAGGGCAGCACGTCGCAGCTCGGCCACAGGCCGGTTTCGAGCGCCTCCGCGTAGCCCTCCGGCAGCCCGGCGCGGCGCATCTTGGCGGCGGCGGCGGCGTGGTCGTAGGCGAGGGCGCGGTGCTCGATCGCAAGCCCGTCCGCCTCGGGGGTGAGCAAACTGAACCAGACGCGCGGCGTGCCGTCGTTCGCCGGCATGCCGACGGCGCCGGCGTTGTGCCAGAGCCGGCCCCGGACGACTTGCGTGAACGGCAGGCCGCAGTGGCCGGCGAGGACGCCGTCGGCTTCGGCGCGTTGAAGCTCCGCGGCTTTGGCGACCGCCGCGGTGGAAGCGAAGACGAAGCGGTTGATGACGTCGATCCCGCCGTGCACGACGGCGAGGCGCGCGCCGGCGATGACGAGGTCGATGCGCCGCGGCAATTG
>DASPVJ010000424.1:0-10273 GCA_035622435.1 Xanthobacteraceae bacterium | reverse complement strand
GTCGGCGGCGCGACCGAGGTGGAGGTGAAGGAGCGCAAGGACCGCGTCGACGACGCGCTGCACGCAACCCGGGCGGCGGTCGAAGAGGGCATCCTGCCGGGCGGCGGCGTTCCGCTGCTGCGCGCCGCCAAGGCGCTGGGCCGCCTGCGCGCCGAGAACGACGACCAGAAGACCGGCATCGAGATCGTCCGCAAGGCGATTGCGCAACCGGCGCGTCAGATCGCCGTCAACTCGGGCGACGACGGCTCGGTCGTGGTCGGCAAGATCCTGGAGAAGGACCAATACGCCTACGGCTACGACGCCCAGACCGGCGAGTACGGCAATCTCGTCTCCAAGGGCATCATCGACCCGACCAAGGTGGTGCGCACCGCGCTGCAGGATGCGGCCTCCGTGGCCGGCCTGCTGATCACCACCGAGGCGATGGTCGCCGAACTGCCGAAGAAGAAGGCGCCAGCGATGCCCGCCCCCGGCGGCGGCATGGGCGACATGGACTTCTAAGCGCGTCCGATCGCTGGAGGCTTGAAAGGCCCGGGCTTCGCCCGGGCCTTTCAATTAGTATGGTAGGCCAGTACTCCCAGTCGTCCGACGGGGAATACCGCCAAGCGGTAGTTTCACCCAAACCCTACTTGTTACGAATGGCGCACAACTCTTAATATGTCCGCTGGAGCATATCACAGATGGCCGCCGTCGATCCCGCCGCTCAGGGGGATCCTGCTGCGCAATTGGAACCGGTTGCGCAAGCGGACCCTCAAGGGACCCCTCCATCGGGTCAAGGCGCATCCCCTGCGACCGGCACACAATTGACGGTTCTGATTGTCGCGCTCCTAATTTTCTACGCCGCTCCTGTCTTAATCGCGACCGGCAACTGGATCGCCAGAAGTACCTCCGCTAGAAAATCCGTCTTTGATTCGACGCTCATTGTTACTGAACTCATCCTTCAGATGGCTCAAAATAAGAAGGAATATCTTGGCTTGTTCCACCAGCTGATCGTGCCCGTACTCGCGGCTTTTACTGCATTCGGATTCAAGGAGGTAAGACAACGTGCAACGTGGATTTTTGTAGTGCCGCTCACCCTTCTATTTCTGGCAATTACTTTGTCAACTTCCTTTAAATTCTTGACCGATCTCGACGAAGACAAAGTTAAGCAGATTTCTGAGCTTTTTGTGGAAATAGCACAGAATCTCTCTGTCTATGTCCTGATGCTCTTCGGCCTTGAGGGCGCCTATAGGCGGAACTAGGGGAACACCGCGATGCGAACGGCAGCACGCAGTCACGCTCGTCATCCTAGAATTATTGAACGAATCCCCGGATCAAAAAAAGCGATTGCTATCAGGATGCTGATGGCTATCTGGGCCGCGCCGGCTGCTATTTCTTCGACGGCGGTTGCTGAGGAGAATGCGTCGACAAAGATTTATGTTTATGCAAACGCCGCAGACAGCCTTAAAGATTTCAGCATAAACGAAACTACCTCCGCTCACAGCCTTGGCAGCAGCGTGCCAACGATTTACAATGTTCCGGTAGTTGTTGGTTCAGGTGATATCCGAACAAAGGTCGTTATATCCGCGACATGGAAAGACGAGAAAACTTATGAATTTACGCTGAATATACCTCAATTTAGCGGATTACCGGAAATCGACCTATATTTCTACAGGCAAGAGCCCATCACAAATGCGAGAGCTTTTGCAGCTCAATACTGCAAACTTCAGTCCATCGATCTAAAACTTATGTTTATGCGCTTTTTCGCCTGTAAAGAATTAGTCCAATACTTGATCCTCAGAGATGAAGTCGGAACTCAAACGTACTACACTGGCGTCCAAGGTTGGTTCAATTATTCATACAATCTGTCACGCCTTAATGCGCCAAAGGCTCCCTATGTGTTTGACGAGGATGTCGGCTCGTTGATGCAAGACATCTTAAACAAGTATGATCAAGGCGAAAACAAAGCCGACATCGATCGTGTGATAGATGTGAAAGATGTTCGCAATAAAATCAAGAATGTTCAAGTCGCGGACATTTATCTAGTCAACGAGGTCGACCGGCTTATAAAGGCTAGGAAGATCGACGAGGCTATGAAAGTCAATCGGTACGTGAAGACAATTTTCAGCGACTTGCAAAAGGCAACTGGAAACAGCATAGTTCGGGGGGTAAATGCGGACTTGTTAAATGGAAACGAAGATCATTTGAACGCATTGCTTGCGGCGGGCCGCCCTCCGGAGGGTAGAATATAAGCGGCGTTCGTCGGTATCGAATTTGCCGTAGATGACTCGGTCGTGGTCGGTAAGATCCTGGAGAAGGACCAATACGCCTACGGCTACGACGCCCAGACCGGCGAGTACGGCAATCTCGTCTCCAAGGGCATCATCGACCCGACCAAGGTGGTGCGCACCGCGCTGCAGGACGCGGCCTCCGTGGCCGGCCTCCTGATCACCACCGAGGCGATGGTCGCCGAACTGCCGAAGAAGAAGGCCCCGCCGATGCCCGCTCCCGGCGGCGGCATGGGCGACATGGACTTCTAAGCGCGTCCGATCGCTGCGCAGGCTTGAAAGGCCCGGGCTTTTGCCCGGGCCTTTTGCTTGCGGCCGACCGCCGGCGGCCACTTCCCGCCCGCGCGCCTTTCCCCTAAGCTGGCCGCGAATTTCCCGGCCGCAAACGCCGGGTAGCTCTATAGGGAGGATGCGAATGAGCGGCTTCTTGAGCGACAAGGAACTCGCCGAAGTGGTGCCGTCCGAATTGGTGCCGCACCAGACCCCGATCCCGACCCAGGTCGTCTCCAGCGACGAATATTACCCCGACCCGCAGACCCCGCAGCAGCGCGAGGTGGAAGCGCGCATGCTCGCCATGGCCGACGACCTCGGCAGGAAGCAGGGCCTCGACCGGCGCAAGTTCTTCCAGACTGCCGCCGGCATGGCGGCCGCCTACGTCGCCATGAACGAGGTCTACGGGCCGATCTTCGACGCGACCAAGGCGGAGGCCGCCACGCCCGCCATGGCGCAGGAGCGCGCCGACGCGCTCAAAGACCAGTTCATCATGGACATGCACACGCATTTCCTGCGCGACGACACCCGCATCATGAATTTCGTCGCCATGCGCACCGCCGTCGGCAAGGCCGGCTGGAACAAGGCGCTCGCGGACAAGCCGCAGACCATCGAGGATCTCAAGTTCGGCAACTACGTGAAGGAAATGTTCCTCGACAGCGACACCAAGATCGCGCTGATCACCTCGGCGCCGTCCGACATTCCGCAGGACTGGTTCCTCACCAACGAGCAGATGGCGGACGCCCGCGCCAAGGTGAACAAGGAGGCGGGTTATCGCCGGCTGTTCGCCCACATGATCTTCACGCCGGGCCAACCGGACTGGCTCGACAATCTCGACGCCGGCCTCGCCCTCAAGCCGGAATCCTGCAAGGGCTACACGATCGGCGACAACACCCACAAGGAGAGCAGCCACTATCCCTGGCGCATGGACGACGAAAAGGTGGCCTACAAGGGCTACGAGAAGATGGTCAAGGCGGGCATCAAGAACGTCTGCGTGCACAAGGGCCTGTTCCCGCCGTCGATCGAGAAGCAGTTCCCCAACCTGCGCGGCTACGCCGATGTCGCCGACGTGGGCCAGGCGGCAAAGGACTGGCCGCAGCTCAACTTCGTCATCTATCACTCCGCCTACCGCCACGTCGGCGGCGATCCGGCGGTGGCGCTGGCCGAGTTCGAGCGGACCGGCCGCATCGCCTGGACCAGCGATCTCGCCGACATCCCGGCGCAGTACGGCGTCAGCAACGTCTACGGCGACGTCGGCCAGCTGTTCGCAACTACGCTGATCGCCCAGCCGCGGGTGTGCGCGGCGCTGATGGGCACGCTCGTCAAGGGGCTCGGCGCCGAGCACGTGTGCTGGGGCACCGACGCGCTGTGGACCGGCTCGCCGCAGTGGCAGATCGAAGGTCTGCGCCGACTGGAGATCCCCGAGGACATGCAGAAGAAATTCGGCTTCGCGCCGCTCGGGGCGGCCGACGGTCCGGTCAAGGCCGGCATCTTCGGCGGCAACAACGCGCGGCTCTACGGCATCGAGCCGAAGAAGGCCGAGCTGGAGTTGAAGAACGACCGCTTCGCGGCGCTCAGGACCGAGTACGAGCGCAACGGCCCCGAGCGGAGCAACCTGCGCTACGGCTACGTGCACGGCTCCGTCGACCACGCGGTGTTTGCCTGATCGGCACCGACGGCCGCTCTCTAGATGCAGACACCCTGGCCGGCGGCCGGGGTGTCGTGCAATCGGGGTAAAGAGCTGGTCGGCGCTACGCCGTGCCGGCGCGGCGCGGGCGCTGGAGCGAGCGCGCCAACAGCCCGCCCAGGTAGCCGGCGATGGCGCCCATGCCGCTGCGGCCGTCCTTGGCCTCGGCCTCGGGGTTGTAGTTGGTGTTGGTGTTGATGTCGTAGGTGAAGGCGCGGCCCGCCTCGTCGACGATGAACTCGACGCCGGCGACGCCGATGTCGTTTTCGGCAAGGAACGCCTGCCAGCGCGGGATCAGCGGATGCGCGAAGTCGCGCAGGATACGGAACTTCTCGCTCGGCGCTTCCGCCGGACACGCGCCCGATGCCGTTGCCGCATCGACGCGGCAAGCATCCGCCGGGCACAGTTCGAAGCCCTGCGACGTGTCGACCGCGACGGCGTAAAGGAACTGGCCGCCCACGAACTCGACCCGGGTGATGAACGGCGCCGGCGCCTTGATGTAGCGCTGGACGAGGGTGATGCCGTCGACCGGCAATTCGAACGCCGGACCGTCGAGGTGCTCGGCGAGCGCCGCCGGCGACAGGAACAGGCGCACGCCCAGCCCCTTGCCGCCGCGGTTGTGCTTGAGGATCAGCGGAAAGCCGAGCCGCTCGGCAGCCGCGGGAATGTTGCGGCGGCCGATCACCGCGAGCGTCGGCGGCGTCTCGATGTCGAAGGCCGCGAGCGCCTGGTATTGCGCGACTTTGGACACTTCCAACTGGAGCGCGCGCTCGCCGTTGACGACGGTGCGTCGGTGGCGCTTGAGCCACGTCAGCACCGCGCCCGCGTATTCGGCCGCGTAGCGATGATCGCGCGTGTGCGAGGACGCGCTCATGCGGTTGTAGAACACGCCTTCCGGCGGGATCGCCCGCAGATCGAGCACGCCTTCGTCGAGGAACCACTCGGCAAAAGGAAGCGCGCGCGCCTCGAACTCGCGCCGCAGCGGCTCGACCCAGGCGTCGTTCTCGTGGATGACGTAGATGCGGGGCGTGTCGCCCGACGCGGTCGGATCGTGACCCATGACGGAACTCCTACGGGGGCCGCTTTCCAAATATAGATGACAGTCGCGGCAGCGCCACCATCCTGCGTGCTCACAAGCCGGTGCGGGACGTCCTTTCTCCTGCGGCCTGTTCCCGAAGCACGGTCATTTCGCTTGGTCCCCAGTCCAGGGCAGGCTTTTTCTCGTGCCGGCACCCGCCGTCAACACCACTGTCACACAAGTGTAATGGGCGGCGGCTTTGATCGGCTCCCCGAATTTCCCCCGCGGAGCCTCCCATGGCGGACATCGCCCTCTCCCCTGCTGCAATCGCTCACCCGCATCCCGTACGTCCCAAGCTCGACACCGCGGTCGGCCCGATCACCTGGGTGATCTTCATCGCGCTGCTCGGCATCGGCCTGGGATTCACCGGCTACAGCCTGTTTGAGGACGTGACCCAAGCCGGGACCCCGACGGCGGCGTGGCTTCCCTATCTGCTGCTTGGCGTCGCTCTGCTGATCGCGCTCGGGTTCGAGTTCGTCAACGGCTTCCACGACACCGCCAACGCGGTCGCGACCGTCATCTACACCCATTCGCTGCCGGCGAACTTTGCGGTGATCTGGTCCGGCTTTTGGAATTTCTTCGGCGTGCTGCTCTCCTCCGGCGCCGTCGCCTTCGGCATCCTGTCGCTGCTGCCGGTCGAACTCATCCTCCAGGTCGGCTCGTCGGCCGGCTTCTCCATGGTGTTCGCGCTGCTCATCGCGGCGATCATCTGGAACTTGGGAACCTGGTATCTCGGCCTGCCGGCGTCGAGTTCGCACACCTTGATCGGCTCCATCATCGGCGTCGGCATCGCCAATCAGCTCATGGCGCCCGCCGGCAATGCCACGAGCGGCGTCGACTGGTCGCAGGCGCTCAACGTCGGCAACGCGCTGCTGCTTTCCCCGTTGGTCGGCTTCATCTTGTCCGCGCTGCTGCTCCTGGCGCTCAAATTCTCGGTCCGCAAGCCCGAGCTCTATGAGGAACCCAAGAGCGCGAGCCCTCCATGGTGGATCCGCGCGATCCTGATTCTGACCTGCACCGGCGTGAGCTTCGCCCACGGGTCGAACGACGGCCAGAAGGGCATGGGCCTGATCATGCTCATCCTGATCGGCGTGGTGCCGACCGCCTACGCACTCAACCGCTCCATGCCCGACAGCCAGCTCGCTCAGTTCCGCTCGACTTCGCAGGCGGCGGCCGCGGTGGTCGAGCACAAGGCAGCCGGCTACAACGTGCTTGGCAATCCTCGGCCGGCGGTGACCGCCTACGTCGCGGCGCGCCAGATGAACGAGGGCACCTATCCCTCGCTGGCGGTGCTGGTGCGGGAGATTTCCACCCAGGTCGAGCAGTACGGCTCGCTCAGCCACGTCCCCATCGCCGCGGTCGGCAACGTGCGCAACGACATGTACCTCGCTTCCGAGGCGATCCGCCTGCTGATGAAGGACAAGGAAAGCGACCTCAACGCCGAGGAGGTCGGCGCGCTCAACGCCTACAAGAAGTCGCTCGACAACGCGACCAAGTTCATCCCCCTGTGGGTGAAGGTGGCGGTCGCGATCGCGCTCGGGCTGGGCACCATGGTGGGCTGGCGGCGGATCGTGATCACGGTCGGGGAGAAGATCGGCAAGACCCACCTGACCTACGCCCAGGGCGCCTCGGCGGAACTCGTCGCCATGGCGACGATCGGCGCCGCCGACATGTTTGGCCTGCCGGTCTCGACCACCCACGTGCTCTCCTCGGGGGTGGCCGGCACCATGGCGGCGAACGGATCCGGCCTGCAGTGGTCGACGGTCCGCAACTTGGCGATGGCGTGGGTGCTAACCCTGCCGGCGGCCATGATGCTGGCAGGCGGCCTCTACGTGCTCTTCCGCAGCGTGTTCTGATCGCTTCCTCGGGCGGTCGCGCCCCGCGCGCGGCCGGCGCGCACTACGGGTTCACGCGCCGGCGCTCACTCGTGCGCAATGACCTTGAGCGGCGAGGTGTAGGGTTCGACGCGCAGGGAGCTGTTGGCGAGGAGCCCGACCTTGCGCAGCGGGGCCTGCTCCAGTTCCCCGCTCGGCCCATGACGCACGGCGTATTGCCAGACGGTCAGTTCGCCCTTGGCGGCGAGCGCCTTCGCTACCGCGCCGGCGTCCTGGCCGCCAATGGCGCCGAGTTCCTCCGCATTGAGCCCAATGACGATCTCGTCCTTGACGGTGATGACCTTGAACAGCGTGGTTGCCTTGTCCTGCGCCCAGGCGGCGGATGCCGCTGTCGCCAGCACGATCATCAGCGCCCCGCGGCGGGCGAGGCCCGCGAGAGAGAACCTGGTCATGGCGTGACCCCCGTCAACGTGGATGCGCGCTTTTACGCGGAGCGGAGCCCGGGCGCAAAGCGAGCCGACAGGGCGTTGGTCGCGCCAAGCCTGTAATCGGTTCACCACGCGGCGGGCGCTCGGGCGGTCACTGCTGCGCGGCCATCATGCGCTCGAGCTCGGCCTTGACGGCGAGGAGCGCGTCCGGGGTGTCGACGTCGGTGAGCGCGGCGGAATCCTCGACCGCGACCTCCGCGACCACGTCCGCATAGGTCGCGATCAGGTGGCGGGCGCCCACGTCGCCTTCGAGCGTCATCAGGTCGGGGAAGAACCGCCGCGACCACACCACCGGATTGCCGCGCTTGCCCTCGATGATCGGCACGACGACCATGGCGCCGCGCTCGGGGTCGAAGGCCTCGACCAGCCGGTCGATCAGGGTAGCGGTCACCTGCGGCATGTCGCCGAGGCACACGATGGCGCCGTCGGCAGCGCCCGGCAGCGCCGCGAGGCCCGCCTTGAGCGAGGTCGACAGGCCGGCGGCATAGTCCGGGTTGTGCGCCAGCCGTACCTTGAGCCCGGCGAGCGCCGCCTCGACCTTGGCGCGCTCGTGGCCGGTCACCACGATCACCGGCCCGGCGCGGGACGCGAGCGCCTGCTCGGCGACGATGCGCACCAACGGCCGGCCGCCGATCTCGGCCAGCAATTTGTTGGGCCCGCCCATGCGGGTCGAGCGGCCGGCGGCGAGCACGATCGCGCCGACGCGCCGGCCGGCCGCCGCCGGCTGCGCCTCGCGCGGTTGCGGCCGGGTGACGATTTCCATCAGCAGGCCGCCGACCCCCATGCCGATGATGTCCTCGCGCGAAACCTCGAGCCCGGCGAGGAGCCGCATGAGCACCCAATCGAATCCGTTCTCCTTGGGCGAACGGGCGCAGCCGGGGGCGCCGAGCACCGGCCGGCCGCGCGCCTCGGCGATCAGCAGCAGATTGCCCGGGTCGACCGGCATGCCGAAGTGGCCGATGCGGCCGCCTACCGCCTCGATCGCCGCCGGAATCACGTCGCGGGCGTCGGCGATCGCCGAGGCGCCGAACACGATGACGAGTTCGGCGCCGCGGTCGAGGACCTCGTCGATGGCGGCGGCGAGCGCCCCGGTTTCATGCGGCACCCGCCGTTCCGCCACGATGATCGCGCCGGCCGGCGCGATCCGCTCGCCGGTGATGCGCAGGGTCTTTTCGATCACCTTGTCGGCAAGCCCGGGCAGCACGGTCGAGACGATGCCGAGCCGGCACACCCGGTAGGGCGCGACCCGCACCAGCGGCGGCGCCTTGGCGGCGACCGCCAGCGCGGCATCGCGCGCGGCCTTGGCTACCGCGAACGGAATGATTTTCACCGTCGCGATCATCTTGCCGGCGACGACCGGCGCGAAGGCCGCAAGCGTCGCCAGCGTGATCGCCGGGTCGACGCGGTTGAGCGCATCGATCGCGTCGCGATCGACGACGAGGACCCCCGCGCTTTGCGCGAACAGATTGGCGCGGCCGGTGAAGGCGCGCTCGACCTGCACCCCCTCCCCGGCGATGGCCGCGGCAATCTCGCCGGCCGCCACGTCCTCGGGCACGTCGCCCGGCTCGAGCCGCGCCACGGTCAATTCGCCGATGCCGGCGGCGGCAAGCGCGGCGACCTCCGCCTTGCCGATCAAGGTGCCCTTCTTGAGCACCATGCCGCCCTGGCGGATCGAGTGAACGGCGATGCCGCCCTCGGCATCATGCAAAGGGACCGCGCCGAACTTCATTCCGCCGCCTCCGACGTCGCCGCCGCCTCCGGCGCCAGGCGCAGGCGCGCGGTGATCTCGCCCATGATGGCGACGGCGATCTCCGCCGGCGATACCGCCCCGATCGCAAGCCCGATCGGCGCGTGGATGCGCGCGAGCGCCTCGGCGCTGGCGCCCTGCGCCTTGAGGCGCTCGAGGCGCCGGCCGTGGGTCTTCTTGGAGCCGAGGGCGCCGATATAAAAGCACTCGCGGCTGAGCGCGTGCAGCAGCGCCGGATCGTCGATCTTGGGATCATGGGTGAGCGCGACGAAGGCGGTGTAGCGGTCGACGTCGAGCGGAGGCAGCGCGGTATCCGGCCATTCGGCGATGACCGGCACGTCGGGAAAGCGCTCCTTGGTGGCAAACGCCGTGCGCGGATCGACGATGATCACGTCGTAGCCGAGGAGCCGCGCGATCGGCGCCAGCGCCTGGCTGATGTGCACCGCGCCGGTGATGACGAGGCGGGTCGGCGGCACGTGCACGGTGAGAAAGGCGCGGCCTTCTTGCGTGTCCGCCGCGCCGCTCTTGCCCGAGCGCAGCCGCGCTTCGAGCGTCGCGCGCAGCGGATCGGCCGCCACGTCGGCGGCCTTGACCAGGCGCTGGGCGCCGGTCGCCGCATTGGTCACCACGATGGCGCCGCGGCGCGCGGCACGTTCGGCATTGAGGGCAGCGAGAATATCGAGGCGCATCGCGCGGGCCGTTACTCCACCTTCTCCACGTACACCCGGATGGTGCCGCCGCACGACAGCCCGGCGCGCCAGGCGGTCTCGTCGGCGACGCCGAACTCCAAGGTCTTCGGCCGGCCGCTGTCGATCACGTCGAGCGCTTCGGTGACGACTTCGCCCTCGACGCAGCCGCCGGAGACCGAGCCGAGGAAATTGCCCTTGTCGTCGATCACCAGGTT
>DASPVJ010000423.1:0-2226 GCA_035622435.1 Xanthobacteraceae bacterium | reverse complement strand
GCGCCCGCCTCCGCCACTTTCTTGCGCGACCTCGCCATCATGCTGCACAGCGCCCGGCGCTTCGACGAGGCGCTCGAGACCATCCGCCGGGCGATCGCGATCAACGCCGAGGACGCGGCGGCCCACAACGCCATGGGCGCGACGCTCGCCGAACTCGGCCGGCCGGCCGAGGCGATCGATGCGTTTCGCCGGGCGCTCGAACTCAAGCCCGATTATCACGAATGCTGGGCGAACATCGCCCACTCCCAGCAGGCGCTGCTCAAGCTCGACGAGGCGGCCGAGAGCTATCGCCGCGCGCTCGGCATCCGTTACGACTATGTGGAAGGCCAGGTCAGCGCCGCCATGCTGGCGCTGCTGCGCGGCGACTATCCCAACGGCTTCACCCAGTTCGAGTGGCGCTGGCGGCTCAAGATCATGACGCCGCGCGACTTCAAACAGCCGGCCTGGCAGGGAGAGCCGCTCAACGGCAAGACGATCCTGCTGCACGCGGAGCAGGGTTTCGGCGACACCTTGCAGTGCCTGCGCTTCGTGCCGGAGGTCGCCGCGCGCGGCGGCCGGCTGCTGCTGGAGCTGCCGCCCCCGCTCACCCAGCTGGCGACCAGCCTCGACGGCGGCGGCGAGATCGTGCCCCAGGGCCGCACCCTGCCGCATTTCGACGTGCACTGCGCCTTCATGAGCCTGCCGCGCGTACTCGGCGTCATCCTCGACAACCTCCCGGCGCGGCGGGTGCCCTATTTGCGCGCCGAGCCAGCCGCGGTCGAACGCTGGGCACGGCGGCTCGCGGGGACGGGCTCGGGGTTACGCGTGGGTCTGGCATGGGCCGGCAACCCCAAGCACGCGGCCGACAGCCGGCGCTCGATCCCGGTCGAACGCCTCGCCGACCTCGTACGCGTTCCCGGCGTGCGGTTCTATTCGCTGCAAGTGGGCGAGCGCGCGCAGGATCTGGCGCTGCTGCCGGCCGGCCGGGTCGTTGACCTGTCGGGGGAGCTGACCACCTTCGCCGAAACCGCCGCGGCGCTTGCCAATCTCGACCTCGTCGTCACCGTCGACACCGCGCTCGGGCACCTCGCCGGGGCCATCGGCCGGCCGTGCTGGACGTTGCTGGCCTTCTCGCCCGACTGGCGCTGGCTGACCGAGCGCAGCGACAGCCCGTGGTATCCGAGCCTGCGGCTGTTCCGTCAGGCAAGCCCCGGCGCCTGGGACGAGGTGCTCGCGCGGGTCGGCCGCGCCCTCGCCGAGCGTACGGCCGCACGCCGCCCTGCCGGGCCGGCCCTCGAGGCCGGCGCCCTGTGCGCCCAGGCGGCGGCGCTGCGGGGCGCCAAGCGCAGCGCCGAGGCGGAGACGCTTGCCCGCCGCATCCTGGCCTCCGAGCCCGACCACCGTCCGACCCTCAACCTGCTCGGCGTGCTGCGGGAAGAGGCGGGCGACCACCGGGAGGCGGCCGACCTGTTCGCCCGGCTGGTCGAGCTTGCGCCCGACGACGCCGAAGCCCATTACAACCTCGGGATCGCGCTCGTTTCGCTCGAGCGCCTGGACGAGGCGATCAGGCGCTACCGGCGCGCCATTGCGCTCAAGCCGGACCACGCCAAGGCGTACAGCAATCTCGGCGCCGCGTTGCGCGTCCGCGGGCGGCTCGACGAGGCGGAGGCGGCGTGCCGCCAGGCGCTGGCGATCAACCCCGGCGCGGCCTCGGCGCACCTCAACCTGGGCACCGTGTTCGCCAGCCGCGACCGCCTCGACCAGGCCGTCGACAGCTTCCGCCGCGCGAGCGAACTCAAGCCGGATATGGCCGAGGCCTTTCTCAATCTCGGCCTCGCGCTGCACAACCAGGGCCGGTTCGAAGAGGCGCTGGCGCAGTACCGGCGCGCGAGCGCGCTGCGCCCCGACTACGCCGATGCGCACATGGCCGAGGCCTTCGCGCTTCTGACCATGGGGCGCGATTTTCCCCAAGCCCTCGCCAAGCTCGAATGGCGCTGGCGCCTTCCCGACCGCAAGCCGCGCGGCCTCAAGCAGGCGCTGTGGCGCGGCGAGCCGCTTGCCGGCAAGACCATCCTGCTCCACGCCGAGCAGGGGTTCGGCGACAGCCTGATGCTGCTGCGCTACGCGCCCATGGTCGCCGCCCGCGGCGGACGCGTCATCATCGAGGTGCCGCAGGCGCTGGCACGGCTGGCGAAGGGCCTTGCCGGCGGACCGTTCCCGGTGTTCGCCGAGGGCGCGGCGCTGCCC
>DASPVJ010000422.1:0-2198 GCA_035622435.1 Xanthobacteraceae bacterium | reverse complement strand
GTGGCGATGCCGGCGTGGTCGGTGCCCGGCTGCCACAGCACGTCGCGCCCGCGCATGCGCTCGAACCGGCAGAGGATGTCCTGCAAGGTGTTGTTGAGCGCGTGGCCCATGTGGAGCGAGCCGGTGACGTTGGGCGGCGGGATGACGATGCAATAGGGCCGCGCGCCGCGACGCTCGGGCCGCCCGGCGCGGAACGCGCCGACGGCTTCCCAGGCCGCGTAGATGCGCGCCTCGACTTGCGCCGGCTGGTAGGTCTTCTCGATCATGGCCGGGCAAAAAACCCGGGTCGCCTGCGGCTGTCAACGGTTAGGCGAATAGCGAGTTTGTAGGGTGGGCAAAGCCCCCGGGCACTTCGTTCCGGGGGTGTGCCCTCGGCGCTTTGCCCACGCTACTCTTATCTGCGTTATCGGATCGGGCCGCGCGAGACGCGCTCGATCTCGGCGCGCACGAGCCGCTCGACCATGACCGGCAGGTTGTCGTCGAGCCAGGCCTTGAGCATGGGTCGGAGCATTTCCTTGACCAGGTCTTCGAGCGTGCGCGTGTTCTGCACCAGCACCGAGTGGGCCAGGGTGCCGAAGGCGGAATGCACCGCCGCCGACGCGGCGTTCGACAAGAGGGGCGAGTCGGAAGGCGGCGGGCGTTGCGGCGACGGCGGCGGTGGCGGCGGCTCGTCGAAGACCACGTCCTGTTCGGCCTCCACGCGGCGAAAGGCCGCCTGCGCCGGTTCCGGCGCGGGCGCGGCCATGGCCTCGGTCAGCTCCAGCACGTCCTCGTCCGGTTCCGGCGTCGCCGGCGTCTCGTTGAGATCCGCGAGGACGGCGTCGATGTCGTCCGGACGCGTTGCGGCGGGAGCCGGCGGCGGCGGTGCTGCGGGCGGCGGGGGCGCAGGCGCGGCCTTGACCGGCGGCGGTTCCGGCGGCGCCGGCGCCTTGGCCGGCTGCTTGGTCGCGTCGTCGTCGGCAATGATCCGCCGGATAGAGGCGAGAATCTCCTCCATGGAGGGCTCTTGCGCCTTCGCCGGCTGCGTCATCCGCCGCGTCCCTGTCACAAACCGCGTCAAGCGCGGCTTAGCGCGCGAATCACTGGCGCGACAACATCCCCTGCCGGGATTCGAGCAAGTATGGCATGGCGAAGGTCGAACGCAAGCAACAGCCTGTGGACAGGCGCACGGCCGCCTACCAAGTATTGATGCGGCGCGCGAACGCCCGCGCGTTCAGTGGCCGTCCGGCGTGCGCACGCCGATCCACGCATCGCGCACCTGCTGATAGTGCACCCCGGCGTCGTAGAGATCGGTCGGCAAGTGCAAGGTCTGGGGCGACAAGCGGCCGGACGCCGCCAGCACGTTATATGAGGCGACCACCCGGTCGTGCTGGGCGGTGACGAGCGCGACCCGCGCGTTCACCAGCGCCTGCTGGGCGTTGAGCACGTCGAGGGTGGTGCGCTGACCGACCCGCGCCTCCTCGCGCACGCCGTTGAGCGCCACCTCCGACGAATAGACCTGGGAATTGGCCGCCTGCACCTGCGCCTTGGCGGCCTCGTTCTGGCCCCACGCCTGCACCACCTGCTGGCGCGTCTGGGTGCGCACAAGTTCAAGGTTGAGTCGCTGCTGCGCCAGCGTCTCCTTGGACTGGCGGATGAGCGAATACTCGCCGCCGCCCTGGTAGAGCGGCACGGTGAGCGTTCCGATCGCCGAGGCGCTCCAGAACAGCGGGGTCGAGCCGTTCTGCACGTAGGAATTCTGCAGGGCGCTCGCCGCGACCGCGAGCGTCGGATAGAGCGCGCCTTCGTTGATCTTGACCTGAAGGTGGGCCACGTCGATGCCGTACATGGCCGCGGTGACGTTGGGATTTTCGACGAGGCCGCGATCGATCGCGGCCGGCAACGTGCGCGGCGAGTAGCGGTCGACCGGGGACCCGGGGGCGAGGTTGATCGGCTCGACGCCGATCACTTGGCGATAGTTCGCCTTCGACGTGACGAGGGTCGATTCGGCCGCGAGCATCGCCGACTGGCCGGCCGCGAGCTGCGCTTCCGCCTGCGCCACGTCGGTGCGGGTCACTTCCCCGACGTTGAAGCGGTCGTTGGTCTGCTTGAGCGTTTCCTGCAGGACTTTGACGTTGTTGCGCTGGACTTCGAGATTGGCGGTGTCGCGCAGCACGTCCATGTAGGACGTCGCCGCCGTCAGCAGCACGGTCTGCTCC
>DASPVJ010000421.1:0-9086 GCA_035622435.1 Xanthobacteraceae bacterium | reverse complement strand
GGCCGAACACGGCGCCGCGGAACGAATGGGCGATCATGATGTGGTCGGACACTTCGACGGCGAACACGGGAGCCTCCGGCTGGCGCTTCTCCCTCTCCGGCGTGCAGGGGGAGGTGACGAAAGTCAATAATCGATCACCGGACAGAGCACGTCGCTGTCGGCGGCGAGCAACTGCGGCAGCTTCCGCGGCAGATCGGCGAACGGCACGGCGGGCGCCAACAGCGCATCGAGCGCCGGGGCGGCCAAGAGGTCGAGCGCCGCTGCGAGGCGGCGGGCCGGCGTCCACTCCGCCCGGCGCGACGGCGCGACCTTGCCGACCTGGCTCGACACCAGGCGCAGGCGGCGGCTGTGGAACGCGCCGCCGAGCGGCACAGGCACGTCGCCGGCCCCATACCAGCTCAGCTCGATGACGGTTGCTTCGTCGCCCGCAAGGCCCAGCGCGGTCGCAAGGCCCGCCGCGCTGGCACTGGCGTGGAACACGAGGTCGCAATCGCCCGGCGCATCCGGCGGCAGCGCGAAGCCGACGCCCAGGCGATCCGCGAGCGCGGCGCGCGAGTTGCGCACGTCCACCAGCGTCACCTGCGTGCCGGCGATGCGGGCGCACTGCCATGAAACGAGCGCGCCGACCACCCCGGCCCCGACCACGGCGATCCGGCCGGCCGGGCCGGGCGCCGCGTCCCACACGGCGTTGAGCGCCGTCTCCATGTTGGCTGCGAGCACCGCGCGGCGCGGCGGCACGCCGTCCGGCACCGGCATCACGGCGCCGGCCGACAGGACGAACCGGCTCTGGTGCGGATGCAGGGCGAAGACCGTGCGGCCGACGAGGCTCTCCGGCCCCGCCTCGACCCGGCCGACCGTGGCGTAGCCGTATTTCACTGGAAACGGGAAGGCGCCGCCCATGTGCGGCCCGCGCATGCGGGCGTATTCGCTCGGCGGCACGCGGCCGGCCAGCACCAGCCGCTCGGTGCCGCGACTGATGGCCCCGTGCAGCGCCCGCACCAGCACCTCGCCGGGGCCGGGCGGCGGTACGGCCTCGCGGCGGATCTCGGCGCGGCCGGGCCCGACGTACCACAGCGCCTCGGCGCCCTCGCCCAACCGCCCGTCAGCCACCCGAAAATCCCGTGTTGGACTTGAGGCCCCGCCCCCCGCTATATCCTGTCGTGGGTCGAAAAGGCAGCGGGAACCAATACGTGGTCGAGCGGGGGATTACGGTAGACTTGGCGCCGGCGCGGAGCGGGCTCTCCATGACCGGCCGGCGGGCGCTGTTCACGACGCTCGTCCTCGCCACCATCGCCGGCATCGTATGGCTCACCGCGGTCGCGCTGTCGGGGGACGGGCTCGACACCCTCGATCTCATCATCGTCATATTGTTCGCCGCGACCTTGCCGTGGTCGGTGATCGGCTTCTGGAACGCCACCATCGGCTTCCTGATCATGCGCTTTGCGCGCGATCCGATCGCGGCGGTGCTGCCGGCGGCCACCCGCGTCAACGGCAACGAGCCGATCACGGCCGCGACCGCGATTCTCCTGTGCATCCGCAACGAGAGCCCCGAGCGGGTGATCCGCAACCTCGAGCCGATGATGGCCGACCTGGTCGCGGCCGGCGTCGGCGACCGTTTCCACGTCTATGTGCTCAGCGACACCGACGATGCGCCGATCGCAGCCCAAGAGGACTTGAGCTTCGGCGAGCTCGCCGCGCGGTGGGACGGACGGCTCGCTTTGACCTATCGCCGGCGTGCCGACAACGTCGGCTTCAAGGCCGGCAACGTGCGGGATTTCTGCGAGCGCTGGGGCGACCGCCACGAGTTCGCGGTCACCCTCGATGCCGACAGCTTCATGCCGGCCGCCGCCATCCTGCGGCTGGTGCGCATCATGCAGGCCGATGGCACCATCGGCATCCTCCAGGGCCTGGTGGTCGGCCTGCCGTCGACGAGCGCGTTTGCCCGCATCTTCCAGTTCGGCATGCGGCTCGGCATGCGCTCCTACACCATCGGCAGCGCGTGGTGGCAGGGCGATTGCGGCGTCTATTGGGGACACAACGCGGCGGTGCGCCTCAAGCCGTTCATCGCCCATTGCGCCCTGCCCGAGGTCGAGCGGCGCGGGCCGCTCGGCGGCCCCATCCTCAGCCACGACCACCTCGAAGCGGTGCTGATGCGCCGGGCCGGTTACGAGGTGCGGGTGCTGCCTGAGGAAGAGTTGGGCTGGGAGGAGAACCCGCCGACCTTGCTCGAGTTCGTCCGCCGCGATCTGCGCTGGTGCCAAGGCAACATGCAGTACTTCCCGTTCCTCCGCCTGCCCGGCCTCACGCCGGTCAACCGGTACCAGATCGCGTTCGCGTTGATCTGGTTCCTGGCGTCTCCGGCCTGGATCGCGCTGCTGCTCATCGGCACCGCCGACGTGGCGCTCAAGGGGCCGGGGCAATTCATCCGGCCGGAGGCGGGCCGCGTGCTGTTCGCCATCGTGCTGGTGATGTGGTTCGCCCCCAAGATCGCGACGGTCGCCGACGTGCTGCTGCGCCCGGCCGCGCGCCGCGCGTTCGGCGGCACCGCGCGCTTCCTCGCCGGCGTCGCCGTCGAAACCGTGTTCTTCCTGCTGCTCTCGCCGATCATGTGGGTCGGCCACACGCTGTTTCTCGGCGGCCTTTTGTTCGGCCGCACCATCGGCTGGATCGGCCAGACCCGTGACGACCACGCGGTGTCGTGGTCGCTCGCGATCCATAACCTGTGGCCGCAGGCACTCATTGGGGTGACCACCGTCGGGGTTCTCGCCGCGACCGCGCCGAGCGCGATCCCCTACGCGCTGTTCATCGCCGGCGGGCCGCTGCTGGCGGTGCCGCTCGCGGTCGTCACCGCGTTGCCGGGCGTCGGCCGCGTCCTGCTGCGGCTCGGCATCGGCCGCCTGCCGGAAGAAACGGCGCCGCCGCCGCCGTTGCGCGCGCTGGCGCTGCCGGCGGTCGAGGCGGCGCGCCCGCGCGTGGCCTGAGGCGCTGCGTGCCGGACGCGTGGCGGACCGCGCGCGGCGTCGTGCGCTCGCTGCGCATCTATTACGGCAACCGGCAACGGCGCCGCGCCATGGAGCGGCTCTACGCGCAGTTTATCGCGCCGGGCGATCTCGTGTTCGACGTCGGCGCCCACGTGGGCGACCGGGTCGCGGCGTTCCGCCGCCTGGGCGCGCGGGTCGTCGCCGTCGAGCCGCAGCCGGCGCTGCGCGCGACGCTGCGGATTTTGCGCGCCTGCGATCGCGCCGTGATCATCGAGCCGGTCGCGCTGGGGCGCGCCCCGGGCTCCGTCGACCTCAAGCTCAACCTCGACAATCCGACGGTCTCGACCGCCTCGCCGGATTTCATTCGCGCCGCCGCCGACGCGCGCGGCTGGGAAGGCCAGGCGTGGACGCGGACGCGCGCGGTGCCGATGACGACGCTCGACGCGCTCGTCGCCCGCCATGGCGCGCCCGCCTTCGTCAAGATCGACGTGGAGGGCTTCGAAGCGGAGGTGCTGGCCGGCCTGTCGCGGCCGGTCAAGGCGCTGTCGTTCGAGTTCACCACCATCCAGCCGGCCGTGGCGGCCGCCGCAATCGACCGCTGCGTCGCGCTCGGCTACGCTTCGTTCAATGCGGCGCTGGGCGAGAGCCAGACGCTCGCGCACACGGCTTGGCTGACCGCGCCGCAGATCGCGCAATGGCTCACGGCGCTGCCCCATGCGGCCAATTCCGGAGACGTGTATGCGCGTTTGGGGTGACACATTTGTTCGTCATGGCCGGGCTTGTCCCGGCCATCCACGTCCTTTCTTCCGGCGACGATCAAAGACGTGGATGCCCGGCACAAGGCCGGGCATGACCGCCTTGCTGATGCTGGCCGTTCTTGGACTTCCTTTTTGTGCATCAATGCCCGCCTTTGCCGCCGACGACCTCGCCGTCGACGTGGTCAACGCCAGCGTCCCGACGCTGTGCGCCGAGAAGGACAACGTCAGCCTCAATTTCGTTTCCGCCGCCGTGCGGCGGTTCACGGTCGCGGCGGAGCATCCGGCCTATATCGGCACCCTCACGGCCGACCGCGCCGTGCCGGATTTCAGCCATTGCGACTTCGCCGCGCCGGCGGGTGCCGCAACCGCGGCGCCGCGCCGGGTCACCATCTACGAGACCGAGGAGTGGCAACTCGTCGGTCACGTGCTGCCGAACTTCTGGCGCACCAGCGCTGTGACGGTGCGGGTCGGCGACCGGGTCGAAACCGGCATTCATCTCCTGCAGTTGTGGACGCGCTTCGAGGAGCGCGCCGAAGAAGTGCTGGTGCTCTATCCGCCGGACGGCTACTGGCGGGCGCGGCCGCTGCCGCCCGCGCACATGCGCTGGAGCGCCTACGGCTCGTCGTTTCTGGTCGGCCCGGTCGAGACCGAAGGGCGGCCCGTGGTCGACATCCGCGAAGTCGCCTTCGACCCGGCAATCCGCAGCTTTCGCCTGACCTTTGCGCGCGGCGGCACGGCGACCGTGCGCCTCGCGGCGCTCGACCAGCAGCGCATCGTGCTCGACGTCGGCCTCGATCCGGTCGCGGATCACCCGTTCGCGGCGCTGCGCTCGATGTTCGTCAGCGATACCGAAGCGGACGTGGCGCGGGTCCGTTGGCGCGCCAAGGGCGGCGATGGCTGGCAGCAGGCGCCGGTCATGGACTTCACGCGCGCGAGCGCGGTCGAACTGTGGGCCGGCCGCGCGGTTCCCTCGCGCCACAACGTCAGCGCGCCGGACATGGCGTTTCGCGACTTCTCCGCCGCACGGTGATCAGCGCCACGGCATGAACTTGCGGGCGAGATCGGCGAGCGCGCTGGCGAACGGGTGGAACGTGAAGCGCACCAGGTGGCGGCCAGCCGGAACCGCGACCGCGCGGAACAGCACGTCGGCCTTGAGGATCTCGACCGGCGTCCCGTCGATCTCGGCGCGCCACCAGGGATGCCACACGTCGGCCAGCACGAGGAGCGCGGCGGCTGGCGCATCGGTTTCGATCGTCACCTCGGCGTTGCCGTAGTGGACGATGCTCGCAACGCCGACGGGCTGCGACATGCTCACCCCATCCCTCTCCCCTTCGGGGAGAGGGAGCCGCGGCGGCGGCCGCTCCAGCAGCACGGTGCGACGCGGATCGACGTCGGGCCAGCCGTCCCGGATCAGCGCGGCGAAATCGGCCTGCCGCCACTCGCTGACCAAAAAGACGCGCGGCATCGCCCGCGGGTTCTCGTACACATAGGCGTCGGCGGTGCGCGCGATGAACGTGAGGTCGCCGGGTTTGAGAGAGGAATCGATGCGTTCGACCGGCACGCCGGTCGCGATCAGGCGCAGGCCGAAGAGATCGGCGAACGCCGAGCGGTAGGACGGATAGAGCGGCGAGAACGGGCGCTGCTCCGGCGTCGCGACCATGTCGCCGACGCCGGTTGCCGCCGCGAAGGTTTTCAGCCGCAGCGGATTGTCGCCGAACACGTGATCGAAGCCGTGGATCAGGCTGATGTTGGGCCACGGATAGCCGATGCCGATCAATTCGACCCGGTCGCGCCGGTCGGACGCCGCGTCCTGCGCGAGCCGCGCCTTCAACAGCGCGATGGTTTCGTTTTTGGTATCGACCCGCAGCGCGTCATAGACCGCGGGCGGCAATCCCGTCGACTCGTTGGGCGCGTTGTTCCAGGCGAGATCGGCCGTGGTGAAGGCCGCAACCAGCGCCGCGGCAAGCGGCCAGCGCAAGCGGCGCGCGGCGGCGAGCACCGCGATCGCCGCCGCCGCAAAGGCGATGCCGGTGAGGATCGGGTTGATCGCGACCGCGAGGTTGCCGGTGACGTACGCCGCGCCCACGGCGGCGGCAAGGATTGCGCCGGCGATCGCGACGGCGATCGCCCATTGCACCCGCGTCGCCGGCTTCACCGTGCCCGCAAGCCAGCGGTGCACCAAATAACCGCCGAGCAGCGCCAGCAGCGCGCCGATCAGGAACGCCGCGTCGGCCGGGCGCCGATAGAAGGTGACGCCGGGCACGAAGTCGTAGAACACGCGGAACGCCGGCGTGTACCAGCCCAGCCCATAGAGGATCGCGATGAGCGCCGCGACCGTGAAAAAACGGATGTCGCGAGCCCATAACAGGCCGCGCGCGATGCCGATGCCGATGATTGCGACGAGCGGCAGGGCGCCAAGATAGAGCTGCCCCATGTTCTGGGCGAGGTAGAGGTCGATCGGCCCCCAAGCGAGGCTCGGCGGCCCCCAGTACGGGACGGCCGGGTCGGCGGCGCCGTAGAGGTCGGCGAACGCGAGCGTGAGGAGATGCGCCGGATGGAGCGAGCCGCGCCCGGCTGACACGTAGTCGATCTCCGGGCGGTTGGAGATTTCCGCGAGCAGCAAGGTCAACAGCACCGGCATGGCGGCGACCAAGGTGCCGGCGACGGCGCCGGCCGCGAGCGGCTTGACGCTGGCGCGCAGGCGCGCGCGCGCATTCGCGCCGGCCCAATGGACGATGACGATCGCGCCGAGCAGATAAAGCGCGAGCAGCGCGACCTGGTCGCGGCCGCAAGCGATCAGCCCGCCGACAATCCCGGCGAGCGCGCCGTACCCCCAAGACGCCCGATCGAGCGCCCGCCCGAGCAGCCAGATCGCCGGCGGCAAATAGGCGAGGCTCAGCACTTCGCCGATGTGCTGGATGCGCCAAGCCGCGCCTCCCCCGAACGCGAAGGCGAGCGCCGCCACCAGTGCCCCGCCGATATGCCAGCCGCGGTCGCGGAAGAGGAGGATCATTCCGAGCCCGCCGATGAACAGCGCCGCGAACACCACCGCATCGGCGGCGCGGAAGCTCGGCGCCCGGTCGAACGCCGCCAGCAGCAAATGCAGCGGGGAGAAGATCAGCGATTGCGGATCGGCGACCTGCGGCCAGCCGGCGAACACGTTGGGAGTCCAGAACGGCGACTGGCCGTCGTGCAGCGCGCGAGCGAGGAACTGCAGTTGCGGCCGGAACTGCGCCTTGGCGTCCCACGGAATGGTGACGGCGCCCGACAGCCACGGCCAGGCGATGACGACGAAGGCGACGAGATAAATCCCAGTCGCCGCCAGCAGCGGGAAGGGCCGCGTGTCATTCTTTTGATGATCAGACATCGCAACGCGTCACTCGAGGGCGCGCCATACCTCTCCCCGTTTGCGGGGAGAGGTCGACGCGCGAAGCGCGTCGGGTGAGGGGGCCTCCGCGAAGTGCACTTCGTTAGAAGCCCCCTCACCCCGACCCTCTCCCCGCAAGCGGGGAGAGGGAGCTCACACCGCCGCGGCACTGAGCCAGCCGAACTGCACCGGATAGCCCTCGCCGGAGAGAAGCGCGAGGGTCTCGTAGAGCGGCAGGCCGACAACGTTGGTGTAGGAGCCGACGATCTTGACCACGAACGTGCCGGCGAGCCCCTGCACCGCGTAGCCGCCGGCCTTGCCGCGCCATTCGCCCGACGCGAGATAGGCTTCGAGGTCCTCCTTGGTCAGCCGCTTGAAGCGCACGCGGGTCTCGACCAGCCGCTGGCGGAAGCTTTCCTTCGGCGTCACCAGGCACACGCCGCTGTAGACGCGATGATTGCGGCCGGAGAGGAGGCGCAGGCATTGCGCCGCCTCGTCGAGGGTCTCGGCCTTGGGCATGATGCGCCGGCCGACCGCCACCACCGTGTCGGCGGAGACGACGTAGGCGCCGCGCAGGTCCTCGTCGACGCGCACCGCTTCGAGCGCCGCTTCCGCCTTGGCGCGCGCGAGCCGGGTCGCCAGCGCGCGCGGCAGTTCGCCGGTCTTGGGGAACTCGTCGACCTCGGTGGGCTTGAGCGAATCCGGCTCGATGCCGGCCTGATTGAGCAGGCCGAGCCGGCGCGGCGAGCCGGACGCGAGGACGAGCTTGGGCCGGCCGATCATGGGAAAGCCGTCATGGATGCGCAGCGAATGGGCGCGGAAGCTAGCGGAAGCCCCCCGGATTCACAACGTGTGCGACTCCCTCTCCCCGGAGGGGAGAGGGTCGGGGTGAGGGGGTTACGATCGTGCGATTTGTTTCGATCGCGGTAACCCCCTCACCCGGATTCCGCGCGCAAGCGCGCGAAATCCGACCTCTCCCCTCCGGGGAGAGGTGAAGAAAGTTGCTACTCATTCCCGCCAGCGCGCCAATCGAAGCGCGCCTTGATGCGCGCCAGAAGCTGGTCGCGCACGGCGCGGTAGGCGTCGAGTTGCTGCTCGCGATTGCCGCCCGCCGCGGTCGGGTCGGGGGTCGGCCAATATTCCACCTCGGCCGCGAGCGTGCGCGTGAGGTCGAGCGCCTTGTGGTGCGCCTCGGGCGCGAGCGTCACGATCAGGTCGAAGTTGAGCCCTTCCCAGTCCTCCAGCTCCTCGAACGTCATCGGCCGGTGCTTGGCGATGTCGAGGCCGGCTTCGTCCATGGCGGCGACCGCGAACGGGTCGAGTTCGCCGTGGCGCACGCCGGCCGAGGCGACGTAAGTGGTGCGGCCGAACAGATGCTTGAACAGAGCCGCCGCCATCGGCGAGCGCACGCTGTTCATCCCGCACGCGAACAGCACCGCCTGGGGCCTCGCGTTGCGCCCGGGTGCGGCCATCGGCGCCTCACCCCTTCCAGTGCAGCACGCTCAACAGGGTAAACAGACGCCGCGCGGTGTCGAAATCGACCTCGATCTTGTGCCTGAGCCGCTCCATGAGGACGCGCGAGCCCTCGTCGTGCAGTCCGCGGCGGCCCATGTCGATCGCCTCGATCTGGCTCGGCGTCGCCGTGCGGATCGCCTTGTAATAGCTGTCGCAGATGAGGAAGTAGTCCTTGACGATGCGCCGGAACGGCGTGAGCGAGAGCAGGTGGGCGACCACCGCCGTGCCGTCGGCGAGCCGCACGTCGAACACCAGGCGGTTCTCGGCGATGCCGAGGGTGAGCGCATACGGGCCGCCGTCGTGGCCGACCGGCGCGAACGCGTTCTCTTCGATGAGGTCGTAGATGGCGACCGCGCGCTCGTGCTCGACATCGGCGCTGGAGCGGCCGATCGAGCCCGCATCGAGGGTGACGGCGATGAGGCGCTTGCCGGCGGCGGGCGGCGAGGTCATCGGCGCCTCAGGAGC
>DASPVJ010000420.1:0-4444 GCA_035622435.1 Xanthobacteraceae bacterium | reverse complement strand
CGGTTCCACCGCTGGAATTTCCAGCGCTTCGCCTTCCACAACAATCAAGGCGCCTGGAACGCCGCCCCGGGCGGCGCCGGCGGCTACGGCGCCTACCCTGGCGACCTCACCGGAACGATCCCGCCGGGGCCGGCGATCCTGCCGCCGTTGCCCGCGCCTGCGACCGAGCACGTCGGCTGCCTGTCGAAGGGCTACGACGTGCCCGCCGAAGCCGGCGGCGTCGTCAAGGTGTCGGTGACGCGGTGCTGACAGGTGTCAGAGATCAGATGTCAGTAGGGCGCAATAGCGAAGCGTATTGCGCCATCAAACAAAACCGGCGCATTACGGCGCTTCGCGCCTAATACGCCCTACCTTTACCTCCGCAGCCCCAGCGGATTGACGTAGGCCTGCGGCACCCCCCAGCGGAAGTAGCTGCCGAGGTCGGACGAGGAGATGGCGAGGCTCAAGTAGCGGCCGGAGGAATGCCAATCGATGAGCTGGTCGCCGGGCGAGACGGTCTCGGTCTCGCTGTCCTCCGGTTCGGCGTCGCCGAGGCGGTCGTAGGTGGTCAAGGTGAAGTCGATCGTGCCGGCTTGGTCCTTGAAGTCGCTCTCGATGCCGTTGATCTCGCAAGTCGAGAGGTTCTTGTCCAAGGCGAACGGCGCGAGCGCCAGCGACCACGGCAGCGCCAGCCCGGCGGCGTCGTTGCCGTTGTCGTGCTGGTAGCCGAGCCCGTTCACGTCGAAGGCGATCACGCGCGTGTCGCCCTGCTGGAAGTGGGTGCCGGAGCAGCGCGTGCCGCCGGCGACGCCGGGCGCCCAGCACTGGTCGTTGATGTGGTAGCGCGCCAGCAGGGTCGGATTGTCGTCGCCCGCCACCGTATAATGGAAGTCGATGCGGTTGTATTTGGGCACGTAGATGGCGTGGCACTGATAGGTGCCGATGAGCTTGTCGACCGCGTCGAATACGCTTTTGCGGATGTCCTCGACGTTGAAGATCGGGTGGACCGAGCCGTCGTACATGAAGAAATTGTCGAACCCCATCCAGTAGGCGATGCCGTTGACGCAGACCGCGGCGCCGGGCGAAATGAGGCCGCATTCGGTCGCCAAGATGCTGGTGTTGTAGACGTAGAGGCTGCCGGTCCACTGCATCAGGTAGCAGGCGGCGTCCGACCAGATCAGCGAAATGAACGGCGCCAGCACGCGGCCGGCGACGAGCTTGGTGCCGACGGTGAGCGTGCGCGCGTTGGCGGTGTTCTGCGCCGTCGGCGTCCAGGTGGTGTAGTCTCCCTGGCTGCACCATTGCAGCACCATGCCGGTGCACAAGGCGACGACGAAACGCTCCTGCGTCACGAACATGAAGCGGCACGTGGTCGGCGCCTCCGCGTCGCTCGAAGCCAGGACCGCGCGCGGCCACGGCTGGCCCTGGGTCGGGTCGAACACGTAGATCTGCCCGGTGTTGTAGGTCGCGAGCAGCAATTGGCCGAAATGGTCGAGCGACCACACCCTGGGCTCGATGAAGATCGAGGAGCCGGTGCGCGCGGTGCCGTAGGTGCCCTGCCCGTACGGCCCGACGCCGAAGCCGGTGCCTTCCGCGCCGAGTTCGGTGCCGACCGTGATCTCGTACTCGAAATCGACGGTGCCGCCGCCGGTCGCGGCAGACGTGGCGTCGACGCTGCAATCGAAGACGTACTGGTTGGCGTCGACGACCGCGAGCACCAGGAAGGTGCCGGTCAGCTCGGCCGCCGTGATCCCGCCGACCGCGGCGCCGACCGCGGTGAAGATCACCGTGTCGCCGACGTTGACCCCGTGGCCGGGATCGTCGACCAGGATTTGCGATTGGGTGCCGGCGGTGACGTTGGTGGTGAACGGATTGGTCAGCGCCGATCCGCCGCCGATGCCGCCCGAGGTGCGGCGGAACGGGGTGATGTCGTTCTGGTCGAGGTTGGTGTCGTAGACGTAGAGCTTCCGATAGGTGCCGACGGCGATGTATTCGTTCGCCTGGTTGTCGCGCCAGGCGTGCGAAGCGCGCGGCTGGCCGGAGGTCGGGGTCGAGGTATATTGCACCCAGCCGCCGATCTTCTGCGGCAGCCCGCGCACGAAGTGAATGGCGTCGCCGGCCATCCACCGCCCGGCGGCGACCTTGCCGGTCTCGGTGACGACGATGCCGGGCGGCGGCGTGATCGGAACGGGAATGGGGTCGGGCATGATCAGTGACCAGTGATCGGTAATCAGTCCGTTCTCGTAGGGCGCGATAGAGCCTGCCCCCGCGAAGGCGCGGCGCAGCATGAAGCGCAGCGGAATGCCGCGCCGCAGACCCGGGGGCTACCGTTCACCGCGTCAGCGCCGGATCTGGACCCCGGATCAGCGGTGCACCGCTGCGCGCTGCACCGCATCCGGGGAACACGGCGCCGCTTGGCGCGCTTACCCTCCCCCTTGTGGGGAGGGTCGACGCGCCGGAGGCGAAGCCGAGGCGGGTCGGGGTGGGGGTCGGTCGATTATGGTGTCAACACGCGGACGACGCTTAAAACGCCGACGGCGAACAGAGCCAGTGAGATGACCGCAAACGCTACTGCTGCGAGGCTCGTCGCTTTCATTTGCCGTGAGGGTTTAGGGGCCGCCGATCTCATAACGGCGGGAGACGCATAGTGCCTCTGGGAAAAGAAAAAATTGAAATAGCCGAAAAACGAGGCGAAGAGCGTCGCAATTAGCCCAAACGTGAAAAGAATTAGAGGACCCCTAAAGTCGGTAATTCTTAGAGGCGGATCCGCCGCCCGACCATACAGATTACCGATGAGGGCCAACATTGCCAGGATTGCGCCGCCGTTGAGCAAGATGAGCGAGCGAAGGGTAAAGAGGCCGTAATCCTTGGTGAGCTGAGCTGCATCGCGCCGGCGCAACCAGGCGTTTTTCAGGAGCCTCATATCCGCGTCGTGCTTATGGTCGAGCCTCTTCAGGGCGTTTTGCTGCTCGAACTCACGCGTTGCATCCGTGTCATCGGTCATGGTGATGTTCCTACACCGCTAAATCGTAGTCACGTGCGTAAATTTCAATCGTCCGCCGGCAGTCATCACGCAGCCATCCCCACTCGGCCGGCTCGGCTATCGCCTCCGCCGGCCGACCCTCCCCCGCAAGCGACCGCAAGCGGGGAGGGATAAGAGAGTGAGCGCCCTCCCTCGACTTAACGCCGGCCTTGCGCTAGCGGTGGCGCATGGACTTCGCCGAATTGCTTGCCCGCCATCCGGAGGTCGGCGCCGACCGGCACGGTCTCGTCTTCGCGCGCGGAGCCGAGCGCGCCGCCGCGGCCGCCTATCGCCGCCACGGCGTGGTGCAACTGCGCAACGCGTTGGCGCCGGATTTTCTCGCCGGCCTGCGCGAGAAATGCCTGCGGGCGGGCGCGGCGTTCGATCCCGCCTCGGCCGCGGCCGAGGGGTTCCGCACCGGCAAGGGCAACAATCTGTGGGACTTCCGCCTCGACGGCTACGTGCTCGCGCCGTTCTTCGCCGCGATGACCGCCTCTTGGGCCTGGGCCGTGGTGCAGGAGATTTGCGGCTCGGCCGATATCGTGTTCTTCACCGCCGAATGCGCGGTGCGCCACGTCATGGACGAAACGCGCGGCCTCGGCGCCCATCAGGACGCGGTCAACGTCTCCCACGACATGCCGTTCGCGATCTGGGTTCCGCTGCACGACGCGGTGCCCGGCCGCGACTCCGCCCTTGGCTTCATCGCCAACGGCGAGCGCGCGCTCATCGACCCGCAGGATTTCCCCGCGCACATGCTCGCGCATCGCGACGACCTGTGGATGCCGACCTACCGCGCCGGGGATCTCACCATCCATGACAAGATGACGCCGCACTACACCACCGGCTTCGGCACCGGCAGCGAGCGCATCAGCGTCGAGCTGCGCTGCGCCGAGCGGCGCGCCGCCATGGCGACGCAGCACGTGCGCTACCACCTCTTCGTCGGCCGCGACCGGCGCGTCGCCATGCGCTGTCCGTGGTTCGAGTTTCGCGACGTGCGTCCGTTTCTCGAGGCCGCCCGCAGCCGCCGGCCGGCGGCATAAATCATGGCCACCTGGGCCTCGCGCGCCAAATAAACCGCGTTGCGCCCGAAACGGGATTAGAACAGCCGCCGGCGCGGATCGCGCCAGCCGAGCGTCGCGATGTAGCAAGGGGTCGTGCTTACCGTGGAGCGCGCGGCAATCTGCTGGCTGGCATTGGTGCGCACCCTGATCTGCGCGAAAAACCCGTTGCTCTGCACCGGCGCGGTCACGGTCCCGAGCGGCGCCGCCGTTCCCGAAGGGGCAAGATCGGTGTCGGACGGATTGCGAAAATAGACGCTGGAAACTCCGTCGATCTCCACGTTGAGCATGGCAACGACGCTCACGCCGTTGGGGATCGAGCCCAAGGTCAGGGTCGACGACGAGGTGCCGATGGTGATCGCCGTTTGGTCGAGCGCCGGCGTCG
>DASPVJ010000419.1:0-2562 GCA_035622435.1 Xanthobacteraceae bacterium | reverse complement strand
GATTCTTGGCGAGCATGTTGCCCGCCTCGAGGTCAGGGACCACAAGGATTTGCGCCCGGCCGGCGACCGGAGAATGAATTCCCTTGATCCGCGCCGCCTCCGGCTCAATGGCGTTGTCGAAGGCAAGCGGCCCGTCAAGCGTCGCGCCGGTGATCTGGCCGCGCTCGGCCATCTTGCACAGCGCCGCCGCCTCGATGGTCGAAGGGATTTTCGTCGTCACCGTCTCCACCGCGGAGAGGATGGCGACCCGCGGCGTGCCGAGGCCGATTTCGACGTGGAGATCGATCGCGTTCTGCACGATGTCGCGCTTGCAGTCGAGGTCGGGGAAGATGTTGATCGCCGCGTCGGTGATGAACAGGGTCTCGGCGTGGCTCGGCACGTCCATGATGAAGGCATGGCTGATGCGCCGGGCCGTGCGCAGGCCGGTCTTGCCCGACGTGACCTCGCGCATCAATTCGTCGGTGTGCAGGCTGCCCTTCATCAGGAGTTCGCCCTTACCTTCGTGGATCAGTTCGACGCCCCGCGCCGCCGCCGCCTCGCTGTGGGCGACGTCGACGATTTCGAAGGCGCCGATGTCGAGGCCGTGCTGGCGCGCCGTCTCCCGGATCCTGGCCGCCGGCCCGACCAGCACCGGCGCGATGATGCCCGCCTCGCAGGCCTCGGTCACGCCGCGCAACGACGTCTCGTCGCATGGGTGCACCACCACCGTGGTCGCCGGCGGCACCTCCTTGGCGGCCGCCATGAGGCGGTCGTATTTGCCGTGCCGCGGCCCGTCGCGCACTGCGGCCTGGGTCGGCGTCATCGCCTTCAGTCCTCTCCTGTCGGCCGGTTTGGCTACGAGGCCTTGGCGCGCTCGGCGGTCTCCGGGCGCGGCAGCGCGGTGACGTTCTGCCCGGCCGCGGCGTCGTCGTCCATGCCGAACAGTCGCGCTATTCGCGCCAGCCGTCCGGCGGCTTCGCCGGTGATGTCGCCGGCGGCGGCGAGCACCTTGCGCATGGCGGCAAAGCCCCTGCGGCGCTCGCCCGCGTCAGCCGGCAGCAAGGCCGGGATCGCGTTGAGCGTCGCCTCCGGGTCGAGCAGCAGCATGAAGAATTGCTCGCGCGCCATGGCCTTGAATTGCGCCAAAGTGAGGCGCCGCTCGTCGTCGAACAGGCGCGCCCGGCGCAGCGCCTCGGCGCCGCGCTCGTCGACCTTGCCGCGGGCCATGCCGACGTAGAGCAGGCCGCGGATGACGCATTCCGCCAAGCCGCCCTTGCCGATCTGCGATTTCAGTTCGGCGATGCGTTGCTGCACCAGTTCGCGATGCAGCGGCGAGCGGCCCGCCTTGCGCAACGGACGCTCCGAGCGCGGGTCGATACCGAAGGCGGCCTGCAGCGCGGGCGAGCCGTAGACCGTGAGGAACAGCCATTCGGAGAAGCTGTCGCGCGTGTCGCGCCAGGCGTCCAACGCGGCCACGATCTGCTTCGACACGGTCTCCTGGCCGGCCAGGAACGGGTTGTCGGCGGCAGCCGGCTTGCGCTGTTCGCGCGCCGACTGCGCCAGCGCCGCCAACGGCGCCATGAACGGATTGGCGTCGGCGAACAGCTCGTACTGCAGCCGCAGCGGATGGAATTGCCGCAGCCAATCGGCCGCGGCCGGCGGGAACATCGCGCGCACCGTCGGCTGAACGAAGGTGCGGTAGAGCGCGAGGTTCGCCTCCGATACCCGGGCGGCGGTCGCGAAACGCCGCTCGTCCTCGGGGGAATTGGCGCCGAGCGCGCGGATGTCGTCAAGCGTCCGCTGCTCGCAGCGCATGATCCAATCGCCCGACGCGAGATCCGCGTTGGCCGTGTCCGCCGCCTTGCGCGTGAACGTCGCCTCGTAGAGGCCCGGGGGCAGCACGTCGATGAGGTCGATGTTGTCGGAGAACTCGCGGTGCTCCTTGCGCGCGACCCCGCCGGAGACGAAGATGCCGAGGTGCCCGACGGTCTCGTGGACGGTGTAGACGATCGTCTGTCCGTACGACCTGATCTCATCGACGTCCTCGTAGAGGTCGAGGATCCAGTCGAGCGCCTGTTGCGGCGGCGTGATGTTGTCGCCTTTCGAGCAGAACACCACGATCGGGGAGCGAATGTTGCGCAGGTCGACCGTCGTGCCGTCCGAACGTTTGATGCGGCCGGCCGCGAGGTTGTTGCCGACGAACAGTTCGTCGACGATGAACTGGATTTCTTCGGCGTTCAGGTTGACGTGGCCGCCCCACCAGCGCTCGAACTCGAGGTAGCGGGGCGCCTCGGTGTCGACCTTGGCATAGACGTTATACTGCTTGGTCCACAGCGTATTCGACGGGTTCATGTTCTCGAAGTTCTGCACCAGCCAGCCGCCGTCGAACTTGCCGCCGCCCATGTCGCTCGTAAGCGCGGTGAGCCAGCTGCCGCCGAGGAGGCCGCCGGTGTAGCGCATGGGGTTCTTCCCGTGCACGCCGGCCCAATACGACAACGGCGATCCGGCGATGATGATCGGCCCGAACAGCTCCGGCCGGACCGCCGCCAGGATCATGATCGCCCAGCCGGCTTGGCAATTGCC
>DASPVJ010000418.1:0-8852 GCA_035622435.1 Xanthobacteraceae bacterium | reverse complement strand
ACCATGAATTTCGATTTTGCGAAGAACCCCCTCGGCACTGACAAAGCAGGCAAGAAGGTGTTCCTTAAAGACATCTGGCCGACCAGTCGGGAGATCGCCACGGTCATCAAGAAAAACATCACGCGCCCGATGTTCGCCAAGAAATACGCCCACGTTTTCAAAGGCGATGCCGCCTGGAGCAAAATCGCCGTGAAGGGCGGCCTGACCTATGCGTGGGACCGCAAGTCGACTTATGTGCAGAACCCGCCGTATTTCGCCGGCATGACGCGCACTCCGCAGTCGATCACCGATATCGTCGACGCGCGCGTCCTCGGGCTGTTCCTCGATTCGATCACCACCGACCACATCTCGCCGGCGGGATCGATCAAACAGGATTCCCCCGCCGGCAAGTACCTGATCGCTCACAAGGTCAAGCCGATCGACTTCAACCAATACGGCACGCGCCGCGGCAACCACGAGGTGATGATGCGCGGCACCTTCGCCAACATCCGCATCAAGAACCAGATGGTGCGCGGCGTCGAAGGCGGGGTAACGATCCATTACCCGTCGCGGGCGCGCCTGCCGATCTACGACGCCGCCATGCGCTACAAGACCGACGGCGTGCCGCTGATCGTGATGGCCGGCAAGGAGTACGGGACCGGCTCCTCGCGCGACTGGGCCGCCAAGGGCGCCGTGCTGCTCGGCATCCGCGCCGTGATTGCCCAGTCGTTCGAGCGCATCCATCGCGCGAACCTGGTCGGCATGGGGGTGCTGCCGCTGGTGTTCGAGGAGGGCTCGTCCTGGCAGACGCTGGGCATCAAGGGCGACGAGATCATCACCATCCGCGGGCTCACCGGCGAGATCAAGCCGCACCAGCGCTTCATCGCCGAGATCGTGGCGCCGGACGGCGGCCTCAAGCGGGTGCCGGTGATCTGCCGTATCGATACGTTCGAGGAACTGGACTACTTCAAGAACGGCGGCATCCTGCAATACGTGCTGCGCCATCTCGCGGCGGCGTGAAGGGGCCTCACTGCGAATTGAGTGGCGGGTTATCGGACCCGTCACTATTAAATCCGGGAACCTCGGCCGCGCGGCCGAGGAGGGGTGGAGATCCGGATGAAACGTCGCCGCGCCCTGTTGCCGGCTCTTGGTGCCGTCGCATATCTCGCAATCGGCGCATTGCCGGCGCGCGCCGAGCCGCGCGCGGTGGTCGAGTTGTTCACCAGCCAGGGCTGTTCGTCCTGCCCGCCCGCCGACCGCTTGCTGGGCGAATTGGCGCGCGATCCCTCGCTCGTGGCGATGAGCCTGCCGATCGACTATTGGGACTACATCGGCTGGAAGGATACGCTATCCAAGCCGCGCCACTCGGCGCGCCAGCGCTTCTACGCCAGGGCGCGCGGGGACGGCCAGGTTTTCACGCCGCAGGTCGTGGTCAACGGCCTCACCTATGCGGTCGGCAGCGACAAGGCGGCGATCGAGCAGGCGATCGCCCAAAGCCGCCGCGACGGCGCGACTTTGTCGTTGCCGGTGAAGCTTTCGATCGCCGACGGCAAGCTCAACGTCGACGTGCTCGCGTCCGCGGGCGAAAGCGCGAGCGGGGAAGTGTGGCTGTGCGCGCTCGGCTCCGCCGTCCCGGTGGAGATCGGCCGGGGCGAGAACATGGGGCACACGGTCACCTATCACAACGTGGTTCGCCGCTGGGTGAAGCTCGGCGATTGGACCGGCGCGGCGCGCACGTTCAGCGTGCCGGCGTCGGACTTCGAGGCCGCCGACGCGGTGGCGGTGATCGTTCAGGCCGGAACCGCCGATCGGCCGGGCACCATGCTCGGAGCGGCCTTGGCGTCGGTGCGCTGACGCTCTCCTTCAATCGTCCTTAACGCGTGGTTAATCGTATTGCGCGGCGCCGCCGCGCCGATCCGCGCGCAAAAAAACAGGCTGGCGAGCAGGCCAGCCTGTAAAGCATTGGGGGATTGAACCGTATGCGGAACAGGGCCCGGTCCGCTTGAACCCCGGGGGGCTGGGGGGCTGAGGAATCCGGAGCTCTCGCCAGACCGGGCCCTAGGAGCCTTCCTTCTCGCAATTTTCGGGGGCGCGCGCTGGGCGCAAATGGGGCGGCATTGTGATTTCGCCTAACGTGTTCGTGAGCCCGACCGGAGCGCAAATGTCGCACCCCGGCGCGGCCCGCGAAACGCCGCAATCGGCGCCGCACGACCCCTTGCGATAGGCGATCGGCAAGGCGATCATGACGCGTCCTTGACAAGGAGGCGCCGCATGTCCTTCGGGCCCGGCGAAAGCGAACCCGGCCAGTTCCGCGGGGGCGAGGCGGGCAGCGTCCCGGCCATCGCCCCCCCGACCCACGTGACCTTCGAGCGGCGCGAACTGCGCCGCATCCTCGGACTTTACGGCCGCAAGGTCGCGGCCGGCGAATGGCGCGACTACGCCATCGATTTCCTCAAAGACCGCGCGGTGTTTTCGGTGTTCCGGCGGGCGTCGGAAGTGCCGATCTACCGCATCGAAAAGAATCCGCGCCTGGCGCGGCGCCAGGGCATCTACAGCGTCGTTTCGGCGACCGGGCTCATTCTCAAGCGCGGGCACGAACTCGACCGGGTGCTCGGCGCGCTCGACAAGTCGGTGCGGCTGGTGGCGAATTAGTTACACCGTCATTGCGAGCGAAGCGAAGCAATCCAGGCCCACGCGCGCGGCCCCTGGATTGCTTCGGCACTTTCGTGCCTCGCAATGACGAGACAAAACAAAAGCGCCCCGGCCATCGGCCGGGGCGCTTCGCGTTTGCGCAGTTCTTCAGCGCCGGTCGCCGAACAGGCGCAGCAGCATGAGGAACAGGTTGATGAAGTCGAGGTAGAGCGCGAGCGCGCCCATCACCGCCTTGCGGCCGGCGATGGTGCCGTCGTCGTGCACATCGTACATTTCCTTGATCTTCTGCGTGTCCCAGGCGGTGAGTCCGGCGAACACGATGACGCCGATGACGGAAATGGCGAACTGCAGCGCGTCACTCGCGAGGAAGAGGTTGACGAGGCTGGCGATGATGATTCCGATCAGGCCCATGATCAGGAACGAGCCGAACGGCGAAAGGTCGCGCCGCGTGGTGTAGCCGTAGAGGCTCAGCGCCCCGAACGACGCCGCCGAGATGAAGAACACCCGGGCGATCGACGCGTGGGTGTAGAGCATGAAGATCGGCGCCAGCGACACGCCGAGCAGCGCCGCGTAGAAGAAGAACAGCGTTCTTGCCGTGCTGGCGGCGAGAGTTTGGATGCGGAAGCTGAGGAAGAACACCAGCCCGAGCGGGGCCAGCAGCAGCACCCAGTAAAGCGGCGAGCCGAACAGCGCCTGGCGGAACGCCGGGTTGTCGACGACCAGCTGATAGACCGCCATGGCGGCAACGCCGGTCAGCGCCACGCCGATGGCCATGTAGTTGTAGACGCGGAGCATGTAGGCGCGCAGTCCCGCGTCGACGGCGACCGCGCGGCCGAAGCCGGCGCCGCGAGCGGCATAGTTCCGGTCGAAGTCCGACATGGATGATCCCTCTGTGTCGTCCGGCCGCAGCCTTCGCTTGCGCGGGCCGCCGGGGCGGACGGGTAAAGCGCCGCGGTGCGATGCCGCAAGACGCGCCATGGCGCCAATCTAGTGCGGGACGCGGCCGGGCGCTAGATGGCCCGAAACGGCGGCGAGGTTAATTCGCGTTAATGGATACCGTCCGGCGCCCGACGGGATTGTCATAAACCCGCTATAAATGTCGCAGGATACGGGCGGGTTTCTGGCCGAGCGCCGAAAACGTGCCCGCAAGCCCCAAGGCGACGGTCAGGACCAGGGCGGCGAGCGCCGACGCCAGGGCTGGCCCCGGCAGCCAAACGAACCTGAGGCTCATCACGTCGGCGACCACGAAGGCGGCCGCGAACGAGCCCGCCGCGACCCCGAACAGCGCGGTCGCCGCACCCAGCAGCAGATATTCGAGCGCGTAGGAGCCGGTCAGCCGCAGGCGCGTCGCGCCCAAGGTCTTGAGCACCACGGCGTCGTACACCCGGTGGCGATGGCCGGTGGCGAGCGCGCCGCCGAGCACCAACACCGCGGCAACGAGCGCGACCGCGCTGGCGGCGCGGATGGCGAGGCTGAGGTCGAGCACGATGGCGCTTACCGCGTCGAGCGCCTCCTTCACGCGGACGATGGTGACGCCCGGAAACGCGTCGGCAACGGCCTTGACCAGGTCGATCTCCGCCGCGGGGTCGCCGCCGCCCGGATAGGTGAGGGTGGCGATATGGGCGTGCGGCGCGCCGCCCAGCGCGTCGGGCGAAAGCACCATCACGAAGTTGATCCCCAGCGTCTCCCAGTCGACCGCTCGCAGGTTGGCGATCGTCGCCGTGACGTTGCGTCCGAGCACGTTGATGACGACCGGATCGCCGATCTTCAGGCCGAGCCCCTCGGCGATCCTAGCCTCGAACGAAACGAGCGGCGGGCCGCGGTAGTCCGGCGGCCACCATTGGCCGGCGACCACGCGGGAACCAGCCGGGATATCCGGCCCGTAGCTGATGCCGCGGTCGCCGTGCAGCACCCAGCTGGCGCTGTCGGGCGGCCGCAGGTCTTCGGCCGTGACACCGCGGGCGCTGACGATGCGTCCGCGCAGCATCGGCACCCGCTCGAGGGTCGCGTCCGGCGCCCGCGCGCGCACGAAGGCGTCGAAGCGCGCCGCCGCGGCGTCCTGGATGTCGACGAAGTAGAACGACGGCGCGCGGTCGGGCAGCGCCTGCGCGAACTGCCGGCGCAGGTTGCCGTCGATCAGGGTCAGGGTGACGAGCAGCGCCAAGCCGAGCCCGAGCGAGAGCACCACGGTCGGGGTGAGCGCTCCCGGTCGGTGAATATTGGCGATGACGAGGCGCAGCAGGGTCGAGCGCGGGCGCGGGGCGTGGCGCGCCAGCGCCATCAGCAGCGCCGCGATCAGGCGCAGCGCGGCGAACACCGCCGCGGCCGCGGCGACGAACATCAGCGCAATGCGCCGGTCGTAGGCGAGCGCGACCGCCAGCGCCGCCAGCGCCGCACCCGTCATGGCAACGGCGACGATGTAGCGCCCGCGCGGCCAGCGCGGGGCGGGCGCAACTTCGTCCAGGAACAGGGCCGAAACCGGAACGTCGTGCACGCGCCCGAGCGGCCACAGGGCGAAGGCGGTTGCGGTGGCGAGGCCGTAGACGACGGCAAGCGCCAGTTCGCCGGGATGGATCGCCGGCGCAATCGGGATCGGGATCGCGGATGCGAACGCCGCGGCGATCGCGAATGGCAGCGCCGCGCCGACGATGAGCCCGATGGCGGTGCCGGCGAGCGCGAGCACCAGCACCTGGGCGAGGTAGACGGAAAAGACGCGGCCGCCGGTCGCGCCCAGGGATTTGAGGGTGGCGATGACGTCCCGCTTGCGGTCGAGATAATGCTTCACCGCGTTGGCGACCCCGACGCCGCCGATCAGCAACGCAGTCAGGCCGACGAGGGTCAGATATTCGGCGAAGCGTTCGATGTTGCGCCTGAGCTGAGGCGACGCATTGGCGCGCGTGCGGATTTCCCAGCCTGCGTCGGGCAGCGCGGCGCGCGCTTCGTCCTCCACAGCTTTGATCGCGCGGTCGCCGGCGTTGTCCATGAGCCGCAGCCGATACTGCCAGCGCACCACGCTGCCGGGCTGGAGGAGGCCGGTCGCCCGCAGGGCGTCCGTGCCGATCAAGAGGCGCGGCCCGAACGGAATCCCGCCGGCGAGTTTGTCGGGCTCGGACACGAGCACGGCGCGGATTTCCACATTGGCCTCGCCCAGGCGGAGCTTGCTGCCCGGCGCCACGTCGAGGCGGGCGAGCAGGTCCCGACCGGCGACCGCGCCGTAGGCCCCGTCGCGGGAAGCGAGCAGTCCCGGCAGGTCGCCGTCCGGCTCGGTCGCGACCGCGCCGTAGAGCGGATAGGCATCATCGACGGCCTTCATCTCGACGAGGCTGGTGCGGCCGTCGCCGGTGCGCGCCATGGCCCGCATGGTGGCTGCCGCCGACACCTTGCCGCGGCGGTCGAGGAAGGCGCGCTCGACCGCGCTAGCCTCGCGCTGGACCAGTGTAAAGGCGAGGTCGCCGCCGAGGATGGTCCGGCCCTCGCCGGCAAGTCCGGCTTCCAGGCTGCGCGCGAACGAACCGACGCCGGCGATCGCGGTCACGCCGAGCGCCAGGCAAGCCATGAACACGTGGAAGCCGCGCAGGCCGGCGCGCAACTCGCGCACGGCGAGCCGCAGCGTCAGGCCGAGGGTCCCGAGGTGCGGCGCCCGCGCGATGCCGGGAAGGACGGCGGTCATGCCGGCATCCGCGCGCGGGCCGGGTCTTCGATGCGCCCGGAGCGCAGCCGCACCACCCGGCCGCAACGCTGCGCCAGCGCGGCGTCGTGGGTGACGAGGACGAGGGTGGTGCCGCGCTCGCGGTGGCCCGCAAACATGAGGTCGATGATCTGGCGGCCGGTTGCCTCGTCGAGGTTGCCGGTCGGTTCGTCCGCCACCAGGATCGTCGGATCGGGCGCAAGCGCGCGGGCAAGGGCGACGCGCTGCTGCTCGCCGCCGGACAGTTCGGCTGGATAGTGGTCGATCCGGTCCTTGAGCCCGACCGCATCGAGTTCGCGCGCCGCGCGCACGAAGGCGTCGTCGAGGCCGGCAAGCTCGAGCGGCACGGCCACGTTCTCGAGCGCCGTCATGGTCGGGATCAGGTGAAACGACTGGAACACGATGCCGACGTGGCGGCCGCGAAAGCGCGCGAGCGTGTCCTCGTCGAGCCGGCCGAGGTCATGGCCGGCAACCGCGACCGTGCCGGAGTCCGGGCGTTCGAGGCCCGCCATCACCATCAGCAAGGTCGACTTGCCGGAGCCCGACGGGCCGACCAAGCCGACCGCCTCGCCGCGGCCTATATGCAGGTCGATGTCCTTGAGGATATGAACCCGCGCGGCGCCGCGGCCGAGGGCGAGGTTGATCCCGGTCAGCGCGATCGCCGCGCCGGCCGACCCGCCCGTCGAGGTATCGTTCATGTGGCCCTTCCGCTCGCGCCTCGAGCCGGTCCGCCCGAGGCGTCGCCCCGCGACGCCCCGCTCATATGGGAAATGGGCGGGCCGGGTCCAGATGCTCGGGGTTGCCGCCATGGTCGCGGGTGCGGCCGCGATCGCCGCGGCGCAGCCCGGCGGCGCGCGGCCGGTGAAGATCGTCGCGATCGGCGATTCGCTCACCGCCGGCCTCGGCCTGCCGGTCGCCGCCGCATTCCCGGCGCGGTTGGAGCGCGCGCTCATCGCCGACGGGCTTGCGGTCGAAGTCGCCAACGCGGGCGTATCCGGCGACACCGCCTCCGACGGCCTCGCCCGGCTCGACTGGTCGCTGCCCGACGACACCGACGCGGCGATCGTCGAGTTGGGCGCCAACGACGCCTTGCGCGGCATCGATCCGCAACTGACCCGCGCCGCGCTCGACGCCATCCTGACGCGGCTCGCGGCGCGGCGGTTGCCGGCGCTCCTCGCGGGCATGCGGGCGCCGCCCAACATGGGCGCCGAATACGCCAAGACCTTCGACACGATCTATCCGGACTTGGCCGCCGCCCACGGCGTACTGCTCTATCCTTTCTTCCTCGACGGCGTGGCGGCGGAGCCCCGGCTCAACCAGGGGGACGGCGTGCATCCCACCGCCGCGGGGGTCGACGTCATCGTCGCCAGGCTGTTGCCCAAGGCCGAGGAGCTGGTTACGCGCGCCCGAGCGGCGCGGACGCCGTGACGGTTGCGTCCGATCGGCGAATCTCCACATCTAGGCCCCGTCGAGTTCCAGTGAGTCGCCCATGCCCCGCCTGTTCACCGGCCTCGAGATTCCCGCCGACGTTGCCCAGGCGTTGTCCATGCTGCGCGGCGGGCTGCCGGGCGCGCGTTGGATCGACCCGGAAAACTATCATCTCACCTTGCGTTTCATCGGCGACGTCGACGACGCCTTCGCCCACGACATCGCCTCGTTGCTCGACAAGGTGAAGCGGCGCGGCTTCGACCTGCGCTTCGACGGGCTCGCGCCGTTCGGCGGCCGCAAGCCGCGCGCGGTGGTGGCGGCGGTCGCGCCGGTTGCGCCGCTGATCGAGCTGCAGGCGGAACTCGAGCGGCTGATGCAGCGCCTCGGGCTCGAGCCGGAAGGGCGCAAGTTCATGCCGCATGTCACCTTGGCGCGCCTGCGCGATTCCTCGAGCCTGCAGGTCGCCGATTATCTCTCGGCGCGCGCGCCGGTGCGCGTGTCGCCGTTCGCCGTTTCGCGCTTCGTCCTGTTTTCCTCGAAGGCCTCGGTCGGCGGCGGACCCTACGTCGTCGAAGCGGCCTATCCGCTGGCGGAATAATTGCTTTGATCCCTCCCCGGAACGGGGAGCGTGGCGAGCGAAGCGAGCCGGGTGGGGTTTTCTCGACGAGCGCGCAGCGTGCGAATGAAACCCCACCCGACCCGCCTTCCTCCCGCTTTCGCGGGAGTCAGACGGCTCACCCTCCCTAGCAGGGGAGGGATAAGAGCGCCGCCTTGCGCCGGCCAAATTCGCGGCGCATCTCCGGCGAGCGAGGTCATGATGTTCGAACACGCTGCATCCTGGCACGACGCGAGCTTCGAGCGCGCCGCGCGCGACGAGGACGCGGTCCGCCGCGGGTTCTGGGCCAAGATGAAGCGCGTCGGCGCCGGCCTCCCGTTCGCCGAGGATTTGCTCGCCGCCTACTACTGCGCGTTCGACCGCGACACGCCGCTGCAGGTGAAAGCCGCGCTGATCGGTGCGCTAGCCTATTTCGTGCTCCCCTTCGACGCCATCCCGGATGTGCTGCCGGTCATCGGCTTCACCGACGACGCGGCGGTGCTTGCAACC
>DASPVJ010000417.1:0-4280 GCA_035622435.1 Xanthobacteraceae bacterium | reverse complement strand
GCCGTCGGTCTTGAACAGGACGCGGGTGCCGCGGTGATGGCGGATCTGCTTGTTGGTCCGCTTGATCATGCCGTGGCGCTTGCCCGCGTGGGCGGAGAGCACCTTGCCGGTGCCGGTGATCTTGAAGCGCTTCTTGGCGCCGGACTTGGTCTTCATCTTGGGCATTTGGCCGTCTCCCGGACCGTCCGGAAACGGACGCTGATGCGCCCGGGTTGCGGATGTGCTCGCAAATTCTGCTGAGCGGTTGTGCCGCCACGGCAGCCCTTTGGCCGGGCGGCGGAGGCGCGGCTATATGGCAGAAGCGGCCGCAAATGGCAACGGCCGGACAGGCGGATGAAGCCTGCCCGCCGGGCCGCCGGCGGACCTGTTCGTCAGCGGGCGCGCCGCTATCGCGGCGCCAGCACCATGACCATTTGCCGGCCTTCGAACTTGGGTTCCTGCTCGACCTTGGCGAGCTTGGTCAGGTCGTCGCGCACCCGGTCGAGCAATTTGGTGCCCAGCTCCTGGTGCGCCATCTCGCGGCCGCGGAACCGCAACGTGACCTTGACCTTGTCGCCTTCCTCGAAGAAGCGCCGCATCGAGCGCATCTTCACGTCGTAGTCGTGATCGTCGATCATCGGCCGGAACTTGATTTCCTTGATCTCGACGATCTTCTGCTTCTTGCGCGCCTCGGCCGCCTTCTTCTGTTCCTGGTATTTGTATTTGCCGTAGTCGAGGACCTTGCAGACCGGCGGCTGCGAATTGGGGGCGATCTCGACGAGATCGAGGCCGGCCGCCAGGGCGGCATCAAGGGCTTGCTGGATGGGAACGACGCCGCGGTTGTGCCCCTCATGATCGATCAGCTGCACGTCGCGGACGCTAATCTCCTCGTTGATGCGCGGGCCGTCCCTCTGAACGGGCAGCGCGGATCTTATCGGACGACGAATGGCGCAGGTCTCCTCTGCTGTTGCGACAAACCTCACCGCCCCCGCGGGCCCGATCCGGAACCGCGGTGCGCGTCTGAGGAACGAGGAAGATCGGGACAAACCATGGATAAGTCAACGCCAATGCGCGGGCGAGCGCCGTCTTTATCGCCGGGAACGGCCGGCCGCCCTCAGGCCGCCCCTTCGAGGAGGGCGCTGTAGACCGCCAGCGTGCTTGCCGCGACGCGGGCCGGGGAGAACGTCGCCAGCGCGAACCGGCGGCCGCGCCCGCCGATCGCTCGCAAGTCCGCATCGCCCATCGCCTCGGTGGCCGCCAGCGTGCGCGCCAGCGCGACCGGATCATTCGGTTCGGTCAGCCAGCCCAGGCGCGATTGATCCGCGACGGCGGGCGGGGCGAGGACGAACTCCGGCAGCGCCCCCACGGCCGGGGCGATCACCGGCCGCGCCATGGCCATCGCCTCGCCGGCCACCCGGCCGAACGTCGGCGGCTCGACCGCCGGCACCACGACCACATCGGCGACCGCGTAGGCCCCCGGCATGTCCGCGCAAATGCCGACGCGCCGGACCATGTGGCCGACGCCTTGCGACTGGGCATGGGCGGAGATGGCGGCGGCGTAGTCCGGGTGGGCGCGGTCGTCGCCGGCGAGCACGAACACGGTGCCGCGCAGGCCGCCGTTGACCAGCACCCGGGCGGCGTCGACCAGGTTGAGCTGGCCCTTGCCCGGATCGATCCGGCCCGGCACCAGGACCACGCGCTCGCCCCGGCGGATTCTCCACGCGCGCCGCAGCGCGGTGAGGCGGGCGGGCAGGACCGCCGCGGGGCTGAACGCGTCGGTATCGATGCGGCGCGCGATCACGCCGACGCGCTCGCGGTCGACCCCGTGGCGTTCGATCAGGCGTTCGGCCAGGTAGGCCGAGTGGGCGATGATGGCGTCGGCGGCCGCAAGCGCGCGCCGGTAGAGCTTGTCGCGCCAGCGGGGCGGCGAGGCCGCGTGGACGTAGCTCGCCACCACCCACGTGCCGATGCGCGCCTTGGCGCCGGCGGCGCTACGGGCGGCTCCGGTGCCGCGGGCGTGGATCAGGTCGACCCGCTCGGTCTCGATATACCCGGCGAGCCGCCGGGCGACGGCGCGCAGCCGCAAGGGGTTGTCGGTCTCGCATTCGAGCCGGACCCACTCGGCCCCGAACCCCTGGATTTCGCCGACCAGGGGGCCGTCGCCGCCGGCGATGATGGCGCGGGCGCCCGAGCGCAGCAGCGCGAAAGCGGTGTCGGCCGCCATCCGGGCGTGGTGATCCTCGACCAGCGCCGGCACGATCTGCAGCACCGTTGCGCCCGGTAGCGTGCGCGGCCGCGCGCGCCCGTGGTCGTCCGCGCTCACGACCGTCATCCGGCTGGCCGGTGCATCGGCGCGCTTGCGCCGGCCCCCGGCTTGATGCGATGGCCCGCGGTCACGATCATCGCCGGCGCGCGGATGGCACGAGACGAGCCCATGAGCAATTCTTGCCCGAAATATCTCGACTTAGGAACCGAGGCGGGGGCGAGGCGGATCGCGGTGCGCGCCCGGGCGGGCGCAGCCCCCGGCCTGCTGTGGCTCGGCGGCTTCAAGTCGGACATGCGCGGCACCAAGGCCGAGGCGCTCGCCGCCTGGGCCGAGCGGCAGGGCCGCGCCTGCGTGCGCTTCGACTACGCCGGCCATGGCGAATCGACCGGCGATTTCGCCGCCTGCACCGTCGGCGGCTGGCTCGAAGACGGCCTGGCGGTGTTCGAGGCGTTCTGCCGCGGCCCGCAGGTCCTGGTCGGCTCATCGATGGGAGGCTGGATCGCGCTCCTGATGCTGCGCGAACTTAAAGCGCGCGCCGCCGCCGGCCGCCCGGCTACGGCCTCGGTCGCCGGCCTGGTGCTGATCGCCCCCGCGGTCGATTTCACCGAAGTGCTGATGTGGCAGAAGTTCCCGCCCAAGGTCAGGGGCATGATCGAGCGCGAAGGCTTCTGGGATCGGCCGTCCGCCTATTCGACCGAGCCCTACCGCATCACCCGTCGCCTGATCGAGGAGGGGCGCGAGCATCTTCTGCTCGGCGGCCTGATCGAAACCGGATGCCCGGTCCGCATCCTGCAGGGCGTGCAGGATGCCGACGTGCCGTGGAGCCACGCGGTCGACCTGTCGGCGCGGCTCGCCCAGGACGACGTGGTCCTCACCCTGGTCAAGGATGGCGATCACCGCCTGTCGCGGCCCGAGGACATCGAGCGGCTGCTGCACGCGATCGAAGAGTTTTGAAGTAGGGCGCATTTGCGGCCATGGGCCGCGTAATGCGCCGAGAAAGTCAATGGCGCAATACGCTCCGCCCCGCCTGCGCGGGGCCAAGGCTATTGCGCCCTACGAAGGACCCGCCCCTCGCCCGCCGCGAACAGGGCGCGCAGCCCGTCGCGATAGGTCGGGTAGGCGAGGCGCACGCCGAGCGCCTTGAGCTTGGCGTTCCGTACCCGGCGGTTTTCCGCGTAGAAGCTCTGCGCCATCGCGGTCATGGTGCCGCGAGCTTCTTCAAATGGAATCTCGGCGGGCGGCGCGACGCCGAGCAGGTCCGCCGCAAACGCGATCACGTCCTGGGGCGGCGCCGGCTCCTCGTCGACGACGTTGAACACGCCGTCGGCCGCTTGGATGAAGCAGGCGTCGATCGCCTGCGCGATGTCGGCGACGTGGATGCGGTTGAACACCTGCCCGGGCTTGACGATCCGCCGCGCCGTGCCCTCGGCAACCGTGACGAGGGCGTTGCGGCCGGGGCCGTAGATGCCGGCAAGCCGCAGCACGGCGACCCGCTTGTCCGCGGCGGCGCCGAGTTGCTGCCATCCGGCCTCGGCGGCAAGGCGCGCCGCGCTGCGCGGCGAGCCGGGCCGCGGTTCGCGTGTCTCGTCGACCCACGCGCCGCCGCGGTCGCCGTAGACCCCGATGGTCGACAGATAGACGATGGTGCGCACGCGTGAGCGCATGATCGCGTCGGCGAGGCAGGCGAGGACCGGATCGCCCGCCGCGCCCGGCGGCGCCGACACCAGCACCGCGTCGCTTTGTTCGATGCTCGCGGTCAGCGCCGGCGAAGCTGCGCTTCCGTCGAACACGAGCATGTCCACGTGAGCTTCGCCGACCGGCACCGCGGCCTTGTACGGCGTGCGCGCCGTGCCGATCACTCGATCGAAGCGTTTGCCGAAGGCCGCGACGTAATGGGCGGCCGTATAGCCAAGACCGACGCAGATCAGCGTTCTCGTCACGCAACGGTCTCGCCCAGCGCGACCGCCCATTCGTGCGCGACCGACGGATCGGTCTCGGCGGCGCGGTGGTGCGCGGCCATCGCGGCAAGCCGCGG
>DASPVJ010000416.1:0-11986 GCA_035622435.1 Xanthobacteraceae bacterium | reverse complement strand
GCTCGAAGTGCCGTCGCCCCAGTTGATGGTCGCGGTGAAGGAAGCGGCGGTGTCGCTCAGATTGCTGTCACTGAAGACGCCGACCTGCGTGCCGGCGGCAACCGGCGTGCCTTCGGTGGTGGTGATGCTCGCGCCCGAGATCGAAGCAAGGCCGATGAGCGCCGTGCTCTGGACGGTGGCGTAGTCGGTGCCCAGCCCGCCGTCCGAATTCTCCGCCATGCCGACGGTGATGGGGTTGTCGCCGTTCTGCGCGTAGGTGTGCGAGCCGATGACCGTGAACGAGCCGCCGGAGCCCGCGACCGTGCCGGTCGAGGTGGTGCCGTCGCCCCAGTTGATCAGGGCGGTGAACTCGCCCGCGGTGTTCGCGGTATTCCCATCGCTGAAGGTCGCGACCGCAACATTGGTGAGGGCCACATTGGGGTTGCCCGTGACGGTAATGGCCGACGCGCTCAAGCTGGCGTCGCCGGCAACCCCGACCGTCCCCGCGAGCGTCGTCGAGGCGCTGTCGGCCGTGTTGGTGATGTCGACCGTGAGCGTGTAATTCCCCTCGACGGCGTAGGTTTCGTTGGCTGTGGACGTGACCGTGTACGATCCGGCGGAGCCCGAGACGGAACCGACCTGGGTGTTGCCGTCGCCCCAAATGATCGTTGCCGTGTAGTCGGACGCGGGATCGTTCGAGCTGTCGGCGAAGGTGGCGACCGCGGTGCCGCTCGGGATTGCGACCGTCTCGGTTGCCGACGTGATCACGACGTTTCCGCCGAAGCCGATGTCCGCCGTCGTGGTCGCAAAACCGACGGTGCTGTCCGGCACGTTGTCGTTCATGAACGTGGTGATGGTGAACTCGCCGGCGGTCGCATAGGTATGCGAGCCGGTAACGGTATAGATTTGATTGCCGCCGAGGCTTAGCGTGCCGGCCGTCGTCGTGCCGTCGCCCCAGTCGATGTTGACCGTGAAACCGTTCGTGCCTTGGCCGGTGTACGAATCGTTGAAGGTCGCCACCACGACGTTGCTGAGGGCCTGGTTTGGAGCACCGACGATCGTGCCGGCCGAATTGCCGCTCAGATTGTTGACATCGTCGACGTAGACCACGCCCGGCAGCACGATTTGCGCGCCATCGGTGTTGCGGGTGACGGTAATGACGGCGTTGAGCGAACCCGCCTCGCTGTAGGTGTGGCCGCTCTCGACGGTGAACGAGCCGTTCGAGCCGACCACCGTGCCCACGGTGGTGACGCCGTCACCCCAGTTGATCGTCGCGGTAAAGTTGGCCGCCGTGTCGTTGGCGGTGCCGTCGGTAAAGGTGGCGACCTCGGTGTCGGACGGAAGCGCCGTGCCTTCGGTTGCGAGAATAAGCTCGTATTGGCCGAACAGATTGCTCGTCATCGTCGCCTCCCGATAGGCGTGCCTGCCATAAAGTTCTTGTCGTTTTTGCTAGGGTGGTTCCTTTTCGTGACTATCCGACGACCTTCCGATGACAACCTTAGGGGGACGGACCTTCTCAGTCAACGCGGCAACCGGACGAATCCCGACAACCGCATGACTTTTTGTCGGCAATAGCGGACGATGTTATCTCGTTGATCCGCAATCGCCGGTTGACATCGGATAGCTGCTCTTCGAGGGCGCCGAGATCGTATACAATCGACCCGGGAACGGGAGGCGGCTGACAATATTTTCGGAGCGCTCGATTTGGCTGAGCCCGAAATCGCCGTGCCGGCGCAAGTGCCTGCGGCCGACGCCATATTCGAAGAGGCCCTGTCGCTTCAGCGCAAGGGGCAGGCGTCCGCGGCGGAGGAGCGTTACCGGGCGGTGCTCGCGCGAAATCCCGAGGATTCCGGCGCGCTTCATCACTTGAGCCTGCTTTGCCTCGAGCGCGGCGAGTTCGAGGAAGCGGCGCGCCTGCTGCGTCACTGGATCGCGCGCGAACCGAACGTCTCCGGAGCTCACAACAATCTCGGCATCGCGCTCAACGGCTTGAACCGTCCGGCCGAGGCGGTGGCGCATTTCGAAAAAGCGATCGCGCTCGAGCCGGAGCGTGCCGAAGCCCACTACAATCTCGGACGCGCCCGGCAGAGTCTCGGCCGCCTCGCCGAAGCGCGTGAATGTTACGAGCGCGCGATCGCGCTGCGCCCTGACTATGCGGAAGCTCACAATACGCTCGCCGTGCTGCTGGCTCCGACCGACGCCGAGCCGGCGCTCGAGGGCTTCCGCCGCGCGATTGCGGCGCGACCCGGCTACGTAGATGCCCACAACAACATGGGCATCGCCCTGCAGGAGCTCGGCCGCCACGCGGAAGCGGTGGCGAGCTACCGGCAGGCACTCGCCCTCAAGCCGGATCACGCCGACGCCCACAACAATCTCGGCCTGTCGCTGCGCGACCTCAACCGTCACGAGGAAGCCCTCGCCGCGTTCGCGACCGCACAGGCGATCAAGCCCGATCACGTGGACGCTCATGTCAACGAAGCGCTCGTGCGGCTGGCGCTCGGCGACTACGCGGCCGGCTGGAGAAAATATGCGTGGCGGCTTATGACCGCGAATTTCAGCAAGGGCAAGAAGAGGCCGGCGCAACCGCTGTGGCTCGGTCACTGGGACATTTCCGGCAAGACCATTCTGCTGCACGGCGAACAGGGACTGGGCGACACCATTCAGTTCGCGCGCTTCGTGCCGACGGTGGCACGGCTGGGCGCCAAGGTCGTCCTTGCCGTGCAGCGTCCGCTGACGGCATTGATGGCTAATCTGCAGGGCGCGTCGGTCGTCCGCGGGCAAGGCGAGCCGGTGCCGCCGTTCGACGGCTTTTGTCCGCTGCCGACGTTGCCGCTGGCGTTCAAAACGACGCTCGAAACCATCCCGGCCGACGTGCCCTATCTGTCGGCGCCGGCCGACCGGCTCGCCAAATGGCGGCCCATTGTGGACGCGCTTGCGCGTCCGCGGGTCGGGCTGATGTGGACCCGGGGCGGCTCGCCGCGGGATCGCCGTTCGATGCCGCTGCGCCTGCTGTTGCCGCTCATGGAACTGCGGGACATTCAATTCGTGGCGCTGCAGAGGGAATTGCCGGATGGCGAGGCCGCGTTGCTTGCGTCGACGGGCGTGCCGAGTTTCCTCGGCGAGCGCCTGGCCGATCTCGCCGACACCGCCGCCATCATCGCAATGCTCGATTTGGTCATCACGATCGATACCTCGATCGCGCATGTCGCCGGCGCGTTGGGCAAACCGATGTGGGTGCTGCTGCCGTTCTCCGCCGACTGGCGCTGGCTCGTGCGCGGCGAAGCCACCCCCTGGTACCCGACTGCGCGGCTTTTTCGCCAGCCGGCGATCGGCGATTGGCAAAGCGTGGTGCGGCAGGTGGCGCAGGCATTGCGAGAGCTGCCGCCGATGTAGCGCTTCACGTCCCCGCGTTCGCCACCGCCTTCACCACGTGCTCCGGCTTGACCGGCGTCGCGTTGAACTCGGCGCCGAAGACGCTGAGCGCGTCGGCGACCGCGTTGGCGATCGCCGCCGGCGGGGCGACGGCGCCGCCTTCGCCGACGCCTTTGACCCCGAGAGGATTGAGCGGGGAGGGGGATTCCTGGTGGAACAATTGCATCGCCGGGCTGTCGCTCGCGCGCGGCAGGGCGTAGTCCATCAGCGATCCGCTGAGGAGCTGTCCCTCCTCGTCGTAGACGAACTCCTCGTAGAGCGCCCCGCCCAGGCCCTGGACCGAGCCGCCGACGATCTGCCCCTCGACCAGCATCGGATTGATGACCACGCCGCAGTCGTGCGCCACCGCGTATTGTTCGATCGCGATCCGGCCGGACGCGACATCGACGTCGACCACCGCGAGGTGGGTGGCGTTCGACCAGGTGACCGTCGGCGGCTCGAAGTAGAAGCTCTCCTCGAGGCCGGCGTCGACCCCTGGCGGGCGGCCGTGGTCCCATCCCGGGCGGGCCGCCTGCGCCACCGCGGCGAGCGTCAGTTCCATCCCGGGCGCGCCGACGACGCCGACCTTGCCGCCGCGCAGCTCCAGATCGACCGGCGCGCACTCCAGCATGTTGGCGGCGATGGCGAACACCTTGGCGCGCAGGCGCTCGCTCGCGTAGTGGATGGCCGCCGACAAGGTCACGGTGCTGCGGCTGGCGATGGTGCCGAACCCGATCGCGATCAGCGACGTGTCGGCGAGCGCGACGACGACGTCCTCGGGCTTGACCGACCAGGCGTCGGCGACCACTTGCGCGAAGATCGTCTCCATGCCCTGGCCCTGGGGGCAGGCGCCCGAGGTCACGAACACCTTGCCGGTCGGCTCGATGCGCACGATCGCGCTCTCGAACGGCCCGACCCCGGTGCCTTCGACGTAGGTCGCAAGGCCGAGCCCGAGATAGCGCCCGCGCGCCCGCGCCTCCTTCTGCCGCTTGCGAAACGCCGGCAGGCCGCCGACCGCGCCCAGCACCTGGTCGAGGGCGCCGGGAAAGTCGCCGCCGTCGTAAACGATCGGCTCGCCGTCGCGATAAGGAAGCCCCATCGCACAGGGCATCTCCTCGGGGCGGATCATGTTGCGCCGCCTGACCTCGGCCGCCTCGAGCCCGAGCGTGCCCGCGATCAGATCCATCGTGCGCTCCATGGCGAACGCCGCCTCCGGGCGCCCGGCGCCGCGATAGGCCGAGTTCGGCACCTTGTTGGTGGCGGCGATGCGGGCGCTGGTCGAAAAATTTTCGATTTTGTAGGGCCCGAGCAGATGCACCGCGGTGTTGTAGGCGATCCCCGGCCCGATCGGATTCCAGCCGCCGCAATCGAGCAGGAAGTCGTCGCGAAACGCGAGCACGCGGCCTTCGCCGTCGAACCCGACCTCGACCTCGTGCAGCTGGTCGCGGGCGTGGGTCGAACAGAGAAGATGTTCCTGCCGCTCCTCGATCCAGCGCACCGGGCGCCCGGCGAGCCGCGCCAGCAGCGGGATCGACAGATCCTCGGGATAGACGTGCCCCTTGGTGCCGAAACCGCCGCCGACGTCGAGCGCGACGCAGCGCACGCGCGCCTCCGGCAGGCGCAGGACGGCCGCCGCCTCGCGGCGCACCCAGTGCACCACCTGCGTCGACGACCAGATGGTGACGGAATCGTTGCGCGCATCGTAGGCGCTGACCACGCCGCGGCATTCCATCGGCACCCCGGCGTAGCGATGCATATAGAAGCGGCGCCGCAAGCGATGCGGGGCCTTGGCCAGGGCCGCGGCCGTGTCGCCCTTGGCGATCACGAACCGGCCGAGCAGGTTGGTCTTGTACGCCTCGTGAATGACGGCGGCGCCGGGCTCGAGCGCCCGCTCCGCGTCGGTCACCGCCGGCAGCGGCTCGAGGTCGAGCGTCACCTGCTCGGCGGCGTCCTGCGCCTGATAAAGGCTCTCCGCCACCACCACGGCGACGGCCTCGCCGACGTGGCGCACCTTGTCCAAGGCCAGGAGCGGCTGCTGCGGCAGGTGGAACGCGTGCTCCACCTGGGTTCGCCACTTGCTCGGCAAGGTCAGCTGCGCGCCCGGCACCGGCGGCGCCAGGCGCAGGAGTTCGGCGCCGGCGAGCGCCAATACGACGCCGGGCATTGCCGCGGCCTTCGCGACGTCGACCGAGCGGATGCGGGCATGGGCGACCTGGCTGCGCACGAACACCGCGTGCAGCATGCCCGGCAGCACGAGATCGGCGACGAACTGCCCCCGTCCGGTCAACAGCCGCGCGTCTTCGCGGCGCAACAGCGAGCGCCCGACATAGGGAGGTCCGGTGTCGTTCATCGATCCCTCGCGACGCTAGTTTAGCTGAAGTTCCTCACGACCTTCCTGGCCATGAGGTCGATCTGCTTGGGGTCGTCGCTGACGGGTCCGAGCACCAGGTACTCAAGCCCCGCCCGGCGCAGGTCGTCGATGCGCGCGTTGATGCGGTCGATGCTGCCGACCATGTAGCATTCCTTGAGGTGCTCGTAGCTGCGGTGCGTGCCCATGACCCGCAGGAACGGCGCCTTCGACTGCGCCGAAGCCTTTTCCTCGCTCGCCGTGTCGACGAGGTGGGTGAAGTTGCAGTGGCCGAAGGTGAGCTTCAACGGATCCTTTCCCATCGCCTGCGCGTGCGCCCTGAGCTGCAGCCAGTCGCGCTTGACCCATTCCTGCTTGCCCGAGCAGCGCGACAGCCAGTTCCCCGCCTTGACGATGCGCGTCATCACGCTGGGCGCGATGACGGGCACGTCGTGCTCGCCGGGATCGGGCACGCGCGAGCCGCCGGACACCCAGATCGCCGGCAGCTTGGGCGGGCGCGGATCGATGGTCACGTCGTCGAATCGATAATACTTGCCCGCAAAGGACGCGTTCGGCTTGCTCAGCAGCAACGTCACCGCCGCGATGATCTCGTCGGTGCGCCGGCCGCGCTCCTCGATGCGCGAGCCCGTGACCTCGAACTCGCGCGCGTACCAGCCGGGGCCGACGCCGAAAATGTAGCGGTTGTCGGAGAGATGGCAGAGCGTGGAAATCTCCTTGGCCAGCACCACCGGATGGCGCACGGGCAGCACGAGGATGCCGGTCGCGATCTTCACCGTGCGGGTGAGCGCGGCGGCAAACGCGAGCGCGTTGAGCGGCTCGAGCCAGGCGTTGCCGTAGAGTCCCGGGGCGGACAGCAGGTGGTCGATCACCCACACGTCGATGCCGTGCTCCTCGCACTTCTCGATCGACGCCCGGATGCGCTTGACGTTGTTGGGATCGCTCTTGCCGCCGCTCCACGCGTAGGTCGGAATCCACGCCCCGAATTTCAGCTTCGCCATCGCCCACGATCCTGAAAAGACGAGCTATCGGAGCCCGATAGTACTCGTGAGTTGAATTCTGCCCGCTAGGCGGTTGCGCAAGTCGTCGATCACGGTTCGGGCTCTTCGTCCCCGAAATGGAGCTTGAGGCCACGAAGTATCCTACCTCGTTCACGCTCTGCCAAAACGCGCGAATCTACGACGTGATACCACAGCTTCTTGAGGTAATCCTGGCTAACGGTACAAAGATGCTCCGATCCTCGCATTTCGTGATCTGGGACATGGAAAACAGCCGATAGCGAAATGTGGCTTGGATGATCGAGCTTCCCGCAGTCCTCGGGAGTTATCGGAAAATCCCCCTCGAACCCGCGCGTACATACGTACAGATAGTCGCGGTTCTTGCTACATATACAAAAATGATACTTCAGAGCGGATTCTTTTCCTATAACATTTCGCGTTTTGAGTTTAGCTATTGCCCCCACTGGATACATGGCGCGATGTATAGGCGATACGTTCTATTGTCTCGTCATCGTCTTTGGCGTTGTCGAGCAGCCTTTGCATATCAATATCGGATGCATCGGCAGTGCCACGTCGAGCCCACGCTTCGATATAAGCCGGATGCTCATGCGTTAGTTTCTTAAGCTGTCCAAACGAAAGATTAGTAACGGTCTGTAACCCGTAGTCCAAGGCTTCCAAGTCAGTTGCGGATAGCACGTCCTTGTTGTGCGGTCTATCCGCCTTGACGAATCGGTGGATCTTGCCGTCAGCCAAAGTAGTCCAGGGCTTCTCCCTCTGAAATAGCCTGGCGAACAGTCCCGACGCCGGTTTTAGTGTGTCATAAGTAAGGGTCGGAACCGGCCCGTGCTCCATAGCAACGTAATTGTCAAAGGTAACTGGACGGCCGTATTTGTTCAGATGCGACACGTCTGCGAGGAAAATAGCCTTCACTATGTCGTATTGTGAAAGCGCTTGGCCAGGCTTTTCATTTCTGCGATTGATTAAATATAAAATAGATTCAAGGATTTTCTCCCTGTCCGGCTTAAATGCTTTGCGGGTTTCTTCAGGTGCAAGCATGTCATTGCTACCGCGTGGTCGCGGCCTTATTGGCAATTTTTCGACGTTCCTCGGCAGAGAGCTTGTGCGCACGCGCGCTGCCGCCAGCGTAACCGCTACCGCGTGACATTTTCAAGCGTCTCGCTGTTTCAACGCAGTACCGAGATTCCGTTTCCCGCACGAGTCAGTGTACCTAACGAAATTCTTGATTTTGCAGTAACGAAATTCTTGATATCACGAAAGCTCCTCTTGCATCAATTTGGCGTATCCCATTGAATAGTCTCACATTTTTATTAAGTATAGTCGCCGATTGGGAAAATCGTCCCCGCTTGCCAACAATGTCGCTCTATCTCTCCGCCTATCGCCGTTTTGCACGCCCCCGACCTGATCGCGCTTCGGCTCTCAGAGCGGGAGCCGGCATTACCCACCCCGTCATTGCGAGGAGCCCGAAGGGCGACGAAGCAATCCCGGAGGGAGCCGCCGCCGCGCGCGCCGGTCACCGCTTCCAGCCGAGCCAATCGCAAACGGCCTCGCCCATGATGAGCCTCTTGTCGGCCGCGGGGATCCAATCGATTTCCTGAAAATGCGTGACGCACTGGCGCCACGAGCACGGCATCTTGGTGATGTCGGTGCCCCAGAACAGCCGGCGCGGACCGAACGCCTCGTACATGGCGCGATAATGCTTGTGCAGGGATTTGAACGGATAGGCGTCGTCGGCGTAGAACGGGCCGCCGGTCAGCTTGACGGCGACGTTGGGATGGCGCGCGAGCGCCAAGAGTTCCTGCATGTTGGGAAAGGCCGCGTCCCCCTTGGCGCCGCGCAGCGCCCCCATGTGGTCGACCGCGAGCTTGAGCCGCGGATGGCGGGCGGCGATCTCGCCGACGAGCGGCAGCCAGTCGCCGGCGAGGAGCGCCAGCGGCAGTTGCGCGTCTTCGGCCGCCGGCCACAGCCAGTCGAGCGTGCCGTCCATGGGCCAGGCGCGGTTGTGCGGCTGGTTGAAGTAAAGGCGCAAGCCCAGCATGCCCGGCCGCTGTTTCGCCGTCGCGACCAGCGCGCGGCTGTCCGCTCGGTCGAGGGCGGGATAGCCGAGAATGGCGAAGCGCTTGGGATGCGCCTCGACCGCCTCCACCGCCTGCTCGTTGGAATCGGCGTCCCAGCTCGTGGGCGGATGCAGGATGGCGCCGTCGACGCCCGCCGCGTCCATGTCGCGAATGGCGTCCTCGACCAGATAGGGCGCGGCGCGATGGTGCGACGACGGCGTTCCCTTGCGCCAGAGGTGGACCTGCGCGTCGATGATCGGCATTCGTTTCTCCGCTGTTCGCCGCGCCCGCTGCTTCGGTCGGCTAGAGCATGATCCCGAAAAGTGGGTACCGGTTTTCGGAAAAGATCATGCTCCAAGAATACGTTAGAGCGCGATGACGATTCGAAGAAAAGTCATCACGCTTTAGCGTCCGCTTTGTCCCTGAGAGCGGCCGGCTGGTTCGACCGTGGTGCGGTCGGATGGTCCGGTCATGGTGAAGTCCTGGCTGGCCAGCAGGCGCTCGCCCCTCGGCGTCCACAGTTGAAACGTCCAGGTGCCGGGAACGATCTGCCAATCGCTGCCGAGCGCCCAATAAAAGTGCCATTGCGCGCCGAGCGTGAGCGTCGTGGTGTATTGATCGGACATCTTGGTCAAGCGCGTGTCGGGATTGACGAGCCCGGGCGCGGGATAGAGCCACTTGACCACGACGGGAGCGCTGCCTCCTTTCGGCGTTCCGAACGCCATCAGTCCGACGCCAAACTTTATACCGGGCTTTCCCGCGATCGTGGTCGTCGTCCGGACCAGCTCGTAATCTTCGGCCTCCGCGCGTTCTCCGGTCGAGATGTTGGGGTCCTTGATCGTTTTCGTCTTGCCGACGGTGAAAATCCCGACCTGATTGACGGCGACCGTGTCGATCTCCTGCGCGTATGCCGCCGCCAGCACCGAGAACACCATCGGCACGCAACAGATGAATCTCTTGACGTGGGCGTCCATATTCAACCTCGACCTGAGAAACGCCAACTAGCGTCCGCTGTCCCCTTGCGACCGGGACGGTTCGACCGTGCTGCGCTCGGATCGTCCGGTCATGGTGAAGTCCTGACTGGCCAGCAGGCGCTCGCCGTTCGGCGTCCACAGTTGGAACGTCCAGGTGCCGGGAACGATCTGCCAATCCATGCCCAGCTCCCAGGCGAAGTGCCATTGCGCGCCGAGCGTGAGCGTCGTGGTGTATTGATCGGACATCTTGGTCAAGCGCGTGGCGGGATTGACGAGCCCGGGCGCGGGATAGAGCCACTTGACCATGATGGGAGCGCTGCCTCCTTTCGGCGTTCCGAACGCCACCAGTCCGACGCCAAAATGCATGCCGGGCTTTCCGGCGATCGTGGTCGCCGTCTGGACCAGGTCGTAATTTTCGGCCTCCGCGCGTTGCCCGGTCGAGATGCTGGGGTCCTTGATCGTCTTCGTCTTGCGGACGGTGAAAATCCCGACCTGATTGACGCTGACCGAGGCGATCTCCTGCGCGGGCGCCGCCGCCAGCACCCAGAACGCCATCGGCACGGCACAGATGAATCTCTTGACGTGGGCGTCCATGTGCAACCCCGACCTCACAAACGCCAAGTCTAGATGCGCCCCGATCCATGGCAAGGGGGCGGCGCCCGCTCGCGCGCGCCGCGTCTTGACGCGGCAATGGCGTTGGCGAGACTCGGCCGGGGCCGAGAGGAGAGCGCAAGCATGAGCGACGTGACGATCCTGGCGACCGGACTGGGCTTTCCCGAAGGTCCGGTGGTGTGCGCCGACGGCTCGGTGGTGCTCACCGAAATTCGCAATCGGCGCTGTTCGCGCGTGAGCGCGGACGGCAAGGTCGGCGTGTTCTCCGATTGCGGCGGCGGGCCGAACGGGCTGGCGATCGGCCCCGACGGCTACTTCTATCTGTGCAACAACGGCGGCAGCCGCTACGTCGCCGGCCATTCCATGGGGCTCGGGCCGCACCCGGATTACAAGTTCGGCACCGTCGAGCGGATCGATCCGACGACCGGCGAATCCAAGGTGCTCTACAACGAGGTCGACGGCCATCCGCTCTCCGCGCCCAACGACCTGGTGTTCGACCGCGACGGCGGCTTCTATTTCACCGACCTCGGCAAGCGCCACCCGCGCCACCGCGACAACGGCGGCGTCTATTATGCGTCGACCGACGGCGCGAAGATCGCCGCCGTGGCCTACCCCATGCTCAGCCCCAACGGCTGCGGCCTCTCTCCCGACGGCAACACCCTCTACGTCGCCGACACCGAGGGGGCGCGGCTGTGGGCGTTCGCGGTCGAGGGCCCCGGCCGGCTCAAGCCCAAGGACGAATTCGCCCCGCACAGCGGCCGGGTGCTGATGGGCCTTCCCGGCGCGGCGCGCTTCGACAGCCTCGCGGTGCTCGCCAACGGCAACATCGCGGTCGCGACCTTGAACACCGGCTACATCACCGAGATTTCTCCCGCCGGCGACGTCGTGCGCGCGGTCAAGATGCCGGACCGCTATCCGACCAACATTTGCTTCGGCGGCGCCGACATGCGCACCGCCTACGTCACCCTCTCCGACAGCGGCCGGTTGGGCGTCATGCGGTGGCCGGAGCCGGGGCTGCGGCTCAATTTCAATTGAACGGCGCGCCGCGGAGGGTTTCGCCGATGCTCAGGATATCGACCCATCTTCTCTGCGCCGTTGCCGGGGCGGCGCTCGCGCTCATGGCGGGCGATCCGCGCCTGCTCGACATCGGGGCGCAGGCGAGAAGCGCCAAGAATGCGACCTATCAGGCGCTCAACCTGTTCGGTGACGTGTTCGAACGGATCCGCGCGGACTACGTGGAGAAGCCTTCCGACGAGAAGCTCATCGCCGCGGCGATCGAGGGCATGCTGGCCGAACTCGATCCGCGCTCGACCTATCTCGATGCCGCCAAATACCGGGACATGCAGACCCAGACGGCCGGCACGTTCGGCGGCGTCGGCCTCGAGGTCAAGATGGACGGCGGCTTGGTCAAAGTCGTGTGGCCGATCGAGGGCGGCCCGGCCGGCCGGGCGGGCGTGCGGACGAACGACGTCATCGTGGCGCTCGACGACGCGCCGGTGCAGGGCCTCACCCTCAATCAGGCCGTCGAGAAGATGCGCGGACCGCTCAATACGCCGATTCGCCTCAGGATCC
>DASPVJ010000415.1:0-4004 GCA_035622435.1 Xanthobacteraceae bacterium | reverse complement strand
AGCGTGATGGCTTTTCTTCGAATCGCCATCCCGCTTTAGGTTATTATTGGAGCATGATGTTTTCCGAAAACCGGTACCCACTTTTCGGCATCATGCTCTAACCATCGCGGCGACAACCGCAAGGCAAATCGATGCACGTCGCAATCGCGGGCTTAGGCCGCATGGGCGCCGCCATGGCGGCGCGTTTCGTCGACGTCGGGCACGACGTGAGCGGATGGAACCGCTCCGCCGCCAAGGCCAAGCCCCTCGCCGCGGAAGGCGTGACCATCGTCGACAGCCCGGCGGCGCTGGCGGCGCGTGCCGACGCGATCATCACCATGCTGACCGACGCGGCGGCGATCGAAGCGGTCTACGACGGCCCGGCGGGGCTTTTGTCCGGGCCGGTCGACGGCAAGCTCTTCATCGACATGAGTACGGTACGGCCGCAAACCGCGATCACACTTGCCGCCAAGGTGCGCGCCAAGGGCGCGGCCTTCGTCGAGTGCCCGGTCGGCGGCACCACCGGGCCGGCGCGCCAGGGCAAGCTCATCGGCCTGATGGGCGCCGAGCCGGCGGACGCGACGCGCGCGCGGCCCCTGCTGCAGCAACTCTGCCGCCGGCTCGAGCATGTCGGCCCGGTCGGCGCCGGCGCCGTAATGAAGCTCGCGATCAACATGCCGCTGATGGTGTATTGGCAGGCGCTCGGCGAAACGCTCTCGCTGTGCCGCGACGTCGCCATCGATCCGGCGCGCCTGATCGATCTGTTCGCCGATACCTCCGGCGGCCCCAACGTGCTCAAGGTGCGCGGGGCCGCCATTGCCGACATGCTCGAGGGCGGCGACGGCGGGCCTGCCACCTTCGACATCGACTCGTGCCGCAAGGATTTGCGCATCATGCTGGCGGAGGGGAAGGCGCGCGGCCTCGCCATGCCGTTGGTCGAGCGCACGCTCGCCTGCTTCGATGAAGCAAGCCGTGCCGGTTGGGGCGGGCGCGACGCCGGCGCTCACGCGGTTTATTGGGCGAGGCGGAGCAAAACGTAGGGCGCAATAGCGAAGTGTATTGCGCCTTTCTCATAACGGCACGCGTGGACACGGCCAGGGCCGATGCCTATGCTCGGAGAACATTCGGGAGGCTCGTCCGGTGAAGCTGTTCTCGTTCTGGCGGTCGCTCGCGACCTATCGCGTGCGCATCGCGCTCAATCTCAAGGGGATCAAGCCCGAGGTCGTCTACGTCGATCTGATCAAGGGCGAGCAGCGAGAGCCCGCGTTCCGGGCGGTCAACCCGCAGATGGTCATTCCGGCGCTCCTCGACGGCGACGGGCCGGTGCTGTTCCAGTCGCTCGCCATCATGGAATATCTCGACGAGGTTCATCCGCACCCGCCGTTGCTGCCGAGCGATCCACGGGCGCGCGCCTTCGCGCGCGGCATTGCCGAGATCGTCGCCTGCGATTCCCATCCGCTGCTGGTCCCGCGCGTGCGCAACTACCTCACCAACGAGTTGAAGCTCGACGAGGCCGGGCTGATGAAATGGACTCGCCACTGGGTCGGCGAGGCGGTCCAGGCGATCGAGAGCCATCTGGCGAACGACGGAATGACCGGCCGCTTCTGCTGCGGCGACCGGCCGACGATCGCGGACATTTGCGTGGCGAGCCAGGCGGCCGGCGCGGGCTACTTCGGGGTCGACCTCAAGCCCTATCCGAACTTCGCCCGCGTGGTCGACGCCTGCATGCAGATCGAGGCCTTTGCGGCCGCCCACCCGCTCAAGCAACCCGGCGCGCCGGCGGCGGTGACGCATTGAGTGAGAGTAGGGCGCAATAGCGAAGCGTATTGCGCCGCTCTCATATCGGCGCATTACGCCTTCGGCTAATGCGCCCTACGACTTTTACTGATCGACGGTCACTGATAGCTGATCACTGCGAAGCGCCTGGCGCCACACCTCGCGCACGCGCGCGACCTCCGCCTCCAGCCGCTGCACGAAGAGCCGCGCCTGCAGGCTGAGCGTGCGGCGGGCCGGCTCGATGATGACGAACTCGGCGTACAGCGGCGGATCGACGATCGGGTTGATGATCAGGTCGTTGCGGCCGATGTCGTTGACGCAGATGAGCCCGGGCAGCACCGCGACCCAGTCGGTGGCGGCCACGAACTCGAGCGTGCCGATCATGGCGTCCATCTCGATCATGTCCTCGACCGCGACGCCGTTGGTCTGGAAGTAGGTTTCGATGTTGCGCCGGCGAATATTCGGCAGGCTCGGCACCACGATCCGCAACGGCACGCAGTCGGCCAGCCGAATCGGGTGCAGCGGCACGAACCCGCGCGCCGGCCCGGACAGCAGCATTTCGCGGTCGCGCGCGAGCAGCCGCGAGCGCAGGCCCACGCGTCCCTCGAAGGTTGGCACGATGGCGAAATCGAGTTCCTCCGCCAGCACCCGCTCGGTGAGCACGCCGCTGTAGCCTTCGACGATGCGCAGCTTCACGTCGGGGTGGTCGCGCACGTAGTCGCGCAACGTCAGCGCCAGGCAGGCGCGGGTGAAGGTCGGCATCAGGCCGACCCGCAGGGTCCCGGTGACGCGGTCGGCAAGCGCCCGCATCTCCTCAGTCCCGGTCTTGAGCGTGCCCAAGGCCTCGATGCAGCGCCGGTAGTAGCGCATGCCGGCGGGTGTCGCCCGTACCCCCGCATTGGAGCGGTCGAACAGCCGCACGCCCAACGTGCGTTCGAGCGCCGCGATGTGCTGGGAAATCCCGGATTGGGTGGCGTTCTCCCGCTCCGCCGCGCGAGTGAACGAGCCCTCTTCGCAGACGGCGACGACGGCCCGAATCTGCCGCAGGCTGACATCCGACATTAATAAACCTGATGCCCTTTCGCAGAAGATATTATTTCAGATGCACCCGAGGTCCAGCTAAATCTTTTCCTGACAGCCCGATGACGCCCCTGACGGCCGATTGGGCCTGCATCGCCCCTTCATCACGCGGCTTTATGGGAGGTAACGATGGCCAATGCCGGGATCGTCGGCCTCGATTGGCAGCAGCGCATCAACTGGGACCGGCTGCGCAAGTATCGGCTGGAGCGGGCGCGCGAACGCATGAAGACGCACGGCCTCGGCGCCCTGCTGCTGATGTACGACGAGAACGTCCGCTACGTGACCGGGACGCTCACGCCCGGCTGGAACCGCCTCAAGCCCGGGCTGCGCTACGCGCTCCTGTGCGGCGACGGCGCGCCGGTGCTGTTCGAACAGGGCGACATCGGCTTCCAGATCGAGCGCCACGTGCCGTGGATCCCGCGCGAGAACATCCGCTGGTCCTATGCCTGGATCAAAGGCGCCGCCGGTCCGGCCTCCGTTCAGCAGGTGACCAAGTTCACCAACGCCATCCTCGACGAGATGAAGCGGCACGGCGTCGCCGGGGAGAAACTCGGCGTCGACTTCATCGACATCAACATGCTGCGCATCTTCCAGGAGAAGAAGATCAGCTGGGTCGACGGCATGACGCCGATGATGGAGGCGCGCGCGATCAAAAACGAGGACGAGCAGGAGGCGATGCGCGTTGTCGGCGCCATCGGCGACGCTACCCACTGGGAATGCATGAAGTTCCTGCGCCCCGGGATCACCGAGAACCAGGTGACCGCGCACCTGATGGAGTTCCTCTACGCAATCCCGGGCATGGAGGACGTGGAGGACGTGATCGTCTCGTCCGGGCCCAACACCTGGCCCAACTGGCGCAACTTCTCCGACCGTATCATCCTGCCCGGCGACATCGTGTTCATGGACCTCGCCGCGCTCACGTGGAACGGCTACAAGTCCTGTTATTACCGCACCTATTGCGTCGGCAAAGAGCCCACCCAGGAGCAGAAGGACGTCTACGCGACCGCGCTCGAGTGGCTCTACGACTCGATCGAGGCGGTGAAGGTCGGCACCACCACCCGCGAGATCGCCGCCAAATGGCCGTCCGCCAAGGAGGCGTGGGGCTACGAGGAGGAGGATCAGGCGGCCGCCAACCTGTGGGGCCACGGCCTCGGCCTCGCGCAATACGA
>DASPVJ010000414.1:0-16560 GCA_035622435.1 Xanthobacteraceae bacterium | reverse complement strand
GGGAACGAGGAGGAACGGACCGATCAGGCGCGCGGGGCCGCGGGAACGAACAGGCATGACCTTGCTCCGCCGGGCGCGAAAGCCGCCCGGCCCGAGGCCGAAGCAATAGTCCGTTAACCCTAATGCCTGGTTAATCCGGGCGGCGGCGGGGGCCACCCCAAGTGTCGATTCTTAATTTTGGCCCTATTGTCGACTTCCCATGCCGCCCTACGACCCGCGCCTGACGCCCGCCCGGCCGGACCTCGCCGCCCGCGCGCTCGCAGGCAAGGTCGCGGCCGCGCGCTTCGTCGACGGCGATCTGCGCGAGGTGGTCGAGCCGCAGGTGCCGGTGCGCCGCGCGCCCTCGCCCGACGCTCCGCTCGACACCGAGGCGCTGATGGGCGAGCGGGTCACGGTCTATGAGACCAACGAGGAAGGCTGGGCCTGGGGCCAGCTCGCCGCCGACCGCTACGTCGGCTACCTGCCGGCGAACGGGCTCGGCCCGCCCGGGCCGGCGCCCACCCATAGGGTCGGCGCGCTGCGCACCCTCGCCTTCCCCGGCCCGTCGCTCAAGCTGCCGCCGCTCGCCGGCCTGCCGTTCGGCGCCACCCTCGCGGTCGCGCGTTTCGACGACCGCTTCGCCGTGACGGCGTCGGGCGCTTATGTGCCGGCGCGCCACCTCATCGCCATCGACCGCCGCGAGGACGATTTCGTCGCCGTCGCCGAGCGCTTCCTCGGCACGCCCTATTTGTGGGGCGGCAAGACCAGCCTCGGGCTCGACTGCTCCGGCCTGGTGCAGATCGCGCTCGCCGTCTGCGGCGTCGCCTGCCCGCGCGATACCGACATGCAGGAGGCCGCCCTGGGCGAGACCGTCGCCGGACCCGTGCGGCGCGGCGACCTCATGTTCTGGAAGGGCCACGTCGCCATCGTGCGCGATCCCGCGACCCTCGTTCACGCCAACGGCTTCCACATGGCGGTCGCGGTCGAGCCGATCGAGGCGGCGGTTGCCCGCATCCGCCCGACCGACGGCGCGGTGACCGGCATCAAGCGGCTGGCGTCAGTAGCCTAGCCGCCGATCGACCAGGTTGCGCAGCGGCTCGCCGCGTTCGTGGCGCGCGATTTCTTCGGCCACATAGACGGAGATGGCGTCGGGATCCGTATCCGCGGCGTTGTGCGGCGAAATCGTCACCTTGGGATGCGACCACAGCGGGCTTGCCGCCGGCAGCGGCTCGGTCTCGAACACGTCGAGGCTCGCCGCCGCGAGGGTACCGTCATCGAGCGCCGCCACGAGATCCGCCTCGACCTGAAGCCCGCCGCGTCCGGCGTTGATCACGACCGGGCCGCCGAGCGCGCCGTCGCGCGCCAATTGGGAGAACGTGCGGCGGTTGAGAATGCCCTTGGTCGCCGGCGTCAGCGGCAGCAGGCACACCAGGATATCCGTTCGCTCGAGGAAGGCCGCGAGTTCGGCGTCGCCGGCATAGGCGGCGATGCCGGGCACGGCCTTGCGGCTGCGGCTCCAGCCCGCGACCTTGAAGCCGAGCCGCGCCAGCACCTGCGCCGCGTCGGCGCCCAGCACGCCGAGCCCCATGATGCCGACGCGCACCGCGCTTGCCGCCGGCTGCGCCTGCGGCGCCCACGCGCGCTCGCGCTGGCATCGGTCGAGGTAGCGCTGCCGGCGGTGATGCATGAGCACGTGCATCGCCACGTACTCGCTCATGCGCCCGGTCAGGTCGGCGTCGGCGACCCGCACCACCGGCACGTCCGGCAGCGAAGCGTCCGCGATGAGGGCATCGACCCCGGCGCCGAGATTGAAGATCGCCGCCAGATTGGGAAACGCCGCGAGCGCCCCCGGCTGAGGTTTCCACACCGCCGCGTAGCGAACCGCGGCCGGCGCGACCGGGTCGGCGGGCAGGAGCGCCACCGGACGATCCGAGCACACGCGGATGAACCGCTCGCGCCAGCGCGCGGGGGACCAATTCTCGGTCATGCCGGTGATGAGGAGGGCGAGCGTGCCTTTGGTCATCGCGCGCATAGTGCGCACTTTCGACACCGCGCGAAAGAGCCGCGAGGGAATGGTGAGCAGCGAATAGCGGATCAGATGGGAGCGAAAGGACGGCGACCGCCCTGAGTAGCAACCGCTCCACCTACCGAATCGGTAGGCAAGGAACGGCAAGGCAACAACGCCATCGGCGGTCTCGCGGGCAGCTTGCTAGTTCGGCAGGCGATCAGTCAACGCTTGTTGCACGCGCGCGATACAGTAGCTCGGCTTACGCGCAAGGTGGCATTCCCAAATGCGAATAACGCGCCAGCCTCTCCGTCTTAGAGCGTTCGTCACCTTCCGATCGCGCATCCGGTTACCTTCGATCTTGGTTCTCCACTCACTCGCGTTCGTTCGCGGGTTCAGATTTCGATTGCATCGATGGCCGTGCCAGAAACATCCGTCAACAAACAGCGCGAGTTTCACGGTTCGCCATACGAAGTCAGGCCGTCCCGGCAAGCGCAGGTGCCGTCGCCATCCTGATATGCCGGCTTGACGCAATAAGATTGCGAGTCGGCCTTCCGTAGTCAAGTTGCCCGTGCTTCGAACACGGGACATCAGATCACTTCGTGAAAGGTTTCCAAAGCGTGTACTTTGGCGACTGGCGTTTCCGGGCCATCGGCTCATGGACGAGTCCCTATCAGTAACCCAGCGCCTTCTTTATTTGCAGCCCGACTGCTTTCGCGTAGGCGGGGGGGACGGCGTTGCCGATCATCTCACAAACTACGTCGATCTTATCCCCATCGAAACGGTACCCCTTTCGGAACGACTGCAACATCGCGGCTTCGCGGACCGAAATAGTATACCGGCGCTTGTCGGGGTGTCCGAATCTTCCCTTACAGGGTGTCGTACACCCGCCGGTTATCGTGGGCGAGGGCGCGTCCCAGGCCATGCGTCCGTATACGTTCGTAAACCCTTCATAATCGCCCTGATGGCAGTCCGGTCGCAATGACTGTGGTACGGTCAGCCACGTTCGCCCGGGTTTGGCCGCCTTGAGACGGCGCTTGGTGTGAGGTTGAAGGTCGCGAACGATGTGCCAGTTGTGGCGCCGTGGCCCGCCATGCTTGAGCGCTTGTTTGAAGGTTATCGGCGCTCCCATGTCGCCAATAATGTCCCGCACGGTGCGCCAGCGTTTCATTTTCGATTTGGCGTTGGGCGCCCGTGCGTGAGAGGCCTCGGGAAATTCGACGGCCGCTGTCCGCGCGGCCAATAAGACCAGCCGGCGTCGCGATTGTGCGATTCCGTAGTTAGCCATCTGGGCTATCTCCCAGGAATATTTGTACTTTCCATCCAAGATCTTAAGAAACTTCCGAAAAATACTTCGTCCTCGCGTGGCCAATCCGGGTACGTTCTCCATTAGGATCGCGTCGGGTTTTAACTCCGCTATCAAGTCACCCATGACGAGAAGAAGCTGATTGCGCGGGTCGCGACGCTTGTTTTTCGCGGTCAACGAACAAAATCCCTGGCAGGGAGCGCACCCCGCCAGCAGCGCTATCTTCTTTTTCTTGACGGCTTGGCGGAGTTCGTTGGCGGAAACATAGCAAATATCCTTTTCAATAAGACGTGTTCGCGGATGATTGAGCCTGTACGTGTTAGCCGCGGCCGCGTCAATCTCGACCGCCGCGGCAACGTTAAAGCCGGCGTCACGAAGCCCCTGACTGAGACCGCCGCACCCTGAATATAAATCGATCGCAACTGGTTTAGGTTTGCGCACGTCGCCGGCCCCGCGATGGAGATCGCTTGTTCTTCTTTTTGGCCTTCTTGCGGCGACCTGAGGATTGCCGCGAAGGCCTATCATCCAGCCCCTTCATGCGCGGGTCGTCGGCCGGCGCGCGAAGCTTCACGACCTTGAGGAATTCGTCATGCATCGTCTCCGTGCTGGTAAGCAGGTTACTCCACGATCTAAGATCCAACGTGTCGGCTTTCTGATGTTCCTGCGCGTGCGCCATATCCTCGGGTCGGACGCGATCGGCCACGAGCAAGCCTTTAACGAACGCCCTTCTGTGCTCAGGGGCAGTCGCTTCCTGTTGCAGCCGCGTGCGAAGATATAAGACATAATCCCGAAGCTTATCGAACTCCTGTCTCCCAACCAGCGCACCGGGTCTCTTTACCTCAACGACATGCGCGACTTGGTACCGATCGCCAAGGCAGAAAAAGTCCAGTCGAAGATCTCCCTCCCTCTTTTGGGACTTAATCAGCCCAAATTTGTCGGCGATGAGCGTATCTAGCGCCCGCTCATGAGCCAGCATCGACCACTTAGGATCGATGAGCCATGGATGCTCTTTGACGTAATCTTGCAGGTCGGGCTTTTCAGGAACCTTTTTCTTTATCATCTCTGCGAACTTGCGGATGATTTCGACACGCCCACGGACAACATGGGCGGTATTCACGGCTTCAATGATGTCCCATTCCGACAAGACGGCCGAAAACTGGGCCACATCCTCAGCGGACGCGGCGTTCAAGCGACGTATCGCGTCGAGAAAGCTTCTGTTTGTGAGCGCATTGTAAGCAAACTCGACCAACTCATCAGCGATGTCCCGCCCTTCTTTGTCCTTATCTAGTTGCGGTATCGCGACAATGCGATCCACAACGGCTTTGAAAATCTTGCGCTGTTCTTCCGGCAGTTTCTCCGCCTGCTTTAGGAGCTGCCTTATCCTGGGGCTTTTCGATTTGGCCTCTCTGCGTTTTTCGGTCCAGGCCTCAAGCAGCTCACGGACCTTCTTTTGCCCCCATTCTTTCAGTGGAAGGGCGACGGGGTCTTCCCACCGGACGGTCCCGCGGTCGGTCGCGATGAGGTCAACTGCCTCATCGAGGAAATCGGCGCGCACCTCGCCCGTGAGGTACTGCATTCCATGTTGGCCCCAGACGCCGCCACTTAGGTCAAAAAACCACGGCGTCTGCGCAAGCTTTCCTCTAACGTAGACAACGAAACCGCGTTGCTCCTCATCGGGAATCGTGCCTTTGGAAAAGCCGGCCCACCATTGGATTTGGTGCCCGTTTTTTAGTTGAGCCGCGTCCCACTGGCCCTTCCGTTTTGGAAAGCGGAATTGAAAGGGAACTTCATGCCGTGAAATCAGCTTGCCATTAACCTGGACGCGAAAATCCTCATCCAGTATGAGTAATCTGCGGGCAATCCCTTGCATGAACTGCTTTTGATTAATGGCGCGGGTGATCTTGAGTCCCGAGAGCGTAACGGTCGTGCCGGGCTTTTCCCTCGTTCGCTTGGCGTCGTCGGGCAAGGGGGCCGGAGAGTAGCCGCTGACGTCAGCGAAGCTCTGGCTCTTCGTGAGCGCGCCGAATTCAAGGGCAAAATGGGAAATCTCTCCATTCTTTATCGTCCTGATTTCGATCCGATCAGCTATGCCAAAGCCGGCAAGTTTTCCAATGCCTTTGCGGCCCTGAACCTTGCGAGGTTGAAGGCCATTATATGCACTGGTCCATTCTTGCCCGCTCGATCGGCGGTCGCGGCCGACCGATAAATAGAGATCATTCGCCTCGTCAAATGTCATTCCACAACCGTCGTCCGTGACGACGATCTTGTCCTTCGGCTCAATCGGACGCCCGACGGGCAGGGTTATGTAAACGTTGCGCGCCATCGCATCGTAGGCATTCGAGATAAGTTCCGCGAGCGCCGGCACGGCCCCGGAGTACATTTGGAGCCCCAGATGGCGGAACAATTGACCGGCGACGGTCATTTTGTATTTCCGCAGTTCTTTTGGCCGCGGATTGGGCCTTTTGGTCATTGCTCTTGCTTTCGCGAGTCGCTTTCTTCGCGAGCGACAATAACAGGAACCACAAGCAGTAGCCCAGCGAATTTAGGTTCGTCGCCGCAAGGCCTTTTGCGGCGGGAAGTGCAATGGAGAGCGCCAGCGGCGCGTGGGTGCGGATTGAGCCGTTCGTGCCGGCGCGTCGAAGCTCGACGCGGTCAAGTCCGGCCTCTGGGCCTAACCAAGAATCCCGCGACTTTTTACTCTTCGACCGGGCGGCTCTGGCCTTCACCGCATCCGCGCTAACGCGCCCAGATTGCTCCGCTTCGTCCCCGCGCGCGTCTCACTGCGCCACCGCCCCGTCGCCCTCGCTCTCCAGGTTGAAAGCGGCGGCGAAGAGCGCGCGCGTGTAGGCGGTCCGCGGCCGGGCAAACAGCTCGGCGGCGGCGCCCTCCTCCACCACCTTGCCGTGGCGCATCACCACCACCCGGCTCGACAGCGCGGCGACCACTTTGAGGTCGTGCGAGATGAACATGTAGGTCAGGTCGCGGCGCTTCTGCAGCGCACGCAGGAGGTCGACGATCTGCGCCTGGATCAGCATGTCGAGCGCGCTGGTCGGCTCGTCGAGCACCACGAAGGTCGGCTCCAGCACGATCGCGCGGGCGACGGCGATGCGCTGGCGCTGGCCGCCGGAGAACTCGTGCGGATAGCGGAAGCGCGAGTCGGCGGCGAGGCCCACGTCGTTGAGCGCGCGGATCACCCGCTGCTCGCGCTCGGCCGGCGGCATCTTCGGATTGTGCACGCGCAAGCCCTCCGCGACGATGTCGGAAACCGACATGCGCGGCGAGAGCGAGCCGTAGGGGTCCTGAAACACGATCTGCATGTCGCGGCGGAACGGCCGCATCTGCTTGAACCTGAGCCCTTGCAGGCGCTGGCCCATGAAGACGATCGGCCCCTGCGAGGCGATCAGCCGCAGCACGGCGAGGCCGAGGGTGGTCTTGCCCGATCCCGATTCGCCGACGACGCCGAGCGTCTCGCCCTTGCGGATTTCGATGTTGATGCCGTCGACCGCCTTGATGTGGCCGACGGTGCGGCGCAGCACCCCGCGCCGGATCGGGAACCAGACCTTGAGATCGTCGGTCGCCAGCATGACCGGCGCGGTCGGATTGGGCGGCGCCGGATCGGGCTTGGGCTCGGCCGCGATCAACTCGCGCGTATAGGGGTGCTCGGGCCGGGCGAACACCCGCTCGACCTCGCCGTGCTCGACGATGCGGCCTTCCTTCATCACGCACACCCGTTCGGCGATCTTGCGCACGATGCCGAGGTCGTGGGTGATGAACAGCATGGCCATGCCGAGCCGCGCCTGCAGGTCCTTGAGCAATTTGAGGATCTGCGCCTGCACGGTGACGTCGAGGGCGGTGGTCGGCTCGTCGGCGATGAGCAGGTCGGGCTCGTTGGCGAGCGCCATGGCGATCATCACGCGCTGGCGCTGCCCGCCGGAGAGCTGATGCGGATAGCTCCCGAGCCGCGTTTCCGGGTCGGGGATTCCGACCTGGCGCAACAGCTCGATCACCCGCGCCCGGTTGCCGCCGTTGCCGGCGCGGCTTCTGCCGTTGCCGGCGCGGCGGTGCAGCATCAGGACCTCGGTGATCTGCCGCTCGATCGTGTGCAGCGGATTGAGCGAGGTCATCGGCTCCTGGAAGATGATGGTGATGTTGGCGCCGCGCACCTGGCGGATGGCGTTCTCGTTGAGGCGCAGCAGGTCGGTGCCCTTGAACAGGATCGAACCGGAAGGATGGCGCGCCGCCGGATAGGGCAGGAGCTTCATCACCGAGAGCGCGGTCACCGACTTGCCGGAGCCGGATTCGCCGACCAGCGCCACGGTCTCGCCCTTGCGGATGTCGAACGAGATGCGGTCGACGGCGCGAACTTCGCGCGCGCCGCGGCCGAACGCGACGGAGAGATCGCGTATCTGCAGCAGCGGTGCGGTCGCGGAGTCCATCGATCCTCACCCGAACGCTTTGCGCGGATCGAAGGCGTCGCGCACCGCCTCGCCGACGAAAATGAGCAATGACAGCATGATCGCCACGGTGAAGAATCCGGTCAGGCCGAGCCACGGCGCCTGCAGGTTGCCCTTGGCCTGCGCCAACAGCTCGCCGAGCGAGGGGGAGCCGGGCGGCAGGCCGAGGCCGAGGAAGTCGAGCGCGGTCAGCGTCGTCACCGAGGACGACAGGATGAACGGCAGGAAGGTGATGGTCGCGACCATGGCGTTCGGCAGCAGGTGGCGGAACATGATGACGGCGTTCGACACGCCGAGCGCGCGCGCCGCCTGGATGTATTCGAGATTGCGCCCGCGCAGGAACTCGGCGCGGACGAAGCCGACCAGCGACACCCAGGAAAACAGCAGCAGGATGACGAGCAGCACGAAGAAGCCCGGCACCAGCACCGAGGAGATGATGAGCAGGAGATAAAGCTCGGGAAGCGAGCTCCAGATCTCGATGAAGCGCTGAAACAGGAGATCGGTCCAGCCGCCGAAATAACCCTGCACCGCGCCGGCGGCGACGCCGACGACGGAGGAAACCAGCGTCAGCGTCAGGCCGAACAATACCGAGATGCGGAAGCCGTAGATCAGGCGCGCCACCACGTCGCGGCCCTGGTCGTCGGTGCCGAGCCAGTTCATTTCGAGATCGCGGCACGAATGGCCGCCGTATTTTTCCGCCACCGGCCGGCACTGGTCCTCGGTCAGCAGCCAGGTCGGCTTGGACGGCGCCGGGGTCGGCAGGTCGCGGTTGTAGGTGTCGTAGGAATAGCGGATCGGCGGCCACACCATGGTGCCGCCCTTGTCGGCGATCAGCTTCTGCAGGTAGGGGTCGCGGTAATCGGCCGCGGTCTCGAAGTCGCCGCCGAACGTCGTCTCCGGATAGGTGACCAGCGCCGGGAAGTAGTACTTGCCGTCGTATTCGATCAGGATCGGCTTGTCGTTGGCGATGAAATTGGCAAACAGCGAAACGACGAACAGCACGCTGAAAATCCAGAACGACCAGTAACCGCGCCGGTTGGCCTTGAAGTTGTGCCACCGTCGCCGGCCGAGCGGCGACAGATCGACGCCGTGCAGGTCCGGCGCGACCGCCAGGCCGAGCGGAGAGACGGCTTGCGTTTCGTCGACCGGCGGGGAGGTTGTCGCGTCCACCTCACACCTCCCGCGTCTCGAAATCGATACGGGGGTCGACCCAGGTGTAGGTGAGGTCGGAAATCAGCGTCAGCACCAGGCCGAGCAGGGAGAAAATGTAGAGATTGGCGAAGACCACGGGGTAGTCGCGGTTGAGGATGCTCTCGAAGCTGAGCAGGCCGAGGCCGTCGAGCGAGAATATCGTTTCGATCAGCAGCGAGCCGGCGAAGAAGGCGTGGACGAAGGCGCCGGGGAAGCCGGCGATGACGATCAGCATCGAGTTGCGGAAGACGTGGCCGTACAGGACCCGGCGCTCGGTGCAGCCCTTGGCGCGGGCGGTGAGCACGTATTGCTTGCGGATCTCGTCGAGGAAGGAATTCTTGGTCAGCAAGGTGAGCGTCGCGAAGGCGCCGAGCGCCAGGCAAATGATCGGCAAGGTCAGATGCCAGAAATAATCGACGATCTTTCCGCCCAGCGTCAGCGTCTGCCAATCGTCGGAGGTGAGACCGCGCAGGGGAAAGATGCTGTAGAACGAGCCGCCCGCGAACAGGACGATCAACAGGATCGCAAACAGAAAATTCGGGATCGCGTAGCCGACGATGACCACGGTCGAGGTCCACACGTCGAAGCGCGAGCCGTCGCGCACCGCCTTGCGGATGCCGAGCGGGATCGAGATCGCATAGCTCAGCAGCATCATCCACAGGCCGAGCGAGATCGAGACCGGCATCTTCTGCCTGATCAGATCGACCACCTGGGTGTCGCGGAAATAGCTCTTGCCGAAATCGAAGCGGAGATAATTCCAAACCATGATGAAGAAGCGCTGGTAGGCCGGCTTGTCGAAGCCGAATTGCTTCTCCAGCTGCTTGATGAATTCCGGATCGAGGCCGCGGGCGCCGCGGTACTTCGACGTGATGTCGGCGCCCGCGCTCCCCTGCATCTGGCCGCGCGCGCCGAAGTCGCCGCCGGGCGAGCCGGAAAAGCGCGAGGTCGCCCCGGTGTCCGAGCCGGTGATCTTGGCAAGCACCTGTTCGACCGGGCCGCCCGGCGCGAACTGCACCACCACGAACGTCGTCAGCATGATGCCGAACAGGGTCGGGATCATGAACAGGATGCGGCGGATGATGTAGGCGGCCATGCCGTCCGTTCGATCCTACCCCGGCCGCTCGGTGTTGGCGGCGCGGTCGGGGTCGTACCACCAAGTCTCGGGAATCGCGCGGTCGCCGCGATCATAGCGCGGATATGTCGCGGCCGGCGGGCGGCCGAACACGTCCCAGTAAGCGAGCCGGTGCTTGCCGTTGTACCACTGCGGGATCCAGTAACGCCCGGACCGCACCACGCGGTCGAGCGCCCGGCACGCGGTCGTCAGCGCCGGCCGGCTGTCCGCCGCGATCACCTTCTCGATCAGCGCGTCGACGACCGGATCGGCGACGCCGGCGAGGTTCTGCGACCCCTTCTCGGCGGCGGCCTGCGAGGACAGGAACACGCGCAGCGAATCGCCCGGCGTCGGCTCGAACGCCAATCGCTCGACCGTGATGTCGAAATCGAAATCGTCGACGCGGGCGCGGTACTGCACCGGGTCGACCAGCCGCATGGTGGCGTCGATGCCGAGGACCGCCAGGTTCTTGATCAAAGCGGCGTGATGCGGCTCGAAGGTCGGCTCGTCGATCAGGAACTCGAACGTGACCAGTTCGCCGCGCGGGTCGACGAGCTTGCGGTCTTTGACCAGGAAGCCGGCCTCGCGCAGGATGGCGGTCGCGGTGCGCAACAGCGCGCGGTCCTGGCCGGACCCGTCCGACGCCGGCGGCAGGAACGGGTCGCCGAACACCTCGTCGGGCACCCGGCCGCGGAACGGCTCCAGCAAGGCGAGTTCGTCCGGACCCGGCTTGCCCGCCGCCATCATGTCGGAATTCTCGAAGATCGAACGGGTGCGCTTGTAGGACCCGTACATCAGGTTCTTGTTCACCCATTCGAAGTCGAAGGCGTAGTTGAGCGCGTCGCGCAGCCGCCGGTCCTTGAACTTGTCGCGCCGGGTGTTGAAGAACCAGCCCTGCGCGCCCGACGGCCGTTGGTCGGGAAGCTCTTCGCGCTTGATCCGCCCGTCGCGCACCGCCGGGAAGTCGTAGCGCGTCGCCCACACCCGCGAGGTGAATTCCTCGCGGAACAGATAGTTCCTGGCGGTGAAGGCCTGGAATCCCGCCTCCCGCTCGCGATAGAATTCGTAGCGCAGGACGTCGAAATTGTTCTGCCCGCGCGACACCGGCAGCTCCGCGCCCCACCAATCCTTGACCCGTTCGTATTCGATATAGCGGCCGGCCTCGAAGCGGCCGACCCTGTAGGCGCCCGACCCCAGCGGCACGTCGAGCGTCGATTCCTCGAACGAATGGGCGGAATAATAGGCACGCGAGAATATCGGCAGCCACTCGGCGACATAGAGCGGCGTGTCGCGCGGCCGGTTCTCGGCGAAGCGCGCGATGAGCGTCGTATCGTCGGCCGCCTCGGCGCCGTCGAACGCCCGCAGCTGCTGGCGGATTTGCTGGTGGCCCTTGGCTTTGAGGAGGTTGAGGGTGAAGGCCGCGTCGTGGGCGGTGAGCGGGGAGCCGTCGTGAAAGCGCGCGTGCGGGCGCAGCAGGAAGCGGTAGACGCGGCCGTCGGCGGAGACGCGCACGGCGCGCGCCGCCAGGCCGTAGACCGCGTCGGGCTCGTCCCACGCGCGCTTCATCAGGGTCGCGAAGGTGCGCTCGATGCCCAGCGCCGCGTCGCCGCGCAGGATGAAGCCGTTGAGCGAATCGAAGGTGAGGAAATTCTGATTGTAGTAGCGCACCGAGCCGAGTTGGGAAAACACGCCGCCCTTGCGCGCCTGCGGGTCGACGTAGTCGAAATGGCGGAAGTCGGCCGGGTACTTGAGGTCGCCGAAGGCCGAGAGGCCGTGGCTTTCGACCATCTCGTCCGCCGGCGCGGCGGCGGCCAATCGCGGAAGGGCGGCGGCGAGCGCGCCGGCGCCGGCGGCAAGCGCTTCCCGCCGGGTGAGCCGGCCCGGTCGCCGCGTGGCCGCGCGCAGGATCGTCACGGGCGCGGTCCGGCCTTCGCCGCGCGCTCGGCGTCCCACCACCACACCGTGGGGAACCCGGACATGCCGTAGCGCGGCAGCACCGCGGGCCGGCCGAAGCGATCCCAGCGCGCCGCCCGGTCCTTCCACAGGTAATAGAGCGGGACCAAATAGTGGTTCCACAACAGCACGCGGTCGAGCGCGCGGGTGGTGGCGACCAGTTCGTCGCGCCGCTTGGCGAAGATGATGCGCTCGATCAGCGCGTCGACCGCCGGATTCCTGATGCCGGCGTAGTTCTGCGAGCCGGGCGTGTCGGCGGCGGGCGAACCCCAGAAATCGCGCTGCTCGTTGCCGGGCGAAAGCGACTGGGCCCACAGGTTGAAGATCACGTCGAAATCGAATTGGCGCAGGCGGTTTTCGTATTGCGCCAGGTCGACCGAGCGGATCGAGACGTTGACCCCGAGCCGTTCCAGGTACGAGGATTTGTAGAACAGGCCGATCCGCTCGTAGCTCGGGTCCTCGGCGTTGAGAAGAATCTCGACGTTGAACGGCTCGCCGGTCGCGGTGGCGACGAGCCTGGTGTCGCGCACCTCGTATCCCGCCTCCTTCAACAGCCGCAGCGCCTCGCGCAGGTTCGCGCGCACCGCCTCGGGCGCGCCGCCGACCGGGTTGAAGTAGGGCGTGGTGAAAACCTCGGCCGGGACCTTGTCGCGCACGCTCTCCAGGATTTCGAGTTCGAGCCCGGTCGGCAAGCCGTTAGGCGCGGCGGGGACGGCATGGCTGCCGCTGTCCGGGTCTTGCGGATCGGGCCGCCAATTCCACGCCAGCTCGGTGCCGTCGAAGTAGCTCGCGATCCGCCGGTACTGGCCGTAGAACAGCTGCCTGTTCATCTCCTCGAAGTCGTAGGCGAAATTGAAGGCGCGGCGCACGCGCGGGTCTTTGAACTTGTCGCGCCGGGCGTTGAACACGAAGCCCTGCAGAATCCCGACGTTACGGATGGGGAATTCCTCGAGCACCACGCGCTTCTCCCTGACCGCGGGAAAATCGTAGGCGGTGGCCCAGTTCTTGGCGATGTTTTCGCGGCGCCAATCGAACTGATCCGCCTTGAACGCCTCCAGCGCCACCGTCGCATCGCGAAAATAGTCGTATCGCACCTCGTCGAAATTGTTTTGCCCGACGTTGACGTTGAGGCCGACCGCCCACGCGTCCTTGACCCGCTCGAGCACCACGGACCGCCCGGCGACGAACTCCCTGATGCGGTAGGGGCCGCTGCCGAGCGGCGGCTCGAGCGTCGTGGCGGTGACGTCGCGCTTCCTGCCCGACGCGTCGGTTCCCTCCCACCAATGCTTGGGCACGATCATGAGCTGCCCGATGATCTGCGGCAGCTCGCGGTTGCCCGGCCCGTCGAAGCGGAACGTGACCTCGCGCTCGCCGGTCTTCTCCGCCTTGACCACGTGACGGTAATACGCGGCCTGCTGCGGATTGTTCGCCTTGAACGCCTCGAACGAGAAGACCACGTCCTCCGGCGTGATGGGAACGCCGTCGTGCCACCGCGCTTCGCGGCGCAGCCGATAGATCGCCCACGCGAAGTCCGGCGGATAGCTGATCGCCTCGGCGATCAGGCCGTAGTCGCTCTCCACTTCGTCGAGCGCCCGGGTCGTCAGGCTCTCGAAGATGAAGCCGACGCTGCCGGCAATGATGCCCTTGAGGCCGGCAATCACCGGATTGAAATTGTCGTAGGTCCCGAAGGTGCCGAGCCGCACGACGCCGGTTTTCGGCGCGGCGGGATTGACGTAGTCGAAATGCGCGAACCCGGCCGGATAGTAGAGGTCGCCGTAGAGGGAGGCGCCGTGCCGCCACGTCTGCTCCTGGGCGCGGGCCGGAGCGCTCGAGAGCGCCTCGCCGAGGACGCCGAACGCCGGCGCTGCGAGGGCAAATCCGGCGGTCTTGACGACGGTTCGGCGGGTCGGCTTCACCTCAGGCTCCTGCGCGCGTGGAAACGGGCCCCGCTCTATCCCTCCCCCGCGAGCCGGGGTCCCCGCGCCGCGAGCGCCGCGGGGTGCCCCGCAGCGAGCGGTGGGGAGGGTGGCGACGCCCGCGAAAGCGGGCGGAGCCGGGTGGGGGTCTTCGATGCCACCCGCCGTCCTCCGGCAAGTTGAACCGCCCCCCACCCCTAACCCCTCCCCGCCATTCGCTACGCGAATGGGGGGAGGGGAACAATAAAGATGAGTGCGACGCGACGAAGCAGCGCGCGGCAGCCGCTGCGGCGGCTATTTCGTCGCCGGCGCGGCGTTTTCCGCCGCCTTGGGCAACGGCGCCGGGTTGTCCGCGAGGCTGTTGAGATACGCAATCACGTCCGCGCGCTCGCTCCCCTTCGGCAGTCCGACGAAGGTCATCTTGGTGCCCGGCGCATAGGTGCGCGGGTTACTCAGGAACGCGTTGAGGTCGTCGATCGTCCAGTTGCCGCCCAACTTCTTGATCGCATCCGAATAGCCAAAGCCCTGTTCCGAGCCCTTCGGCCGGTTGACGATCCCCCACAGGTTGGGGCCGATCCGGTTGGGCCCGCCCTTGGTGAAGGTGTGGCAGGCCACGCATTTCTTGGCCGATTGCTCGCCCTTGTCGACGGCGGCGGATGCGAGCAGCTTCTCGATCGGCTCGGCCGGGGCGGCCGCCTCCGGCTTCGCCGCTTCGGCCGGGTGCTCGACCACTGCGATCTCGTAGCCGGGCTTCTCCGGCTTCATCGGCGAGAACATCGCGCCCGCCGCGATGTTCAGCGCCAAGGTCACCAGGCAGGTGAACAGGATCGCGCCGAGGATTTTGTTGATTTCAAACGAGTCCATCGCGCACTGGCTCCAGGGCGGAGGGTGGAATCGGAGGATCGGGGCGGACGCCCGGCGGGCGGACACATACCCGGTTTGCCTCGCCCGTGGCAACCCGTATAAGCACGCCGTTCCCGCGACTTTGCGCGTCTATGAGGCGGGGCCCGATGGCCGAAGGCGACGTCCTGGTGCTGATCCCCGCCCGCATGGCGTCGAGCCGTTTCCCTGGCAAGGCGCTCGCCGACATCGCCGGCAAGCCGATGATCGCCCACATGCTGGCGCTGGCGAAAGCCGCGGCGCTCGGCCGGGTCGCGGTTGCGACCGACGCGCCGGAGATCGCGGCCGCGGTGGAAGCGGCCGGCGGCGAGGCGGTGATGACCCGGCCCGAGCATGCCTCCGGCTCCGACCGCATTCACGAGGCGATGCGACGCGTCGATCCCGACGGCCGCGCCGGCATCATCCTCAACCTTCAGGGCGACATGCCGACCCTGACGCCGGCGGACCTGCGCGCAGCGCTCGCGCCGCTCGCCGATCCGGCGGTCGACATCGCCACCATCGGCACGGAAATCCGCGACGCGGCCGGGCGCACCAACCCGCACATGGTGAAGGTGGTGGGCTCGATGGTCGCGCCCGGGCGGCTGCGCGCGCTCTATTTCACCCGCGCCACCGCCCCGTGGGGCGAGGGCCCGCTGTTTCATCATTTCGGCCTCTACGCCTATCGCCGCGCGGCGCTGGAGCGGTTCGTCGCGCTTCCCCCCTCTCCGCTCGAACGGCGCGAGAAACTCGAGCAGCTGCGCGCGCTCGAGGCCGGCATGCGCATCGACGTGACGCTGATCGCCGCCGAGCCGCTCGACGTCAATACTCCGGCGGATCTCGAGCGCGTGCGCGCGTTGCTGAAGGCGAACGGCTGAACGGACAATGTTGACTCCGGGCGCCTCGCGCGCATAACCGGACGCGCCATGAGCGAGAAGAAGAAGATCGTATTCCAGGGCGAGCCGGGGGCGAATTCCCACATCGCCTGCCACGAAGCCTATCCCGACCACGAGCCCGTGGCGTGCCCGACGTTCGAGGACGCGTTCGCGGCGGTGGCCGGGGGCGAAGCCGCGCTCGGCATGATCCCGATCGAGAATTCGGTGGCCGGCCGCGTCGCCGACATCCACCATCTCATGCCGACTTCGGAGTTGCACATCGTCGCCGAATATTTCCTTCCCGTGCGGCACCAGTTGATGGCGCCCAGGGGCGCGCGGCTCGACGCCATCAGGTCGGTCGAGAGCCACGTGATGGCGCTCGGCCAATGCCGCAACATCATCCGCCGCCTCGGGCTCAAGCCGATCGTGGCGGCCGACACCGCGGGATCGGCGCGCGAAGTGGCCGAGCGCGGCGATAAGACCCGCGCCGCCATCGCCTCGCGCCTGGCGGCGGACATCTACGGCCTCGACATCCTCGCCGAGGACGTGGAGGACGAGCGGCACAACACCACCCGCTTCATCGTGCTGGCGCGCGAGGCGCAATGGGCCGCCCGCGGCAACGGCGCCGTCGTCACCACCTTCGTGTTCCGCGTGCGCAACGTGCCCGCCGCGCTCTACAAGGCGCTCGGCGGGTTCGCCACCAACGGCGTCAACATGACCAAGCTCGAAAGCTACATGGTCGACGGCAATTTTTTCGCCACCCAGTTCTATGCCGACGTCGAAGGCCACCCCGACGACCGCGGCCTCGCCTTTGCGCTCGAGGAGCTGGAGTTCTTCTCCAAGGAGCTGAAAATCCTCGGCGTCTATCCGGCGCATCCGTTCCGCGCCACCTTC
>DASPVJ010000413.1:0-3583 GCA_035622435.1 Xanthobacteraceae bacterium | reverse complement strand
CGTGCCGTAGTGATGGCCGAGCGCGAGGTCAGCGCCGCTGTCGGCGAACGCCTGCACGGATTCCGCGGGATTCATGTGCTGGGGCGCCATGAACCAGCGCGGCTCGTAGGCGCCGATCGGCAGCACGGCGAGGCGGAACGGCCCGTGGCGCTCGCGCGCGGCGCGGAAGTGGCGCCCGTCGCCGTAGCCGGAATCCGCCACGTGCAGGATGCGCCCGGCGGGCGTCTCGATCACGAAGCTCGCCCACAGCGCCCGATTGCGGTCGAACACGCCGCGCGCCGACCAATGGCGCGAGGGCACGAGCGTCACCGCGACCCCATCGCCGAGCGCGACCCGCTGGTGCCAGTCGTAGGCCTCCGCCGCGATCGCCGGATCGTGGGCGCGCATGATGGCGTCGTTGCCGAGCGGCGTGACCACGCGCGGGCCGTGGACGGCGGCAAGGCGCGACAAGGTCGCCGCATCGAGATGGTCGTAGTGATTATGCGAGACCAGCACGGCGTCGATCGGCGGCAGCGCCTCGAAGGCGATGCCGGGATCGTTGACCCGCTTGGGCCCGGCGAACGTCAGCGGCGAGGCGCGCTCCGCCCACACCGGGTCGATCAGCAGGTTGAGGCCGGCGGTCTGCAGCAGCCAAGAGGCGTGACCCACATAGGAGAATCGCCATGCGGTCCCCGCGACTCGCGCCGGCGGCCGGTCCGCGAAGGGGCTCGGCGCCCAGGCGGGCCACGCGGCCTTGGCCGGCCCGGCCCACCACCGGATGGTGTCGGCGAGGCTCTTCGGCGGCGTGCCGTCCGGATCGACGAAGCGGGTTCCGTCAAAATGATCGGACATCGGCCCGTCGTAGTAGCGCGCGAGGGCGGCGCGCGTTGCAAAGCCGCCAACGCCCAGCGCCGAGGCGGCGGCGAGCGCGGTGAAAATGCGGCGGCGGGAGAGGTTCATGGCCGCCCATGTATGGGATGGGCGTAGCGCGATTTCCAGTGCGTCGCGCGCCTTGACTTGATCTGGTCCCATCCCTAGGTTCCGCGCGCTCTCGATAGAGCGGTACGTCAAGTTCGCCGACCGGCAGGGGCCGGAGGTCAACGCCCGACAGCGCGACGCGCCCTCGGGCGCAACGGTGCTTGGGCTCTTCTCCCTCTCCCCGGAGGGGAGAGGGCATAGGCGGCCTCCGGCCGCCGTTCTTAGTGAGGAAGAACGCCGACGCGAAGCGTCGGCTATGGTGAGGGGGTTGCGGCGTTTCAAGTTTCAGGCGTGGTAACCCCCTCACCCGACAATTCGCGAGCTTGCTCGCGAATTGTCGACCTCTCCCCAAATGGGGAGAGGTGAAGAAAGGAAGCATGCCCAGGTAACCCATGTTCGACAGCCTGTCGGAAAAACTCGGCGGCATCCTCGATCGCCTGACGCGGCGCGGCGCGCTCTCGTCGGCGGACGTCGAGACGGCGCTGCGCGAAGTGCGCCGCGCGCTGCTCGAAGCCGACGTGGCGCTCGACGTGGCGCGCGCCTTCGTCGATAAGGTGCGCGAGCGCGCGGTCGGCGTCGAGGTGCTGCGCTCGGTCACGCCCGGCCAGATGGTCGTCAAGATCGTGCACGACCAGCTGATCGAGACGCTCGGCGCCGACGCCCAGTCGATCGACCTCAACGCGCCGGCACCGGTCCCGATCATGCTGGTCGGCCTGCAGGGCTCCGGCAAGACCACCACCGCCGCCAAGCTCGCCCGCCGCCTTGCCGAACGGGCGAAGCGCAAGGTGCTGATGGCCTCCCTCGACACGCGGCGGCCGGCCGCCATGGAGCAACTCGCCGCGCTCGGCCGTCAGACCGAAACCGACACCCTGCCGATCGTCGAAGGCCAGACGCCGACCCAGATCGCACGCCGCGCGCTGGAAGCCGGGCGCCTCGGCGGCTACGACGTGGTGCTGCTCGACACCGCCGGCCGCGTGACCCTCGACGAGGCGATGATGGCGGAGGCCGCCGAGGTGCGGCGCGTTGCAAGCCCGCACGAGGTGCTGCTGGTCGCCGACGCGCTGACCGGCCAGGACGCCGTCAACCTCGCGCGCGCTTTCGACGAGCGGGTCGGGCTCACCGGCATCGTGCTCACCCGCATCGACGGCGACGGGCGCGGCGGCGCCGCGCTTTCCATGCGGGCGGTCACCGGCAGGCCGATCAAGCTCGTCGGCACCGGCGAGCAGCTCGACGCGATCGAGGAGTTCCATCCGGCTCGCATCGCCGACCGCATCCTGGGCATGGGCGACATCGTCTCCCTGGTCGAGAAGGCGGCGGCGACCATCGACGCCGAGCGCGCCCAGCGCGTCGCCGAGAAAATGCGCAAGGGCGCGTTCGATCTCGCCGACCTGCGCGAACAGCTCACGCAGATGCAGAAGATCGGCGGCATGTCGGGGCTGCTCGGCATGATGCCGGGCATCGCCAAGATGAAGAACCAGCTCGCCGGCGCCAACCTCGACGAGCGCGTGCTCAAGCGCCAGGCGGCGATCATCGATTCGATGACCCCGCGGGAGCGCCGCCAGCCCGACATCCTCAAGGCGAGCCGCAAGAAGCGCATCGCGGCCGGCTCCGGCACCAAAGTCGAGGACATCAACCGTCTGCTCAAGATGCACCGGACCATGGCGGACGTGATGAAGGCGATGGGCGGGGCGAAACGCGGGCCGCTCGCCGGCGTCGCCAACATGCTCGGGCTCGGCGGCGGCATGCCGAACCAGGCGGACCTCGCCAAGCTGGCGGAGAAAATGCCCGGCGGAATGCCCGGCCTGCCGGGCGCACCCGGCCTGCCCGGCGCGCCGGCGCTGCCGCCGAAGTTTCCCGGCGGCGCGCTTCCCGGCCTCGGCGGCAAGCTGCCGGGGCTCGGCGGGATGCCGGGCCTGCCGCCCGGCTTCGACAAAGGCTTCGGCAAGAAGAAATGACGGCGACGCCGTCAAACAAACACGGAAAGGATCAAGCATGTCCCTGAAAATCCGGCTCGCCCGCGCCGGCACCAAGAAGCGGCCGTTCTATCACGTGGTGATCGCGGACTCGCGCAGCCCGCGCGACGGCCGCTTCATCGAGCGCGTCGGCCACTTCAACCCGCTGCTCGCCAAGGACGCCGAAGGACGCCTCAAGCTCGACCTCGACAAGGTCAAGGCCTGGCTCGCCAAAGGGGCGCGGCCGACCGACCGGGTGAACCGCTTCCTAGACGACGCCGGCCTGATGAAGCGGGAGCCGCGCAATAATCCGCAGAAGGCGAAGCCGAAGAAGAAGGCGCAGGAGCGCGCCGCGGCGGCCGCGGGCGCATCCGCCGAAGGCGCCGCGCCAGCGAGCTGAGCGGCGTGACGCGGCGCCGGTCCGCGCGGGTGCCCGACCCGGTTGCGCCGGGCCAGCGCGTCTGCGTCGCCGAGATAGGGGCCGCCCACGGCCTCGCCGGGGAAGTCCGCCTCCGCGCGTTCACCGAGGATCCGCTGGCGGTCGCGCGCTACGGCAGGCTCGAGGCCGAGGACGGCCGCGACGTCACCATCGCGGCGGTGCGCCCGGGCAAGGATTGCCTGATCGCGCGCCTAGCAGGCGTTAGCGACCGGACCGCGGCCGAGCGGCTGCGCAA
>DASPVJ010000412.1:0-3221 GCA_035622435.1 Xanthobacteraceae bacterium | reverse complement strand
GATCTGCGCCAGCGCATCCGATTGATCGCCCCAGCGCTGGAAGTAAAGGCCGGCGATCTTGCCGAACACGCCGGCAAAGCCGCCCTCGATGTCGGCTTCCTCGCGCACATAGGACGCCTTCAGCAGATTGCGGCCGATCTCTGCCGCCGGCGCCGCCGTCATCTGCTCGACGCCGACGACGAGCACGATGCGCGCCGAGCGTGCCGCGATCGCCTTGAGCCCCTGATGCACGGCGGCAGAACCGGTCGCGCAGGCGTTCTCGACGCGCGTCGCGCGCTTGAAGCGCAGATCTGGCGACGCCTGCAGCACCAGCGAGGCGGTGAAGTCCTGCGCCGAGAAGCCGGCGTTGAAATGGCCGAGCACGATCTCGTCGACGTCTTCGGCGGCGATGCCGGCGTCGGCCAGCGCGCCGTTGGCGACCCGCACCACCAGGCTCTCGACCGTTTCACCGTCGAGCTTGCCGAAGGGCGTATGCGCCCAGCCTACGATGCACGCCGTCATGTTCGCTCCCTCGCGTCGCGCCGCCGTCGAATTTTGGTCGCTTTTCCGCGGCTTAAGCCGCAGGACCAATCCACATCGGTGCCAAATGATAGCGGTATTCGGCTTTGCCTTCGAGCGTCGCTTCAGCTTAGATAGTTGCGCGTCGGCGCATTCGGAACCTTTCGTGAACCCTTCGCGGCCCTTGGGGCCCGACCAACCGGACGGACCGCGACACGTGTATCAGTCGAAATCGCTTCGGGCGCCGCTCGCCGTCGCCCTCGGTTTGCTTTTCGCGTCAGCTTTGAGTCCGGGTTCGGCGCGCGCCGAAGCGCTGCTGCTCGTCGAAGCCGATTCCGGCAAGGTGCTACGCGCCGAGAACGCGACCTATCCCTGGTATCCGGCCTCCGTGACCAAGCTGATGACCGCTTACGTCACCATGCACGCGATCAAGGAAGGGCGCATCACGTTCGACACCCTGTTCACGGTCTCGCGCAATGCGGCGCTGCAGGCGCCGACCAAAATGGGTTTCCCAATCGGCACCCAAGTCACCGTCGACAACGCGCTGAAGATGCTGATGGTGCACTCGGCAAACGACATGGCGGTGGTGCTCGCCGAGGGCGTTTCCGGCTCGATTGAGAATTTCGCCGACGAGATGACGCGCACCGCGCATCGCCTCGGCATGAGCGAATCGAATTTCGTCAATCCCAACGGGCTGCCGGCCGACGGACAGATCACCTCGGCGCGCGATCTGGCGATCCTCGCGCGCGCGCTGATTCACGAGTTCCCGGAATACGAATCCTACTGGCACATCGCCGCGATCCGCTTCGGCCGCCGCGTGATGCGCAACACCAACTCGCTGATCGGGCGCTATCCCGGCATCGACGGCATGAAGACCGGCTTCATCTGCGCGTCCGGCTTCAACGTGGTCGCGACCGCGACCCGCGACGGCCGGCGGCTGATCGCGGTGGTGCTCGGCGCGCCGTCTTCGGGGGCGCGCGCGGTCAAGGCGGCGGAGCTCCTGGAGAGCGGCTTCACCCAGAACCCGCTGTCATGGCTTACGCCGGCGCTCGGCCAGGTCGACGCGCTCGCCCCGATCGACGCCGCACCGCCCAATCTGCACGAGGAAGTCTGCGGCAAGCATCGCAAGCGTGCGCCGCGCGAGGACGATGAGGAAGCCAATGTGGAGGAGGGGTCGCCATTCTCGGCCGTCCTCTCCGCCCTTCGCGCGCCGACGCCCAAGGGCGCCGCGCTTCTCTCCGATTTCGGCGCGGCAACGCCGATCGTGGTCTATACCGGGCCGACGCGCACGCCCGACCAGCTCGCCCACATGAAGGACGAGCCGATCGCGGCCGCCGCACACCACAAGAAAAAGGGCGCCAAGACCGCAGCGGCGAAGCCGGCCGATGACAAGGCGGCGACCACGGACGCCAAGGTGGGCGGCAAGAGTTCCGACGCCAAATCTTCCGATGTGAAGCCTGCCGACGGTAAGGCCAGGGCCGGCAGGGGCAAGGCCGACGCCCACTGGACGCCGACATCGTCCTCCTCGCTTACCGCCAATCCGCCGCCGGATTTAGCGACCAAGCCGGCCGCCGACGCGCAGAAGAAGCGCGCCAAGGCAACGCCACCGCCGGCCAAGCCGACGACGACGCAGTAATAAAACAGTCGTTGCGAGCGCGCGCTAATTCGCCATGCGCAGCGGCGCTTCGGTCACTTCTTGCAACGCCTCGAGCGTGAGGCCGGGCGCCAATTCGCGGACGACGAAGCCGTCCGCGGTGACATCGAGCACGGCGAGATTGGTATAGACGCGCTTGACCACGCCGGGCGCGGTCAGCGGATAAGTGCAGCGGTGCTTGAGCCGGCTCTCGCCGGTCTTGGTGGTGTGCTCCATCACCACCCAGATCGCCTTGGCGCCGGCGGCGAGGTCCATGGCGCCGCCGACTGCCGGCGTCGAATCGCCCGCCGAGGTCGCCCAGTTGGCGAGATCGCCGTTCTCGGCGGCCTGAAAGGCGCCCAGCACGCACAGGTCGAGATGGCCGCCGCGGATGAGCGCGAAGCTGTCGGCGTGATGCATATAGGAGCCGCCCGGAACCAGCGTGACATATTGCTTGCCGGCATTGATCAGCCAGCGATTGATCTTGTCGGGCGCCGGCGCCGGCCCCATGCCGAGGACGCCGTTCTCCGACTGGATGATCACCTCGCGGTCGGCCGGGATGTGGTCGGCGACCAGGACCGGAATGCCGATCCCGAGATTGACGTAGAAGCCCTCGGGGATGTCGCGGGCGGCGTTGGCGGCGATCTCGACCCGGCTCCACGGCCGGCACGCGGCCAAAACGTTGGCGCTGACATTGACGTTCACATCGGCCTCCTCAGGTCACCGTCGGCTCGCCATAGGGAACGTGTAGCACGCGATCGACGAAAATGCCCGGGGTCGGGATTTGCTCCGGGTCGAGCGTGCCCAGTTCGACGATATGCTGGGCCTGGGCGACGGTCAGCTTCGCCGCCATCGCCATCACCGGGTTGAAATTGCGGGCGGACGAGCGATAGGTCAAGTTGCCCCAGCGGTCCGCTTCCCAGGCCTCGACCAGCGCCACGTCGCCGTAGAGCGCCTCCTCGAGCACGTATTTGCGGCCGCCGAATTCGCGCTCCTCCTTGCCTTCGGCGAGCTTGGTGCCGACCGAGGTCGGCGTATAGAACGCCGGAATGCCGGCGCCGGCGGCGCGCATGCGCTCGGCCATGGTGCC
>DASPVJ010000411.1:0-12154 GCA_035622435.1 Xanthobacteraceae bacterium | reverse complement strand
GCGCGCGACCAGGTGGCGCGCGTGCGCATGAAGCTCGCCGAAGGCGGCCTGCCCAAGGGCGGCGGCATCGGCTACGAAATCTTCGACAAGTCCGACGCGCTCGGCGCCACCAGCTTCGTGCAGAACATCAATCACCTGCGGGCGCTGGAGGGCGAGCTTGCGCGCACCATCCGCTCGATCGACCGCGTCCAGGCGGCGCGCGTCCATCTCGTCCTGCCGGAACGCCCGCTGTTCGCCCGCGACAAGATCGAGCCCTCCGCTTCGATCGCGCTCAAGGTGCGCGGCATGCTCGACCCCCAGCAGGTGCGGGCGATCCGTCACCTCGTCGCCACCGCCGTGAACGGGCTCAAGCCGGAGCGGGTCTCGGTCGTCGACGAGGCGGGCCGGCTGCTCGCCGACGGGGCGGCCGGCGAGGCGGACGGCAATCCGAGCGCGCACGCGGAAGAGCGCCAGGCTGCCTACGAGGGGCGGCTGCGCCAAGAGATCGAATCGATCGTCTCCTCGGTGGTCGGGCCGGGCCGCGCCCGCGTGCAGCTCACCGCCGATTTCGACTTCAACCGCATCACCCAGACCTCCGACCGGTTCGATCCCGAAGGCCGCGTGCTGCGCTCGAGCCAGACGCGCGAAGAACAGACCGCCACCGCCGAGGGCCGCGAGGGCCAGGTGACGGTCGGCAACGAGCTTCCCGGCGGCCAGCGCGCGCCGGCGGCGGAACCCCAGGCCGCGCCGCGCGATCAGACCAAGAAGTCCGAAGAGATCACCAACTACGAAATCTCGCGCACCACCAAGACCGAGGTGATCGAAGGCGCCCGCATCAAGCGGGTGTCGGTCGCGGTGCTGGTCGACGGCACCTACGCCAAGGGCGAGGGCGGGGAAGTCGCCTACCAGCCGCGCACCGGCGCGGAGATGGAGCGCATCGGCGCGCTCGTGCGCTCGGCGATCGGCTTCGACCAGAAACGCGGCGACCAGGTCGAGGTGGTCAACCTGCGCTTCGCCGAGGCGCCGATGACGCCGATTTCCGAGCCGACCGGCTGGATGTCGTACCTGCAGTTCACCAAGGACGACATCCTCAACGCGGTCGAATTGACGGTGATGGCGCTGCTCGGCCTGGTCGTGGTGCTGGTGGTGGTGCGGCCGCTGGTCCGGCGCATCCTCGCCCCCGACGAGGCCGCGGAGCGGCCGCCCGCGCCCGCCCTGGTGACGGCCGCGGCCGGCACCGCGCCGGCGATCGCCGAGGGCGTTCCGACGATCGCCAACCATACCGCCAAGATGATCGACATCGCCCAGGTGCAGGGCCAGGTGCACGCCCAGTCGATCCAGAAAGTCGGCGACCTGGCGCAGAAGAATCCGCACGAGGCGGTGGCGATCATCCGCCAATGGCTGCACGAGACCCCGGCATAACGACCCGCCATGGCCATCGTCAAACCCGAAGCCGAAATTGCCGACCTGATGGCGACCTTGGCCGGCCGTCAGGGCGCGGGGCCCGGCGGCCGGGCGTTGAGCGGGCCGGAACGCGCGGCCGTGCTGATGCTGGCGCTGGGCGAACAGCACGGCGAGAAGGTGTGGAAGCTCCTCGACGACGACGAACTGCGCACGCTCTCGATCACCATGTCGACGCTCGGCACGGTCGAAGCGGAGGCGGTCGAGGCGCTGCTGCTGGAGTTCGTCGGGCGGCTGTCGGCCTCGGGCGCGCTGCTCGGCAACTACGAGGCGACCGAACGGCTGCTGCAGCAATACCTGCCGTCCGACCGCGTCGCCAACATCATGGACGAGATCCGCGGGCCGGCCGGGCGCAACATGTGGGAGAAGCTCTCCAACGTCCAGGAGCAGGTGCTCGCGAACTACCTCAAGAACGAATATCCGCAGACGGTCGCCGTCGTGCTCTCCAAGCTCAAGCCCGAGCACGCCGCCCGCGTGCTCGCGATCCTGCCGGAGGAGAGCGCGCTCGACGTGGTCACCCGCATGCTGCGGATGGAGTCGGTACAGAAGGACGTGCTGGAGCGGGTGGAGAACACGCTGCGCACCGAGTTCATGTCGAACCTGTCGCAGACGCGCCGCCGCGACGCCCACGAGGTGATGGCGGAAATCTTCAACAATTTCGACCGCCAGACCGAGACGCGCTTCCTCACCACGCTGGAGGAGCAGAACCGCGAGAGCGCCGAACGCATCAAGCAGCTGATGTTCACCTTCGACGACCTGGTCAAGCTCGACACCGGCTCGGCGCAGACGCTGATGCGCCACGTCGACAAGGACAAGCTCGGCGTCGCGCTCAAGGGCGCGACCGACGCGGTGCGCCAGTTCTTCCTCGGCAACATGTCGAGCCGCGCCGCCAAGATGCTGGTCGACGAGATGAAGGCGCTCGGGCCGGTGCGGCTGCGCGACGTCGACGAGGCGCAGGCGCTCCTCGTCAACCTCGCCAAGGACCTCGCCGCCAAGGGCGAGATCATGATCTCCAAGAACCGCGGCGACGAGGAGCTGGTCTATTGAGCGCGCGGCCGAAATTCATGTTCGACGTCGACTTCGCCGCCGGCGAGGGAGCCGACGGAGCGCGGCGCACGGTCGCGCTCGCCGCCCACGAAGCGGCGCTCGCCGACGCGCGGGCGCAGGGCTATCGCGACGCGCTCGCCGCCGCCGCCGCCGAGGAGGAGCGCGGCGCCGCCGCGGCGCTCGCACGCGTCGCCCAAGGGCTCAAGGACCTGGCGGGCAGGTTCGCCGCGGTCGAAGCGCGGCTCGAAGCCGAGGCGGTCGAAGTCGCCGTGGCGGTGGCGCGCAAGCTCGCGCCCGAATTGATCGCGCGCGAACCGTTCGCCGAAATCTCAGCGCTCGCGCGCAGCTGCTTCGCCCATCTGGTGGCGGCGCCGCACGTGGTGGTGCGGGTGAGCGACACGCTCGCCGCCCACGCGCGCGAGCAGCTGGCCGAGACCGCGCGCGCGCACGGCTTCGACGGCCGCCTGGTGGTGCTGGCGGAGCCCGACATCGCGCCGGGCGACTGCCGCATCGAATGGGCCGACGGCGGCATCGTGCGCGAGCGCGCCTCGACCGAAGCCGCCGTCGCCGAGGCGGTCAACCGCTACGCGGCCGCGCGCCGCGCCGCGTTCGAAGGCTAGAGCATGATCCCGAAAAAGCCTGCCCCGGACGCGATCCGGGTCGCGATCCGGGGTGGGCACCGGTTTTCGGAAAAAGATCATGCTCAGAGCATGATCGGGAGGTTCGAGCGATGAGCGACAACGAGCCCAAGGTACCGCTCCCCGACCTCGAGGGCGGCGGCAGCATGAACGTCAACATGCGGCCCGACCTGGCGACCGCCGCCGACCTCGAGACCGTCAACAAGGCGGCGGCCGATCTCGAGGCGGTGTTCGACGTGCCGGTGCAGGTTTCCGCCGTGCTCGGGCGCGCGCGCATGGACGTGGCCGACCTCCTCAAGCTCGGCCCCGGCACCGTGCTCGAACTCGACCGCAGGGTCGGCGAGGCGATCGACATTTACATCAACAACCGCCTGGTGGCGCGCGGCGAAGTCGTCCTGGTCGAGGACAAGCTCGGCGTCACCATGACGGAAATCATCAAAGCGGAGCGCGGATCGTGAGCGCGGCAAGGACCCCCACCCTGCCCTCCCCCGCTGCGCGGGGGAGGGATTAAGTCCATGTCGCCCAACCCAAGGAGCCAACCATGCGCCTCCTGATCGTCGGCACGCTCGCAGGCCAGCTGACGCTCGCGACCAAGCTCGCGATCGACAAGGGCGCGACCGTCACCCACGCCGTCGACATCGAGCAGGCGCTGCGCGTCCTGCGCTCGGGCCGCGGCGCCGACCTGTTGATGGTCGACGTCGGCATCGACATCCGCGACCTCGTCGGCAAGCTCGAGAACGAGCACATCCATGTGCCGATCGTCGCCTGCGGCACCGGCACCGACGCCCGCGCCGCGGTCGCCGCCATCCATGCCGGCGCCAAGGAATACATTCCGCTGCCGCCCGATCCGGAGCTGATCGCGGCGGTGCTCGCCGCGGTCGCCGACGATCACCGCGAACTCGTCTACCGCGACGAGGCGATGGCCCAGGTGGTCAAGCTCGCCCAGCAGATCGCGCCGAGCGACGCCTCGGTGCTGATCACCGGCGAATCGGGCACCGGCAAGGAAGTGCTGGCGCGCTACGTCCACGCCCGCTCGAACCGCGCCCGCGCCGCGTTCATCTGCGTCAACTGCGCGGCGATCCCGGAGAACCTCCTGGAATCCGAGCTGTTCGGCCACGAGAAGGGCGCCTTCACCGGCGCGGTCGCGCGCCGGGTCGGCAAGTTCGAGGAGGCGACCGGCGGCACCCTGCTGCTCGACGAAATTTCCGAGATGGACGTGCGCCTGCAGGCGAAGCTCCTGCGCGCCATCCAGGAACGGGTGATCGACCGGGTCGGCGGCAACCGGCCGGTGGCGGTCGACATCCGCATCGTCGCCACCTCGAACCGCAACCTCACCGACGCGGTGCGCGAGGGCCAATTCCGCGAGGACCTGCTCTACCGGCTCAACGTGGTGAACCTGAAGATTCCGCCGCTGCGCGAGCGGCCGGCCGACGTGCTGGAACTCGCCCAGCACTTCGTCCGCACCTATTCCCAGGGCAACGGGCTGCCGCTGCGCCCGCTCTCGGCGGAGGCGCGGCGCCAGCTGGTGGTCAACCGCTGGCCCGGCAACGTGCGCGAACTCGAGAACACCATCCATCGCGCGGTGCTGCTGGCGAGCGGCCCGGAGATCGGCGCCGAGGCGATCCTTTCGCCCGACGGCGGAAGGCTCGACGATCCGCGCCACGTCTCGGCCGCGGTCGCCCACGCGGCCTTCGCCGCCGAGCAGGTGACCCGCGCGCTGGTCGGCCGCACGGTCGCCGACGTGGAGCGCGACCTCATCCTGGAGACGCTCAAGCACTGCCTCGGCAACCGCACCCACGCGGCCAACATCCTCGGCATCTCGATCCGCACCTTGCGCAACAAGCTCAACGAATATTCCGCCGACGGCGTGCCGATCCCGCCGCCGGGCGGCGGCGAAGTGCGCAGCGTCGCGTGACTCGGGCGAATGGCGAGCGGCGAATAGCGAAATGGCGAACAACTCCCCCGTCATCCTGAGGAGGTCGCGCGCCCTTGCGCGCGACCGTCTCGAAGGATGGCCGCAGGCACTGCGCCTGTTTCCATTCTTCGAGACGCTCGGCGCTTCGCGCGCTCGCCCTCAGGATGACGATTTCGTTTGCTGCGCCGCTCGATTGGGCGCCTGCGCATGACCGACGTGACGGCAGCACAGGGCGCGGCGCGCGGGCTTTCCCGCCCGCGGCTTTCCGACATCGTCGACCTCCTCAAGCGCGGCGACATCGCGCTCGCCATCGGGGTGATGACCATCCTGGTGGTGCTGATCCTGCCGCTGCCGCCGGTGCTGCTCGACCTCTTCCTCGCCGTCTCGATCATCCTCTCGGTGCTGATCCTGATGACGGCGCTGTTCATCCACGCGCCGCTCGAGTTCTCCGCCTTCCCGACGGTGCTGTTGATCGCCACCATGCTGCGGCTCGCGCTCAACCTCGCCTCGACCCGCCTCATCCTCGCCCACGGCCACGAAGGCACCGCCGCCGCCGGCCACGTCATCCAGGCGTTCGGCAACTTCGTCATGGGCGGCAACTTCGTGATCGGCATCATCGTGTTCACCATCCTGGCGATCGTCAATTTCGTGGTGATCACCAAGGGCTCCGGGCGCATCGCCGAGGTGGCGGCGCGGTTCAACCTCGACGCCATGCCGGGCAAGCAGATGGCGATCGACGCCGACCTCTCGGCCGGGCTGATCGACGAGAAGGAGGCGCGGCGGCGGCGCAAGCAGCTCGAGGACGAGAGCGCGTTCTACGGCGCCATGGACGGCGCCTCGAAATTCGTGCGCGGCGACGCGATCGCCGGCCTGCTGGTGGTGTTCATCAACATCATCGGCGGCATGATCGTCGGCATCGTCCAGCAGAGCATGGCGTTCGCCGAGGCCGGCCACACCTACACGGTGCTGACCGTGGGCGACGGCCTGGTGACCCAGATCCCCGCGCTGATCGTGTCGACCGCCGCCGGCCTCCTGGTGTCGAAGGCCGGCGTCGCCGGCGCCGCCGACCAGGCGCTGCTGCGGCAGCTCTCCGGCTACCCCAAGGCGCTCGGCATGTCGGCGGCCGCCATGCTGGTGATGGCGCTCCTGCCCGGCATCCCGATGATCCCGTTCGTGCTGCTCGGCGGCGGCGCCGGGGCGCTCGCCTACGCGATCGAGAAGCGCGCGCGCGCGCAAGCCGCGGCCGCCGCGCTCAAGGCCGAAGCCGACGTCAAGGCGGCGCCCACCGACGAGCCGATCGCCGCGGCGCTCAAGATCGACGACCTTAAGATCGAGCTCGGCTACGCCCTGCTGCCGCTGGTCAATTCGCCCGACGGCTCCGACCGCCTGACCGAGCAGATCAAGGCGCTGCGCCGCTCGCTCGCCGCCGAAATGGGCTTCGTCATGCCGGCGGTGCGCATCCTCGACAACGTCCAGCTCGAAGCCAACACCTACGTGATCAAGGTCAAGGAGGTCGAGGCCGGCACGGGAAAGATCTGGCCGGGCCAGTACATGGTGATGGACCCGACCGGCGCCCAGGTGACGCTGCCGGGCATGCACACGGTCGAGCCGACCTTCGGGCTGCCGGCGACCTGGCTCGATCCCATGCTCAAGGAGGAAGCGGCGATCAAGGGCTACACGGTGGTCGACGCCGCGACCGTGCTGTCGACCCACCTGACCGAAGTGCTCAAGGCCAACATGTCCGAGCTTCTGTCCTATGCGGAGGTGCAGAAGCTGATGAAGGAGCTGCCCAAGGAGCAGGGCGAGCTGGTCAAGGACATCGTGCCCTCGCAGATCACCGCCTCGGGCATCCAGCGCGTGCTGCAGATCCTCCTGGCCGAGCGCATCTCGATCCGCGATCTGAGCACCATCCTGGAAGGGATCGCCGACGCGATCGCCTATACGCGCAACCCGACCATGCTGGTCGAGCACGTGCGCGCGCGGCTCGCGCGCCAGATTTGCGCCCAGCACACTTCGCCCACCGGCTACGTGCCGCTGATCGCGCTCTCGGCCAAGTGGGAGCAGGCGTTCGCCGAGTCGATCGTCGGCCAGGGCGAGGAGCGCAGCCTCGCCATGCAGCCCTCGAAGCTCTCCGAGTTCATCGCGCTGGTGCGCGAGCGCTTCGAGCAGGCGGGGCGCGAGGGGGAAGCGCCGGTGCTGGTGACCTCGCCCGGCATCCGCCCGTTCGTGCGCGGCATCGTCGAGCGGTTCCGGGCGCAGACCCCGGTCCTGTCGCAATCGGAAATCCACCCGCGGGCGCGGCTCAAGACCGTCGGCAGCATCTGATGAGCGCTGCCTTTGAACCTTTTGCCCGATTGCGGCGACCAATGGGCGACCTCGGGGGATCGCCATGAACCATTCGCTCACGTCGGCCAGCCGCACCACCCATCTGAAGATCGTGGTGGTCGCCCTGATGGCCGCGATCGTCGTGGTGGCCGTCGGGATTACGGCGCGCGTCACCGCCATGGACGCCGAGACCGCGCGCATCCGCACCCAGGGCGTGGTGGTCAAGGCCGGCAAGCCCGCCGCCTACAGCACGACCGACAGCCCATCCATCCGCTGAGGCGGATGATTTTCAACCGTCCGCGACACCCCCGGGACGAAGTGCCCGGGGGCGGCTGTGACGCGTCGTGCTGTTACGGCGACGGGGCGGCGAAGGTCGCGGGCGTCGCCTGCAGGAGCTTGCCGCTGTAGAGCACCGGCCCCGTGGGCCTGCCGGTCGGCGAGCCGCCTTCCGGCTCGAGCGACACCGCGTAGGTCGCCCGGTTGATGGTGACGGCGTCGTAGTTTGCCAGCTGCGCCCGCTGGGTGAATTCATCGTTGCCGATCAGGCCGAGGGAGCGCGGCGCTGCGAAGCGGTCCGACACCAGCCACAGCTCGTAGCTCTTGCCGGCCTGGCGCGGAGCGCCGACGGTGCGCACGGTCAGGGTGCGCTTGTCGAGATCGAACGTGAGCAGGAACGCCGGCGAGGCGGCGTCGCGCTGCAGCACCGCCACGTATTGGGCGGGCCGGGGCGAGGGCACCTCGACGATCTTGACCACCTCGACCGGGACGGTGTTCGGCTTGAGCTGATCCGGCATCAGCTCGGGCCGCATTTCGCGCACCACCACCAGGCCGGCGAACGCGGCGGCGAGCGCGGCGACCGCGAACGTCGCCCCGCGCCAGCGCCGCGCGCGGCGGCGCAGCGCGATGACCTCGGCCGGGGCCGCGGCGGCGCGCGCCGGCGGCTGCGGGCGCGGCGGCGGCGCGACAGCGACCGGCTCGATCGCGGGCGCCGCGCTCACCGGCGGCTCGATCACGGGCGGCTCGACCAGCGGCGGCGCGGCCACCGGCGCCTCGCCGAGCAGCGGCTCCGCCGCCGGCGCCGGTTCGGCGGGCGGCGGCTCCGGCGCCAGGACGTCGGCGACCGGGTCGCCGCTTGCCTGGCGCGCCTTGATCTTGTCGAGGATCGCCGGCGGCGGCTCGACCGGGGCCACCAGCACGTTGAGTTCGCCGAGCCTGCGTTCCCAGTCGCCCACCAGGGCGGCAAAGGCCGGGTCGGACGCGATCATCCGCTGCGCCTGGGCGCGCTCGGCGAAATCGAGCGTGCCGAGCACGTACTCGGCGGCCAGGACTTCCTTATCCGGGTTCTCGATCATGATCCGAGGCACTCCCGAATCTGCAGCAGGCTGCGCCGCAGCCAGGTCTTCACGGTGTTGATCGGCGTCTCGAATTTTTCCGCCAGCTGCTCGCGGCTCCAGCCGCTGTAGTAGGCGAGCAGCACCAGCCGGCGCCGCTCCTCCTCCAGGTCGCCGAGGCACGCGAGCAGGCGCCGCAGCGCGTCCGTCATCTCATGGCGGGCGAGCGGGCTCGGCTCGTCGGACGCCGCCTCCATCGCCTGCGCCTCCTCCTCGATCGAGGCTTCACCCTTCTTGCGCACGACATCGAGCGCCCGATTGCGCGCGATCGCGACCATCCAGGTGATCGGGGTTGCCCGGCTGGGATCGAACTCCCCGGCGCTGCGCCAGATGCGCAGGTACGCATCCTGCATGACTTCGTCGGCGAGGTCGGCCCGTCGCAAGATACGCAGCACGACGCCGTAGAGTTTCGACCGGGTCGCGGCGTAGAGCCGGTCGAACGCCGCGGCATCGTCGCCCTTGGCCACGGCGGCGATGAGCGCCACCAAATCCGCCGGCGTCACGACCTCGGATTGAGCCCCCGGCATTCCTGACCCCCAGCCCAGCGGGATTTGCGCCTTCCCGGCATTATCGCCGGGCCGGGCGGGCCGCGTCGAGTCCGTCGCCGGCTTGCAATCAGGATTTACGCAGGGCCGCGGTCAGGCGCCGATGCCGTCGCGGTGACGCATCAAACCGATGCGGTCGAGTTCCGCCTGCTCGCGCATGTCCTCGCTGGCGCGCTCGCGCATCTGGTCGCGCTCGTCGAGCAATTCGACCTTCTTGAGTTCCTCGAAGGCCTCGGCCAGCGCCGCGCGCGCGTCCTCCAGCTGGCCCTTGAGCTCGTCGGCCGAGCGCTTGAGATTGTCGCGCCGGGCGAGCGCCGCCTTGGCGTAGGTGGGGTAGGCGAAATGGGCGGGATCGTGGATGCCGGCGCGCTCCTGCTCGGCGAGAATCTCACGATCGAGATCGGCCGCCATGCGGTCGAACTCGGCAATCATGCCTTCGATCTGCATGACCTTGCGGCGTTTCTCGTCGACCTGAAACTTCTTCAGGCGAATGAGCGTCTCACGCGACTTCATCGACTCGTACTCCCCGAAGCCTCGAGGGCTTGGTGCGCTCGCCCTACCCGAAACGGCACTGGTAAGATGGCACCGTCGTGCACCGTGATCGATCCTGCCATGTCAACGTTAGTTTTCGGTTTCCGCGGCCCCTAGGATTTGCTCGAGCCAGGCGTAGCCTTCGGTCAGGCCGGTCGCCTCGTCCTTGCCCTGGGCGAGGAAGCGCTCGAGCGGCTCGTGCAGGCGGATCGCCTCGTCGACCGGCGCGCTCGATCCGGCCCGGTAGGCGCCGAGGCGGATCAATTCCTCCATGTCGGCATAGGTCGCCATCACCTGGCGGGCGCGGTTGACGCTCGCAAGGTGCGCCGGGTCGGCCGCGCGCGGCATGGTGCGGGACACCGACTTGAGCACGTTGATCGCCGGATAGCGGCCGCGCTCGGCGATGGCGCGCTCCATCACGATGTGGCCGTCAAGGGTGCTGCGCACCGCATCGGCGACCGGCTCGTTGTGGTCGTCGCCGTCGACGAGCACGCTGAAAATGCCGGTGATGGTGCCCTGCTGCACGCCCGGCCCGGCGCGCTCCAATAGGCGCGGCAGCTCGGTGAACACCGTCGGCGTGTACCCTTTGGCGGTGGGCGGCTCGCCGGCGGAGAGCCCGATCTCGCGCTGCGCCATGGCAAAGCGGGTGACCGAGTCCATCAGCACCAGCACGTCCTTGCCCTCGTCGCGGAAGTATTCGGCGATGGCGAGGGTGAGGTAAGCGGCCTGGCGCCGCATCAGGGCCGGCTCGTCGGAGGTCGACACCACGACGACGGAACGGGCGAGGCCAGTCGGACCGAGATCGTCCTGCAGGAACTCCTGCACCTCCCGCCCGCGCTCGCCGACGAGGCCGATCACCGATACGTCGGCCACCACGTTGCGCGCCAGCATCGACAACAGCACCGACTTGCCGACGCCGGAGCCGGCGAAAATGCCCATGCGCTGGCCGCGGCAGCAGGTGATGAACGCATTGAGCGCGCGCACGCCGAGGTCGAGTGGAGCGCCAACCCGGCGGCGCGCATGCGCGAGCGGCGGCGTATTGCGGAATGGATAGGGTGAAGGTCCGTGCAGTAGCGGACCCTTGCCGTCAATTGGCTCGCCGAGGGCATTGACCACGCGACCGAGCCAGCCGGGCGAAGGCCGCACGGCGCCGGCAACCGACGTCACCAAGGCCCGGCATCCGCGCCGCACACCTTCGAGCGGAGCAAACGGCATCAACAGCGCATTACCGCCGGAAAACCCGACCACTTCGCACGGAATGTTCTTGGCTGGCGTCTCGACGATGACGCGGGCGCCGACTGACATGGCGTAGAGCGGACCGGCCACCTCGACCATCAGCCCGCGCACCCCGACCACGCGGCCGTAGATGTCGATACCGTCAAGTTCGTTGATCTGCTCGGCCAACGCCTTCATGACGCGGCCGCCGCCGGCCGGGAGGCTTTGGTTACCTCCGCAACGCCGATCTTAACGCTGTATTTACCCGGGCCGTTAATCATTGCGTCGTCCTTGGGAATACGACGGCTCGCCTGGCCGTAGCGGAGGGGCGAGTCTCATGAGTCGGTTAGCGCCGAAACTTAACTTGATACATGAGCATCTAGGTGGCCGAAAAACCACTCTCAGGCAACATCTTAAGGCGATTCGCAGGAATTTGCCTAGGGAACGCTTGCGCGGATGAATCAGGTTTTGTTAACCATAGCGCGTTTACAGTCTCGAATCAGTTTGTCCCAAGGCGTTTTTCGGGGGCCGCCTCAGGGGCGTGCCGACCTTAAGTCGCGCGGCGAAGAAGGGGACTGGCATGCGCGTATTGCTGATCGAAGACGATAGCGCCACAGCGCAATCGATTGAGTTGATGCTCAAATCCGAGAGCTTCAACGTCTACACGACCGATCTCGGCGAGGAGGGGATCGATCTCGGTAAGATCTATGACTACGACATCATCCTCCTCGATCTGAATCTTCCGGATATGTCGGGCTTCGAAGTGCTGCGGAGCCTGCGCGTGTCAAAGGTCAAGACGCCGATCCTGATCCTCACCGGCCTCGCCGGAATCGAGGACAAGGTCAGGGGTCTCGGCTTCGGCGCCGATGATTACATGACCAAGCCGTTCCACAAGGACGAATTGGTCGCGCGCATCCACGCCATCGTGCGGCGCTCCAAGGGGCATGCTCAATCGGTTATTCAGACCGGCGACCTCGTCGTCAACCTCGACACCAAGACGGTTGAGGTCAGCGCGGCTCGTGTCCATCTCACCGGCAAAGAATACCAGATGCTGGCGTTGCTCTCGCTGCGCAAGGGCACGACGCTCACCAAGGAGATGTTCCTCAA
>DASPVJ010000410.1:0-2173 GCA_035622435.1 Xanthobacteraceae bacterium | reverse complement strand
CCGCGGCGTCGAGAGCCGCGGCATGCTGATGTCGGAAGCGGAGCTCGAGATTTCCGACGATCACGACGGCATCATCGATCTTCCCGCCGACGCGCCGGTCGGCACGCCCTATGCGCATTGGGCCGGAATCGACGATCCGATAATCGAGATCAACCTGACACCCAACCGGCCCGACTGCACCGCCGTCCACGGCATCGCCCGCGACCTCGCCGCCGCCGACCTCGGCACCTTCAAGGATGCGCCCGTGAAGGCGGTGAAGGGCGAATTCCCCTGCCCGGTGTCGGTGACCCTCGATTTCGGCACGACGGAGTCGCTGTGTCCGGGCTTCGCGCTGCGCCTGGTGCGCGGGGTGAAGAACGCCCCCTCGCCCGCGTGGCTGCAACGCCGCCTCATCGCCATCGGACTGCGCCCGATCAATGCGCTCGTCGACATCACCAATTTCATCACCTACGACCGCGGCCGGCCGCTGCACGTGTTCGACGCCGCCAAGGTCGCCGGCGATCTCGTGGTGCGCCGCGCGCGCGCCGGAGAGAAGCTCGCGGCGCTCGACGGCCGCACCTACGAACTCGACGAGAGCATGTGCGCGATCGCCGACCGCACCGGCGTCGAATCGCTTGCCGGCATCATGGGCGGCGAGGCGACCGGCTGCTCCGACGCGACCGCCGACGTGCTGATCGAATCGGCCCTGTGGGAGCCGGCAAACGTGGCGCAGACCGGCCGCAAGCTCGGCATCCAGTCGGATGCGCGCTACCGGTTCGAGCGCGGCGTCGACCCGGCGTTCATGGTGCCGGGGCTCGAAATGGCGACCAGGATGGTGCTCGACCTCTGCGGCGGCGCGCCGTCGCAGATCGTCGTCGCCGGCGACGCACGCCCCGAAGACCGCATCATCGCCTTCCCGCTCAACGAACTGCGGCGCCTTGCCGGCCTAAGCGTGCGCTTTGCCGAGGTGCGGGGCGTGCTCAACCGCCTCGGCTTCTTCGTCGCCGGGCAAGGCGAGACGGTGAAGATCGCCGTGCCGACGTGGCGGCCCGACATCGAGGGCAAGGCCGACGTGGTCGAAGAGGTGGTGCGCATCCTCGGCGTCGACCGGGTGCCATCGACCCCGTTCGATCGCGGCGAAAACCCGCGCAAGCCGGTGCTGACGACAGCGCAAGTGCGCACCGGCAAGGCGCGCCGGGCGCTTGCCGCCCGCGGCATGGCCGAGGCGGTCACGTGGTCGTTCATCGCGCGGACCGAGGCGGAACTCTTCGGCGGCGGCGCTGCGGCGCTGGCGCTCGCCAATCCGATCGCGGCCGAACTCTCCGACATGCGCCCGAGCCTCATCCCCGGCCTGGCGAAGGCGGCGCAAGCCAATGCGGACCGCGGCTTTGCGGACGTGGCCCTGTTCGAGGTCGGCCCGATCTACAGGGGCGACCGGCCGGAGGACCAGTTCACCGCCGCCGCCGGCGTGCGGCGCCGGCTCGCCAAGGCGGGCGGCGGCGGTCGCCATTGGTCGAGCCCGACCGCCGAGGTCGACGCGTTCGACGCCAAGGCGGATGCGCTCGCCGTGCTCCTCGCCGCCGGCGCGCCGGCGCAGGCCCTGCAAGTGGTGCCGGGCGGCCCGGCTTGGTTTCACCCCGGTCGGTCGGGGACGATCCAGATCGGGCCGCAGAACGTGCTCGGGCACTTCGGCGAACTGCATCCCAAGACGCTGGAGGCGCTCGGCGCCGAGGGGCCGCTCGTCGCCTTCGAGGCGATCCTGGAGCGCATCCCGCAACCGAAAGCCAAGGCGACGCGCGCGCGCGCGGTGCTCGAACTCTCGCCGTTCCAGCCGATCGAGCGCGACTTCGCCTTTGTGGTCGAGCGCGCGGTCAAGGCAGGCGACATCGTGCGCGCGGCGCAATCGGTCGACCGCAAGCTCGTCGCCGGCGTCGCCGTGTTCGATGTTTACGAAGGCCCCGGCATCGCGCCCGGCAAGAAGTCGATCGCCATCGCGGTCACCTTGCAGCCGCGCGATCGCACCATGACCGACGCGGAAATCGAAGCGGTCGGCGCCAAGATCGTCGCCGAGGTCGGCAAGAAGACCGGCGGCGTGCTGCGGGGGTGAGTTCACCTCTCCCCGCTTGCGGGGAGAGGTCGGATCGCGAAGCGATCCGGGTGAGGGGGCCTCTCAGAATTTCGCTGTCTCATAAAA